>JAQXNC010000031.1 GCA_029097145.1 Bacillota bacterium
TGGAGCAGATGAAGGGAATCGAACCCTCGTGTCGACCTTGGCAAGGTCGCGTTCTACCATTGAACTACATCTGCATATAATGGCGGTCCGGACGGGAATCGAACCCGCGATCTCCTCCGTGACAGGGAGGCATGTTAACCGCTACACCACCGGACCACTTTAAGTATTTTGGCGAAGAAGGAGGGATTTGAACCCTCGCGCCGGTTTCCCGACCTATGCCCTTAGCAGGGGCACCTCTTCGGCCTCTTGAGTACTTCTTCACTCCAATGCTTGCCGTTCAGCGCTTATTTATAATATCATGACTATTTTATTTTTGCAAGTATAATGTTATAATTTTTTTATGAAAAATTATATTGCTAGATTTGAAAAGGTTTCTTTTGAACAATTTACTGCTGATTATCGTAATCTTATCACTAACGATATCGATGAAAAGGAATTAAGAGAAGTATACGATAATATTCAATTACCTAAAAGAGCGACCAAAGGCAGTGCCGGATATGATTTTGTCTCAACTGTCACTATCACATTAAAACCTGGTGAATCAATCAGAATACCTACAGGTATCAGATGTTATATGGAACAGGGATATGTTCTGCATATTTATCCACGTTCATCATTAGGAATGAAATTCCAGATGACTTTAACCAATACTGTTGGTATTATAGATTCAGACTACTACAACGCTAAAAACGAAGGCCATATGATTACCAGCATTGTAAATCGCGGTAATAAAGATTTTACCCTTAATGCTGGTGAACGTTTCACTCAGGGTGTATTCCTGCCTTATTTCCTGGCTCAAGAAGAAGACATCGAAACTGAGCGCGAAGGCGGTTTTGGCAGTAGCGGTAAATAAGCGCCTATAGCTTAACTGGATAAAGTATTTGATTCCGATTCAAACGAGTGCAGGTTCAAGTCCTGTTAGGCGCGCCAAAGTAATCTAAACCCAGATCAAACGATCTGGGTTGTTTTTTTATAACACCTTTTCCATTGTAACCTTTAAAGGTTCCATACCACATTTATTATAGAAACTGATGGCTTTATCATTAAATGACCATACATTGAGCGTCACTCTATAACAGCCATTACACTTTGCAAAGTCTAAGACATGTTCATAAAGTCTAGTGCCGATATGCTGATGACGAACGCTTTCATCGACACATAAATCATCGATATAAAGTGTCTTCATATCATGCATATTGTTGCTGTTGGTAATTTCTTCAAAAATACAGAAAGCATACCCGACAACCATATTATCATTAACAGCTACAAATACTGGTCGAGAATCATCTTTAAAAATATCAATCAGTTCTGCATCTGTATATTTGGTTGTACCCTTTTTAAAAATATCTTTACGTCCTTCATAATGAACATTTAATACCTGCAACAGTAAATCTTTAACTCTTGGTATATCAATCTCTTCAGCTCTTCTAATATTAATCATAATATTATTTCTTTTTAGGTCTTTTCCTTAAATTGTACTCATCAAGTTTTTCTTTCATATTCTCAGGCATTTCGCGTTTAACTGGCAGATACTTGGCATTTGCCATGCGATTTAAAAAAGCACTGATGAATTCAACATCTTCATAGAGGTTATTCATATTCATATTGTCCATCGTATCATAACGGTTATGAATAATCTGCATATCATGTGGATCAAGGCGGGCAAAAGACACAGCTGGAATACCTTTATCTGCAAATGGCGTTGAATCACTTGAATAGACATCCTGATAAGCAGAAAGAGGATAACCGTATTCGTAGCCCATATATTCAATATAGTGAACGAGTTTTTCCTCGCTTGTACAGCAGGCAATACTTTCACCAAGCGTTGAGCCAATCATATCAAGATTGATCACCAGTCTGATATTATCAAGTTCATGACTCTTCACATAAGCTCTTGAACCCAGAAGTCCGCGTTCTTCTGAACCACAGAAAACAAATTCCAGTCCATAGTGTGGTTTTGTATCCTTAAATTTATCCATTATTGCCAATAGCCCAACTGTACCAGATAGATTGTCATAAATACCATTTGATAGAGGTGATGAGTCATAATGAGCAGTCAAAACAATCTTTTCTTCTGTTTCACCATCAATTCTGGCAATTACATTATGTGACTGATTGATATAATCATTTCCCTTAACCGATATCGTTACTTCTTTAACATTCTCATTTATTAGGCGCATGGCATCCTTAATATTGATATTGACACATGGCAAACGATCAAGTCCTTCAGATACAACAGTTCTCAGTTCACGATTATCGATGTCTTCGTGATTATCTGTCTGAAGTCCACTGGTCGTTATTATGCCTAATGCCCCATTTTTGACTATATCGTTATATAACCATTTACCAAAGTACCCTGTCTTTAAAACTATCTTGCCCTTTACATTACTTAGTGAATAATCATCATTACTGCGCAGATAGTAAAGTGGTGCCTTTAATTCGCTGGTGTATCCTCCAAGACGATATCCTTTAGCCTTAATCTCGCCTATTTCAGTAAATAGATGACAGTCTTCAATATCAGCTTCATTGACATCAAATGCTTCAATTTGACTTTCAACACCCATCTTAGTACATTTTTCAGCAATCGCTTGTGCCAGTAACAGTTCTTCTTTTGAACCTGATACACGTTTATAATTATTACTGTTTAAAAATTCAAGTATTTCTTCTTTTTTCATATTCTATCTCATCTTAATAATTTCAATTTCTTTAGCCACAATAATCAGTCTTAATTCATCATGGTCTTCAACACATGTCTGAAGTGTTAAAAATCTGTCATCAGCACTAATCTCAACTCCAGTGTTATAGAACTCTTCTTCCTTAACTCTCTTTAAATAATATTCAAGTCCTTCAGAATCAAAACTTGTATACATATATTCCATACCCTCTTCAAGGATATTTTCATCATCATAAAGTCTTGCATAATAGACATGAGCTACCTCATATCTTCTGATTTCATTTTCAAAAATCAGATCGATAAATCTGTTTTCTTCATAATTCTTTTCGTCTTTTAGAAGATGTAAAGGTGTAAACATATGCGTCATAGATGGTTCATACGAAGGATAAACATAGTGACCATACAATACAAGATTCTGATCATCAAGCGTGTTATATGGATCCATAAAAACTGTACCTTCAGGGTCTTCACTCATTGTATCCCAGGCAGTACGCAGATATTTGTCATAGGCTTCAATGATATCATCGTCCTTAGGCAATACAAAAGGTTCATCAATAATCCCACTTTCAAAACGTATAAACCCAGTAAACTCAGCGTTTATAGCCTTATTGGTATCATATTCATCAATAATATCCTGATATTTATTCACGTTTTCTGTCTTATCACTGACAGTTGATGTATCAACACTATTATCCTTATCAGTGATTGTCATATAGTATGCTGATGATAAGCCAATCGCAATAATCAAAAGCCCTACTATCGACATCAGTATCTTTTTCTTATTCATTAGTGTTCTCCAGAAATAAAGTATGCATAATATTCATCAAAAGTAATGCCGGTGTCATGAATATATGAGGCAACTTTCTCGCCGACATAGCGATAATGCCACGATTCATATGTATACCCAGTAATGTTTTCCTTGCCTTTAGGATATCTTAAGATAAATCCATATTTATAGGCATTTTCACTGAGCCATTTAAATTCATCTGAATATGCAAAACTACCAAAATCATAACCTGGCGCAATAATATCGGCTGTTAATCCCGTCTGATGATCTGAATACCCTGGTCTTGAGCTATATGTATCGACAATATACTGAGGATCATTTTCAAGATAACTGTTATATATGCGATTTTGTGAGCTGTATGATCGATATGGCGATGTAATCCATAATGACATACCATCCATCGATGCATCATCTGCCATCTTAACATAGGCATTATAAGCTTCTTCACGCATATATCCTTCAATACCATAGTTTCCATCAATCGATACAAGATCATCTGGTACATAATCGTTCAATGTATAGTACTTATTGGCTATCATCAGAATATCATCACCCAGATTACTATCAATGGTATATGTATAAGCCTCATAGTCACGATTTGCATTGACAATTTCAATTGCATCGCGGTAACTATAACCATTATTAACCATTTCAAGATATCTTTGATGTCTTGAATGCAGATAATAATCAGTTCTCATGAGATTCAATAAATCTTCACTGTATTCTTCAACATCATCTGTATAACCTCTGTTGACAACCATCAGGCAATCATCGGTTTTAAGTTCATTCAAACTTAAGTATTCATCGATATTCTCTTTAATAAAACTTGGATCTTCTATTAATGTCTTCAGATTCTCATTATATGGATACTTCATGACATTTTCACGAATTCCATATTCTTCAATCATACTGACAGTCTTTTCATCATATCCCATATCTAAAAGTTCATCAGATTTGATAAAATCATTAATCTTAGCACAACCCATAAGACATACAAGAAGCAGTAATATGAATATTTTTTTCATTATTAACCTCTTATAGCAGGTATTGCAACTGTCAGAACACTCATTACCAACATCAGTCCAACAATAAACAGAATAGTAATTTTATAAAATAGTTTCTTTTTCATAAATCATCCATTATTAAAAAGATTAGTTTATTAACTAATCTTGAATTGCTGCTTCTAAAGCAATTTTCATCATATTTGTGAAGCTTGTCTGTCTTTCTTCAGCAGTTGTAATCTCAGGTGTTACAAATGAATCTGAAATAGTCACAAGACATGCTGCCTTTTTACCTAAAACTCTGGCATTTGAGAATAAAGCAAAGCTCTCCATCTCAACCGCAACACAGCCTTTTTCAACGACATCCTTCATATAATCAGAACCACCCTGACGATAGAAGACATCACTTGAATGAATACCACCTTCCTGTAAAGGAATATTCAGCTCTTTGGCTGCCTTCTTTAATTTATCATTTAATTCAGCATCTGGATATAATGTATCAGATTCATATCCACACTGTGTCTTAGCATAGCTTGATTCACTGTATGCCTTATTAGCTAAGATTACATCATAAATTTTAGCTTCCTTAGTATAACCACCAGCTGATCCAATACGGATAATATTTTCTACTCCATATTCATTATATAACTCATATGAATATATACCGATACTAGGCATACCCATGCCTGAACCCATGACAGATACCTTCTTACCTTTGTATGTACCAGTATATCCAAACATATTACGTACAGTATTGAATAAAACTGGATTTTCTAAGAATGTTTCAGCGATAAACTTGGCTCTAAGTGGATCACCAGGCATCAGGACTGTTTTAGCGATATCGCCATAATTGGCATTGTTATGTGGTGTAGACATTTTTATTTCCTCCTAAATGTACTCAATATATTTGTATCAAATGAGAAAGTCATCTTCTCTTTGATTCGATAACGTTTTAAAGCATTTTCAATCAGAATATCACATTCCTTACTGAAGTCAATTCCCTCTTCATTCCATAAATAGAAAGCCAGAGAACCAGGAATAGTATTGATCTCATTGACGTAAATCTTATCGGTATCCCTATCAATCATAAAATCGATACGAACACATCCATTGGCATTTAACGCCTTAAAGACCTTAAGTGATACATTCTTGATATAGCTGGTTGCTTCATCTGTTAAATCAGCTGGAACTTTACGTTTGGTAGTTGCCATGCCCTTAGAACCCTTTTGAGGAACCTTGGCACCCTTTGCACCTTTAGAACCTTTGGCATTTCCAACATATTTATCTTCAAAAGATAATATTTCATCACCTTTTAAAACTTCCTCGATTGGTGATGCCTTGGCATCAAAGAGACTACCCATAACTGAACAGTTAACTTCCTTTAGATTCTGAATCAGTTTTTCAACTACAATCTTTAAATCGTATTCTTTAACTTCTTTAACTTTTGTCTTAAATTCTTCTTCATCATGAGCGACTTCAATACCGATGCTTGAACCAAGATTGGCAGGTTTAATGATAACTGGATATCCTATTTCAGCAACTCTTGATAAATATGAAGCTTCATTCTTGGCATAATCATCATAATAGAAATAAGTCCAGTCAACCATTGGAATTCCTTCATATGCAAAGATTTCTTTCATAATAGCCTTATCCTGACCAATAGCACTTCCTAAAACATCACATGAAGTATAAGGAAGTTTCATCATTTCCATAAATCCCTGTAATGTTCCATCTTCACCATTAGTACCATGAACAGCCAGAAAAGCTACATCAATTGTTTCCTTCTTTTCGAATAAAGAAGATTTAACAGGTTTGATATAAACCTTATTGCCATCTTTCACTAATGATATCTTCTTCAGTTTACTCACCAATTCATTAAGTGAATAATAATTACTTAAATCAAAAAGTTCATCTCCAGTATATAAATCACGATTCTTTGCGATATAAACCGGAATGACTTCATATTTGTCACTATCAAGTGCGTGTAATACCTGGTTGGCAGTTATACATGAAATTTCATGTTCACAGGATTCACCACCAAAAAATACTCCTACTTTAATTTTCATTACAATACCTCTAAACGTTACAATTATATCACTATTCTAGTGACTGAACGCATCAGGAAGATCATTTTCAAGAAGAATAGTATCTTCATGCGTAAAATGCTGATATATATAATCAAAAGCTTCTTTAACACTATCAAAAACGATAATATTATTTGAATCGAAACCGCTTTTCATCAAGCCATCATATATCGGCTTAGTCTGAACTTTGCCTACCAGTAAGACATAATCAGCCCGATCTTTCATATATAATCCAAAATCATAATTATATTCATATTCCTTTTCACCAAGATCAATCAGTCCTGGAGTAACTATCACTCTTCTGCCATGCATTTTCTTTAATACATCAAGTGAGAGTTTACATCCAACCGGATTGGAATTAAAGGCGTTATCAATAAATGTATAACCGTTAATTTTCTTAAGTTCGAGACGATGTTCAATACGTTTAATTCTGGCAACAGAACTTTGAATATCTGCTGGTTTCACACCCATATTAAAAGCTGTAGCTATACCAATCAGTACATTCATAATATTGTGTTCACCTAAAAGAACAGTCTCAAAAACGTATTCCTCACCATCGATCATAACCTTAAAACTTGATCCATTTTCATCATAATCGATATCGTAGGCTACATAATCAGCATCATGATTCTTAATCCCAACACTGACTACTCTTACAGGATTTTTAATTTTGTATTGAGCGATATATTCATTATCGAGATTGATGACCCCAAAACCCTTTTCATCAAGCATTTCAATCATCTTCATCTTTTCATTGATGATGTTTTCAAGTGAATGAAAAGTATTGAGATGCTGAGGACCAATCGATGTCACAATACCAATCTGTGGTTTAACATAATCCATCAGATATTCAATATCACCGACATGGTCTGCACCCATTTCACAGACAAAAACTTCATGAATAGGTTTCATCATCTCTCTGATGGTTCTTGTGATACCCATCGGAGTATTATATGAAGCTGGTGTCATCAATGTATAAAAATGATCTGAGATTATATTCTCAACGATATTCTTGACTGAAGTTTTACCAAAAGATCCGGTAATCCCAATCTTTTTAAGATTATTCATCGAATCAAGAATAGCCCTTCCTTCATTTTCAAAACGTTTATTTATAGCTTTTTCTATTGGCAACATGATAATCGCCATAAGATAAATGACAAGCCATACAAAAAGTGGTAATACTGTCGCAATCACAAAGATATCAAGTTTCAGCACTTTATATAAAGCCATCACCATTAAAATATCAATAACAACCGTACATGCAATCTGACGCTTAACTCTTGGTGTATAGACAAGTGGTTTGATATAACTCTTCTTACTTTCAAGATAGAGATTATTTACTGTAAAGAGTATTACAGCCCCCAGTATTGCGATCGTCTGATATTTTTGAATGTATCGCCCTGATAAATAATCCACAATAAATAATACAGCTACAAAAACAAAATAGTCATTCAGCTGATAATTCTTTAAATTTAAAAGCCATTTGGTATATCTTTCGAACTCATAACGATTCTGCTGAAAAATATGTAAGGCATGTTTAGTATATGTCACCATCAGTGACAGTAATACAATAATCACTATCAAATCAGTATATGTCATAGTCTCTTCTTAAAAAAGCCTCCAGAACTAAATTAAAACGATTAGCTTGATTGAAATATGCGAAATGATCATCACCTTCAAAGACTACCAGGGCAGCATTTGGCATTTCCTTTTCCATGAATCGACCCTTCGCAAGCGGTGTTGCCTCATCATTTTCACCAAATACAAGCAGTGTTTCAACATTAATATCCTTTAAGATATCACTGACATCATCATTGACAACCTTCACAAGGGTCTCACGCATTACACCGCTGGCATTACGATAATCTTCGCTGCCTACCTTTGACTGCAGTTTAGAGAGTTGACCCTTAAAAGGTGACAGAAGTTTCTTGGCTGCCTTATAGGTATAAATCTTGGCATAATAATCAATCCCATGTTTATCCCTGACACCAGCTGCACCAGTTAAAACCATTCTTCTAACTGGATGTTTATAGGCATAACGAACAGCTACACGGCATCCAAATGAATGCCCAATCAGTATTGGGTTTTCAACACCAAGTTCATTCAAAAAATGAGCGAACCATTCAGTATAATCCTCAACAGAAAAAGCTCTTTTAGGTTCATCACTTTTGCCAAAACCCGGAAAATCAAAGTTATATACAACGAAATGATCCTTGAGAAAAAGGGCAATGTGTTCCATCATCACGGTATTCTGTCCCCAGCCGTGCATTAAGACGACACTTATGCCTCTTTCACCATATTTATAATAATTACATTTCAATCCATCAACTAATATCGTACTCACGTCACTATTATATAATAATTAAGCCTGTTTAGCACTTTGTTTCTTAGACCTTTTAACTTTAGGTTTAATAACCCTGAATATAACGCCATCATTCATATTCTCCCCAACAACGACATACCCATAGGTTTCTGTTACTCTTCTGACAATTGATAATCCAAGTCCAAAACGTCCTTTATTGCCTTTCTCATAAGGTTTAAAGAGTTTTTCAATTCGTTCTTTATCCATCAGATCACCATCATTATAGATAGAAAGTCCATCATTATTAAGAGTAATTCTGACAACCGATTTGGCATATCTTAATGCATTGTCCAGAAGATTTTCTACAACAATTCTCCATGGTTCCATTTCACCATGGAAATAAATATCTTCAAGTTCAGTTTCAATGACTATATCTCCTCTTAAAACATTGGCTGCAAGAATTGCTCCCTGAACTATTGGCTTCATTTCCAGATTATCACCAGGCTCAAGTTCATCAACCAGATATCCGAGTTTATTAAATGTGATTAAACTGTATACTTTTTTTTCAAGGCGATCAGCATGTTCAATAATCACATCGACACTCTTTTCAAGTGTATCATATGGATAAATACCATCCTTAATACTTTCACTATATGACTTGATAGTCGCAATTGGTGTCTTTAAATCATGTGAAATATTCTGAATCATCTCTTCACGAATCTTGGCCTGTTTAGACAACTCTTCATTCATATCTACTAACGCTTCAGCTACTTCACCAATTTCATCCTTACGATCAATAGATAACGTTGCCTTTTCACCTTTCTTGGTCTTTTCAATATAATTCTTAATCAGATTAAGAGGATGAATCAGCGATACCACCCAAAGCATTAAAAATGTATAAAGGCCAATAACCATTAAAAGAGTTGTATTGATAGTACTGTCAACCAGAGCACTTCTAAAAGAGTTTCGATAATCATTCTTGATTATGGAAACCAGATTATAATTCTCATTTACTTTTCTGATAGTATAAACGACATTACGCCCTTCATAATAGAAATCTCCATCATAGATATCTTCTTCAATAACTGGGTCTATAATATTCAGAATATCATATATCGGACTTTCAACATCAATATTCTCAAGATATCTCTTTGACTGTATCGAATAGATATGATGACTTACATTTGAATCAAAATCATTCGTATATTTAGACGAAAAGAGATTATTCTGAATATAATCATCCTGAGATAAATGAATACTGTTAAACATCTGCACATTGACAAAATTATCAATATTCCTTGGCAGAAAGGTAAAGAAGAAAATGATAAAGAATGTTACGACAAGAAATGATATCAGAAGAAACTGCTGCAGCAGGGTTAAACATTTAACCCATATTCTGAGCCTCTTCATTATCCTAAACGATAGCCAAATCCATAAATAGTCTGAATATTAATATTTGGCATCTTCTTTCTAAGTCTTCTCAGTGTATCATCAACGACGCGGTCAGAACCATAAAAGTTAGAATCCCAGACCTTAACCAGTATCTGTTCTCTTAAAAAAGCCGTTCCTTTATTTTTGACAAACAACATCAGTAAATCAAATTCCTTAGTCGTTAAATCAACAACTTTGCCATTCTCATAGACAATACGCTGATTCTCATCAATTTCATATCCATCAATCATTATCTTTTCATCATCACGATAAACACGTTTAATAATATTATTAACTCTAAGTACCAGTTCTTTTGGTGAGAATGGTTTGGTGATATAGTCATCACTACCCTTCTCAAGTCCAATAATGCGATCAAATTCTTTATCACGGGCACTCATAAAGATTACTGGTATATCCTTATTGCGACCTTTAATTTCTTCAATCAGATCAAAACCACTCTTATCATCAAGCATAATATCTAAAACCCAAAGATCACATGGATCATCCAGATGTGAATATGCCTCATCAAATGTCAGGTATGAATTAATATAGTATCCTTCCTTTTCAAGATAACGTTTCACTAGTTCGTTTAAGTCTTTTTCATCTTCAACGATATTAATAATTTTTTTCATTTCAATCACCTAACAAAATAATAACACATTCATGTTTAATCAACTAGCTAACAATTACACCATATTCTGTATTCTGATATCCACTGAGCGATAAATCACGACTCATTCTTTCATAATCGATGTAGCTTCTGATATATGTTGAAACATTCTCACTGTCAAGAATATCATCAATAATATCGCCAATATTCATTCCATCATAGAATATATATTCATGAAGATGTTCATAGGCTTCAAGGATATCATCATAATACCCGCAGTTCACAAGCGCCTTAAGAGCCCTTAGAGTTGTCGATTCGAGAATCTCTTCAAGTTCAGCGATTTCATTCAGATATCCAACTGATGAATATTCTGAAATCTTCGCTATATCTTCATCTACTTCGTAATCACTGATAAAATATTCCTCATGCTCCTTATCAATTCCGATTCTTTCTAGTACTTCTTTAAACTCTTTTTCACTTACAGGCAGTTTAACCCATTCACCCATAAGATGTCCTTCATTATACTTCCCAAGATTTGTCAGATATATTTGCATTACTTCACCTCCTACTTCTTTATTACAAAAACATCCACCAAACCCCAAAATAAAAGAACGCAATTAAGCGTTCCATTTAAACTATAGTGTATAACCTTTCTCCTTCATAAGGTCAATAACTTCATAAACCAGATCATGACAGATTTCATCAGTCTTAGCTTCAACCATTACACGAATTAAAGGTTCAGTACCACTTGGTCTTACAAGAATTCGTCCTTCATCCTTTAAACGATGAGCGATATCATCAATCTTAGCCTTAATATCTTCATCATTTAAGACAATATTCTTATCATGAACCTTTTCATTAATCAGAAGCTGTGGATATACTACCACATCCTTTGCAAGTTCATCGATATCAAGTTTAGTATCACACATTACTTCAAGAATACTCATTGCAGTCTTAAGACCATCGCCAAATAAACCATCATGAGTATTGATGATGTGTCCAGACTGTTCACCACCAATCACAAAACCATTTTTAACCAGTGAATCAACGACATTCTTATCACCAACTGGAGTAATATCGTAATTGATACCTACACGGTCTAACGCCTTAAATAAACCGATATTTGACATTACTGTAGTAACCATGGCATTACCATCAAGCATACCCTTACTCTTTAAATGTTTTGACAGGATATACATAATCTTATCTCCGTCAACAACATCGCCATTCGCATCAACTATCAATACACGGTCTGCATCACCATCAAAGGCAAACCCTATATCATAATCACCATCTCTCATAAACTCTGAAAGCATTCCCAGATGTGTTGAACCACAGTTGGTATTAATATTCACTCCATCAGGTTTATCATTAATGATATATAAATTAGCTCCTTTACGGCTCAATACTTCTTTAGCTGTATAACTGTTTGAACCATTAGCCAGATCAAGAGCGATATTTAAATGACTCAAATCAAAATCAAAGAGCTGATCAAGCCAGTTAAAATAGTTTTCAACACCCTCGTGATAGGCAATTACCTGACCGATATTTTCATGTGTTCTTGGGGTTAATCCTGTCGGATTATCAATATAATTTTCTATTTCAAGCTCTATTGAACTATCAAGTTTAAGACCTGTATTTGAGAAAACCTTAATCCCATTGTCATAGAAAGGATTATGACTGGCACTAATCATGACACCGCAGTCAAATTTTTCACTTGATGTTACATAAGCCAGACACGGTGTGCTGGTATATGATAAAAGATAACAGTCTCCACCATAGGCACTGATACCAGCTGCCAGAGCGTTCTCCAGCATTGATGAAGATAGACGTGTATCTTTACCTATGACAATTCTGGCTTTCTTACCTTTTGAATAGTAGTCTCCCAGAAAAGACCCTACACGATATGCGATTTCAGTCGTTAAGCCTTTATTTGCAACTCCACGAATTCCATCAGTTCCAAAATACTTACCCATTTATTCTAAATTCTCCTGTTCTTCATCGATATTATCCCCTTCAAGAGTGATGTGCAATGTCTTCTGTTTGAGATTCAGCTTGACATATGAATTACCAGAAATTCTTTCAATATTTAAAGGCAGGTCATATGTACCAGGTGATAAACCTTCAAGATCAATATATACAAACAGATTAGCAGCACTGATTTCTTCAACATTTGTATTAGTTCCAGTAATTTCAACATCAACCTTTGTCATACTTACATCAACTGCTGAATAGTTATTAGTATTATTGCGATAATTGATATTGACATCCTTAATAGTCTTGGTGACAGCTTCTGACAGTTTAACATCTAATGTAATCAATGATACATCACTTGAAGTTACGCCGTCAGGAAGAGTTAAAGGCTGAACGACCTTGGTATCACCAGTCAGAGTAGATGCATCATATTCAATTGAAACCTGTTCAATCGTATTAAGTACTGCTTCACTACCATAGATTACAGCCGTCTGATGATCAAGTGCGATTGATTCAATCGCCATTCCATTTGGCACCTCTCCAAAGAGATCAAGCACAATAGGCACAGCTTTGTGTGGTGATGATACTTTGACGCTCACATCAATCGTACTTGGATTGATATTAGCCTTAACAGCTTCACCCTGTTTATTATAGGCTACAAGTGTTGCGCTTGATGAGAAATCTCCAGTCTTGCCTTCAACATCAATCAGAGCCTTAACCATTACGATTGAATCCAGTGTATCCTGTGATGCACGAATATTAACCTTGGTACCACTAGCGAATTCTGGGGTACTAAGTATATATTTGGAATCCATCTTATCAAGATTAATAAAATCATAACCGATTTCAAACTGTCTTGATGTAATCTTCTTTAAGGTCACGGTTATATTACTTGGAGTTACAGTCGTTGTGACATTATCACCATATCCAAGTGCTGAGACATTAATTGAATGTGTACCTTCAGTATAACCTTCAAGATTAATCTGACAGTAACCATTTTTAGTAGCTGCATTATTGACATTGGCAGCCTCACCTGTCAAAACAACTTCACAACTTGAAGGTAAACCCGATATTTCAAATGATTCAGAGTTATAGCGAGCCTGAATTGGCACATTGCTCATAATTTTAGAATTCAGTAAAGGTTTTGAAATTACTGAGTTCTCACTGTCATAGTAAACTGTAAATACCAGAAAACATGCCAGTACAAAAGCTACCAGTGATAAATGTTTGGAAGAGAACAGTACTCTATCAATCAGTGATGAAATCCATCTAATTACTACAAATATGGTCTCTTCAACATTATCATAGGCAGTCTTGACATTCTTTGACTGATTGGCAATCTTCTTAGCCAGTTCTACCTTTGAATTTTGGTCCTGATTCTGATTCTGCTTACGCTTATTCATCATCCTTACCTCCGTTCTCTGTGAAGTTATCCTTGATTTCAATCACTTCTTCTTCCTTAACAGCTGCCTCTTTCTTTTCTTCGCTACGATCCTTAATATATTTACGGCGATTATTACGAGGCATCTTCATATCGCTTTCTTCCTTTAATTCCTCTTTTGAAAGATGTTTCTCTTTACGTGGTTTTGAAGATTTGAAAAGACTTGTAAAGAGATTACGGTTTTCAGTTTCATCTTCCTTTTCGATTTCCATTTCTGGATCATCAATTATAAACAGACTTGAACGCTGTCTTGTATTATCTGAAATTTCAATTTCATCATTACAGATAACTCTGCGAAGATAATCCTTTAACTGTTTTTCATCAACTGAGAATATTTTACCCTTTTCTGCAATTGATATTGCACTGGTCTCTTCACTGACGACAATCGTCAAGGCATCAGTTACCTCAGAAATACCTAAAGCTGCACGGTGTCTGGCACCATATCTTGAAGGCAGCTCGGCATTGGTTGGTGGGAAATAGGCACTGGCACAGGCAATCTTATCACCCTGAATAATTACAGCCCCATCATGAAGTGGTGTTGTCGTAATAAAGATACTGGTCAAAAGTTCCTTACTGACAGCTGAATTGATGGTAATACCTGTCTTGATATAATCCTGCATTGACTGTGACTGTTCGATAGAAATTAAAGCTCCAACCTTTTCATCAGACAATACAAGGACAGCACGATATAATTCTTCAACCAGTTTTTCTTTTTCATTTGACAACAATCCACTGATACGGCTGAAGGCATTTGATTTACCAATTCTTTCCAGCATACCTCTTAATTCAGGCTGGAAGATAATGATAACTGCCAAAAATCCCCAGTTAATAAAGGTATCCGAAAAATAGGTAACAGTCTTTAGCCCAACAACCTTGGCTATACCGTTAATTGCCAGTATCAAAACAATTCCCTTAAAAATCTGGATTGTTCTGGCGTTGTTGCGAACAAACTTAATGGCGTAATATATTACAAACCACGTTATAAGTACATCTATAAATAATCTGGATGTCTCCCAGATGCTTTGAAGTGTCAGATTAATATTGTAATCAGGCATTACATTAAACCTCCTCTATCCGTTTTATTATATCACACGCATTTTGAATCTAAAAATCAGATTAAGTCTTTTACATATAAATAAACATTGATCCCAAACCATTTATCTAATAGTAAATTTTCCTTAAAATCCCCATTTAATAAGTATTTCATGAATTCTTCCTCACTCATGAAACAATCGTATTTACCACTTATCTTTTTATCAACACTAAAATCATAATCTTTCTTGATATCAATTATTCCATATCCATCAATCATAATCATGACCTCTCCAGATGGCATATCATTATATTGATTCTTATGATTGAGCATAACTTCAATTACCTTTTCATAATTAAAAATTCTGCATAACTCAGAAATTGCAGATTTATCAGCTTTGAAGTTATCCAAATCATTAATATATTGATATTCATATGGAGCTATATCGGCATAATTAATACCACGATATCTTCTAAAACTCCTCAATACTTCCTTAATATTCTCTCTTACTCTTATTTCAGCTACTTCACTGTCATTATTCATGATATAACCACAGATTTTATCATTGTAGAATATACCATAGGCTTCATAGTCCCATTGACACAGTGAATATCTGAAATCATCAAGTGAAGATTTAATGTAGACATCATCCTGTGATTGAACATATATGTCATTAATCTGTTCTTCGCTTAATTTCTTTATATCAGTGAAGTAATATTTATCACTTTCCCCATCAATTTCAAATCTGAATGGACTGCTGACTCTTTCATAGCCAAAATGATGATATCTTTCATAATTACCTGAAAGTATTGAAATATCAGATTGATCTCTGATTATTT
Source organism: Bacillota bacterium (assembly GCA_029097145.1). Lineage (GTDB taxonomy): Bacteria > Bacillota_I > Bacilli_A > Erysipelotrichales > Erysipelotrichaceae > JAHHTG01. The sequence continues at coordinate 16,177 of JAQXNC010000031.1, forward strand.
TATGAGCCTCATTCAGCATATAAGTCATAATGCCCTGATTGCGGTATTCAGGATCAACACACACTGAACCAATACCAGCAATATCAAGTGTTTGATCTTTAATAACCCATTTATCATATCTGATACATATGGCTCCAACTATTCTTTCACCATCCCTGACCACATAGTGATTATCAACAATTGGATGTTCATATATCTTTGGAACTATTCTTTTAAAATCTGTTTTGAAACATCTGTTGAGAAAACCCAAAAGTTCATCCTGTTTACATTCATTAATTAATGTAAGTTCATATTTATTCATACATTTAATAATTATATATCTAAATAGCCACATTTAAGATACAATAGTATTCATGGAAAACAAAAATTATGAAATGATTAAATATCAGGATAAAGAGATTTATCTTGTAAAGACTGCTCATGTCTCAAAAAACAGTATTGAAGATGTTGAAAAGACAGTTGCAGAAGTTCATCCTGAATCAATCTGTATCGAACTTGATGAAGACCGTCTTGAATCAATCACTGCCAAAGATCGCTGGGAAAATACCGATATCGTAACCATTATCAAACAAAAGAAGGTTTTTCTTTTAATGGTCAATGTCATTCTCTCGTCGTTCCAGAAACGTATGGCTGATAAGATGGATACAAATACTGGTGGTGAAATGATGGCTGGGATTAAGGCATCAAAGGAACTTGGTATTCCACTAGTACTCGCTGACCGTAAAATTAATACAACCTTTAAAAGAATCTGGAACAATCTTGGTCTAATGGAAAAAGCCAAACTCATCGTCACAATTATTATGTCGGTATTTGATGATGAAGATATCAGTGAAGAAGATATTTCAAAACTCAAGGAAGCTTCAGCTCTTGATGCAGCACTTGATGATGTCGCTAAAGAATTCCCAGTCGTTAAAAGAATCCTGGTTGATGAACGCGATATGTATTTATCATCGATGATTAAAAATGCTCCTGGTAATAAAACTGTCGCAATTATTGGAGCTGCCCATGCTGGAGGCATTAAAAAATATTTAAATGAAGATATAGATATCAATAAACTGAATGACTTAAGTAAGAAAAAAGGTCTCAGTTCTATGATTAAATGGATTATTCCCATCGCCATTGTCGGCATTATCGCATATACCCTTTTCAACAGCTTAGATACCGGTATTTCACAGATAAAGTCATGGATAATCTATAACGGTACTTTCAGTGCCATTGGAACACTGCTGGCGCTAGGACATCCACTTAGCGTCCTGACAGCCTTTATCATGGCCCCAATCACATCTTTAAATCCACTTCTGGCAGCTGGCTGGTTTGCAGGCTTATGCGAAGCAACTCTCCGTAAACCGAAAGTCAAGGATTTTGAAGATATCGCAAATGACACGTCAACCATAAGAGGTTTCTGGAAAAACCGCGTCACAAGGATATTACTGGTAGTTATATTCGCCAATGTCTTCTCAACAATCGGAACATTTATTGGTGGACTTGATGTCTTCAAGTCATTCCTGTCAATATTCAATTAAGCGCAGATCTGCGCTTTTTTTGTATATAGACAATAAAAAAACTATCTCTCTTAAGATAGTTGAACAATCATATGGAGCAGGTGATGGGAATCGAACCCACGTAGTCAGCTTGGAAGGCTGAAGTTCTACCATTGAACTACACCTGCAGTATCTAAGTGGTGTCCCGGAAAGGAATCGAACCTTCGACCCTCTGATTAAAAGTCAGATGCTCTACCGCCTGAGCTACCGGGACAAATTAAAATTGGCTGGGATGGCTGGGTTCGAACCAGCGAAATGACGGAGTCAAAGTCCGTTGCCTTACCACTTGGCTACATCCCAACTTACCAGATGAATGGTGGAGAGGGGCAGATTCGAACTGCCGAACTCGTAGAGAGCTGATTTACAGTCAGCCGCGTTTAGCCACTTCGCTACCTCTCCGTGTTTCACTTTGGTCAAATGGTTAAGATAATAGAATTTGAACCTACGATACTTTGATCTCAAATCAAATAGTGGTGGGGGCAGAGGGACTTGAACCCTCACGGTATTGCTACCGCCGGATTTTAAGTCCGACGCGTCTACCATTCCGCCATGCCCCCACTTCTGGAGATTCCTGCCAGATTCGAACTGGCGATCACAGAGTTGCAGTCTATTGCCTTACCACTTGGCTAAGGAACCGCTCTATCTTCTTAATGGTGGAGGTTGATGGACTTGAACCAACGACCTCACCCTTATCAGGGGTGCGCTCTAACCACCTGAGCTAAACCTCCACATTGTCTTTAAACTACATCTCCATAATCAATTTCAATTTCATTCCGCTTACAATATGCCAACCAACATAAATAACAGTTATGTTCTCTTTCTTGTGCTGTATAACAAGTTGTTGCTACGGTACAGAAATAAATACCAGGACATTTTCCTTCGTCAATTTTCTTGTCAATATTAATTCTAGGCTTTTCCATAACATCTCCTTATTGGCGTCCCTGAGCGGATTTGAACCGCTGACCTTTCGCTTAGGAGGCGAACGCTCTATCCAGCTGAGCTACATGGACACTGGCTTCGGGGAGAGGACTCGAACCTCTATTGATCGAGTCAAAGTCGATTTTCCTACCTTTAGAAGACCCCGAAAGAATGGCGCCTAAAACAGGGCTCGAACCTGTGACCTAACGGTTAACAGCCGTTTGCTCTGCCGACTGAGCTATTTAGGCAACTAACTAACTTAATGGCATGGGAGGAAAGAATCGAACTCTCATCTGCGGTTTTGGAGACCGTTATACTACCATTGTACTACACCCACATATTTGGATTAAAAAAGAGGAGTTGCTTTTAATTGCTGGACTCCTCTTAGTATGAAAGACTTATTGAAATAAGCAGATTACACTTGCTTTCTTCGTTAATCTCACCCAAAAGGCGTCATTAAAAGCCATGACAATTGCCATAAGTTCTGTTTAAAATCTTTACTATATGCCGGTCTAACAATAATCATAACTTTCTCCCTTTTCGACTGAGTGCTTTCATCAAGCACGTTTTACTTATTACTACTTTGATATTATAAGCGTTGCTTTAGTTTTTATTACTTTTTTTATAAAACTTTAAATATTTTAAGGCTAGTACCAGAGGGGTAAATTCAATGCATACCGATTTAACTCTCACCATCGAACCTCTGTGAGAGTACCCAAATTTGTCATGGTGCCGACTGAGAGAATCGAACTCCCAACCTACTGATTACAGGTCAGTTGCTCTACCGATTGAGCTAAGTCGGCATTTTGGTTGCAGATCCGAGAGTTGCACTCGGCTTTTCAGCTTATGAGGCTGACGTGACACTGGTTCACTTATCCGCGATATTTGGCACGGGCGGAAAGAGTTGAACTCTCACACCCATATAGAATAACTCAAAAGATTCTAACTCGACATCTCGATAATTTTGTTAGACTTACATCGGTAATTAATCGAATACTAGCAAGCATATTAAGGTTTCTATAACTCATCTTTTTGAGTGATTGACTCAGTTTAATATATTCAACAGATCAATCTGTTGATACCTTATTTGGCGTAGCCTATGCGATTCGAACGCATACATCAGAATTTCTGATGGAAGGATTAGCAATCCTTTGAGATACCATTACTCCAAGGCTACAAAAGAAAAAGGGCTTTTGCCCTCTTTGAAATAAATATCTTTCTAAAAAGAGCGTTAAAAAAAATCATGAACGAATATCCATTAAATGTGCAACGTGTGTTTTGAATCGAACTTATCTGCTTCATAATCTTTACCTCACATATACTATACTAATTACTCTATTCTTTATTACTATTTTTTTATTTTTCTGGTGCCAATTGAAGGATTTGAACCTACAACCTACGCTTTACGAGTGCGTTGCTCTGCCATTTGAGCTAAATCGGCAGGTTCACAGCGGTCATTGACGCTGCGAATAAAGTTAAAAAAGAAAGGAGTGAACCAGATTGAATTCTCACACATCCATATTATCTTGATGCTTTTTGTGAGCATATAGGATCGGGACAACCTGACTCCCTACCGTATTTATATGATACTACTTAATTATCTTTTTGTCAACTTTTAATTGCTTTTTTGTCATGTTTTTTTGCAAAGAAAAAGAGCATGTCGCTCTTAGTCTACGAAAATATTTGTGTCGTTCCAACGAAGCTCTTCTATCTGCTTATTGATTGCCATTAACTCATCAGATGTGATCAATTTAGAATCGTTATTATATCTGGCACAAAATGTCTTGGTATCAGGGTTGAACATTATCACTTGAGAGTTTTTCCATTCACCACTTAATAACAAAAAAGTTGCCTAACTCACGACTAGAGTCATGAGAATGCGGCAACTAAAATTCATGACAGCATTATATCTTTCTGCCATAATCCACCTTCTTTCTTTCTGTTGGAAGATTATACAGAGAGTAGTTCGTTCACTTGTACATGTTAATTTTATATCCCTGCCAAGAAATCACTGTCCTAAATTTCGGACAAAATGAAAAGCACTATAATAGTGCTTAACAACCAATTAATTTTCTAATACTTGCATTATCAACAAGAGCATCACTCAAATTCTGCTTTAACGCCAGTAGACTATGAACAGATTCATCGATAGTGTCCTTTGTTAATAACGTATACACAAGAACGCTTTCTTTTTGGCCGATACGATGACATCTGTCGACAGCCTGATTTTTAACAGCCATAGTCCAAGGCTCATCAATAAAGATTTCTACTGAACCTGCCGTGAATGTTAATCCGGTACCAGCCGAACCAATCGTTCCACATAAGACTTTTGTCTCATGATTTTGGAATCTCTTTTCAGCAAGATTACGTTCGTCTTCACTGACCTCACCGATAATCATTGCAGGATTATATCTTGCCAGACGTCTTTTAACTTCTTTAATCACTGTTGCCCAGTTAGAGAATATAACAACCTGCTTACCGTTTTCAACTGCTTCATCGACTAGTTCTTCCATGCGGTCAAGTTTCGCTGTATCACATTTTGGATCGATGGATGAAGCAACGCTCGTAACCTGTCGCATTCGTAATGTTTCAGTTAAAGCATTATGACTATTTAGTGTTTCAATTTTAGAGATGACATCCAGTTTAGCCTGTTCGTACAGGTCTTTTTGTTTTTCACTCATTTCAACATATTCGTCTACAAAGATTTTTTCTGGTAAATCCAAGACTTCTTCTTTTTTACGTCTTAACATAATCTTGGCAGTTTTAAGTTGCAGTTCCTCCAAGTTTTGATATCCGATAATAGCCTCGTAATTTCTGCCGTAACTCTGTTGAGTTTGTAAGACACAGTAATGTTTTCTAAAACTCCAGAAATTTCTCTTTTCAATACCTAACCAATTTAATAATAGATACAAGTCGGTAGGTCGATTCATTAGTGGCGTACCTGTCATAGGTAATTTATATTTTGGATTTAGTTGTACCAAGCCTTTTCCTTGTAAGGATCTATTATTAGTACATTTATGTGCTTCATCTAAAATAATCATACCTATTTCGCCATTATCACAGGCTCTTGATAAGGCTGAAATTACCTTACTTTGTCGCAATGTTTCAACATTTGTAATAATAAAGAAATCGTCTGACCCACTTAAAGACTCGATATCTTTAATCTTATCGGCAGCCGTTCCGATATAAATGTTCCCGTTCTTACGATGTTTCTCTCCAATAAAATGTGATGTCTTATCTGTAAATTTGGAAACCTCATTTCGCCAGTTCCATTTCAACCCATTGATACCACAGATAATCAGGCATTTCTTGATAGGCTTAGTAAGAGCAATATTTAATGCTTGGAAACTTTTACCTAGCCCCATTTCATCGCCTAATAGAAACGAATCATGTACCATTGCAAAACGAATGGCATCAATCTGATGTTCGTATGGTTTTGACTTAAATTTAAAGTCTTTCGGCAACTCACCGTACTTATGTTCAACATGAACAGGTGGTAGATTAATTGCCTCGCCAACATCAATGATTGCTAATTCATCTGCAAATGTATCACGTATCTGTTGTTCATATTCAGATGGTAGTTCCCATTCTTTTGTTTGTGGATTATATGCGTACCGTTTAAATGATTTTATTTTTGAAATGATTTGTGGATCATATTGAAATTTCAATATGATTGCATCACCGAATACACTTCCTTTTCCTCTAGTTAATTTCACTAAAAACTCCTTTCTATGTATACTAGATGATACTTTTTACATCCAAAAATAAAGCGTCAAAATAAAAAGACACACTAGTGTCTTCTTACATATGATATTCGTATTTGATTAACCACATCAGACCACGAGTTCTCTTGTTTAGCTTTACATCGGCTTGATATGATTCATGATACGCCACATTGGCATCGTACATTTTCTGATGTAAATCAGAAATCTTTTTTAATACACCTTCCGGGCGAAGTTCTCTCTTACACAACGGACAATCGTTTGACGAAATATATTTAGTCGCCAATTTCGATCCGCAGTAAGGACATGATACATACTGACTCTTTACACCACGATAATGTATCTTGTCATTTGCTTCAGCGAACTCTTTTTGAAGATTTTCGTATTTCTTCTGAAACTTTTTAGTTGCCGTGCTCAGTTTTAATACGTTATCGTAATAACTTACAGCGAATAGACGATATGTTTTATCGTGTTTGTCGATATATTTATCTGCTTCCGATAAGTCCTTCAACTTTAGATCTAGCCATTCAAATGAGTAATATAACCCATCGCCCTCTTTTTCAGCTTCTTCACGAATTTTAGCTTCTACTTCTTCTTTGTTGCAGTCATATGGTTTCTCAATAATGTTTGCCCAATGCATTTATTACACCTTCTTTCTTTTATTATTAGATGTTACTGTCTTTGTCTGTTAATTTGCATTATGGCATTTTGCACTGCTTCCTTGGCAAGTTGGTCGGCCTTTTCGTTACCTTCGACTTTCGAATGACCTTTCACCTTAGTAAACTCAATATTTACTCCTGAATTTCGCATAAAGTCACGGTACGCTATCGTACCTTCTTTTTTAGCCTTCCACTCGCCGGAAACCCAAAGTTCAATTCCTTTGTAATCATAATATATTCTAATCTTATCTATACCAAGTTCTCGACACCTTCTGACAACAGCCATTGCTCCTTCGATTTCGCCCGATACATTATGCATACCAAGTTCATCAAAGCCCGCTCCCTGTAAAAGATATTCTTTATCGTCATGAACAAGAAATCCTCCGTATCCGTACATTAAACTTTCTTTATCATATGATCCATCTATATAAGCATAATCCATTTCATCACCTCACTAGATAATACGAAAAAGACCACTAAATAATATAGTGATCTTCGTTAACAAATTTGACGTTTTTATTAATCCAGTCTTTACGTTTCTGGACGTCATTACCCATCAGAGTAATTATAGTTTTTTCGGCTTCCTTGGCGTCCTCAATAGTCAAACGCCTTAAAGTTCTACTTTCTGGGTTCATGGTCGTTTCCCAAAGTTGTGATGCATTCATTTCACCCAAACCTTTGTATCGCTGAAGAGAACATTTACCCATCTTCTTTTGTTTCGCTACTAAGTCATCATCATTATAAGCATATTCAACCTTATTACCTTTTGATAACTTATATAATGGTGGTTTTGCTATGTATAAATGCCCTTCCTCTATAAATGGTCTCATATATCTATAGAAGAATGTAATTAATAAACATTGAATATGACTACCATCGACATCGGCATCTGACATGACAATTACTTTATCGTATTTAATCTTTTTAATATCAAAGTCATCACCAATACCGGCACCAACACAATGAATGATTGTATTTAATTCTTCATTTTTCAATACTTCAATCATTGAGGCTTTTTCTGGATTTAGTGTCTTACCCTTTAATGGTAAAATTGCCTGATATTTTGAATCTCTACCCTGTTTAGCACTACCACCTGCTGAATCACCTTCGACAAGAAATAATTCGTTTTTCTTACCATTCTTTTCTCGGCAAGGTGATAATTTAGAACTGATTAATTGATCGATTTTAGATTTATTTTTAGCTGAACGCATTTCTTCTTTGGCTTTTCTAACGGCTTCTCTTGTTTGAGATGCTTTAACCATTTTATCTAGAGCGTTCTTGGCGGTCTTTGGATTTTCAATTAGGAAGTATTTCAGTTTTTCGTATACCACATCCTCAACGGCTTTCTTGGCTTCTGGCGTTCCCAGTTTTTCTTTGGTCTGAGACTCGAACTGCAAATACTTTTCAGGAACATTTATCGATAAAACGGCGACAAGTCCTTCTCTGATATCGACACCTTCTAACTGTTTCTTTAAGATGCCAGATTGTTTACCGTAATCATTGAAGGCACGAGTTAAGCCTGACCTAAAACCTGTCTCGTGTGTTCCGCCTTGCGTTGTATGAACAAGGTTAACAAACGACTCGAGTTTTTCTGTATAATCAGTTGTAATAGCAAGACCAATACTTACTGGTATTTCTGTTCCACCTTCTATGAATAAGTCGGGGAATATCTTAGTAGATGAAGACATATCATCCAAATATTGCTTAATTCCGTTTTCAAATTCGTATACAACTTCTTTGCCAGTTCTTTCATCTTTCAGGATGAATTTAACCTTAACAAAATAAGCCTCATTTTTAACATGATCACATATCGTATCAAAATTATATTTAACATCAGTCAGGACAGTTGGGTCAGGATACATTCTAACTTCTGTTCCGTGTTCTTTTGATTTAACAACTTTCGGCTTGCTTGCCTTGGAACCACCATTTTCAAATTTAACAGTAGTCGCATTACCATCACGATAAGACGTTACGATAAATTTTTCTGACATTGCATTAGCAACTGAACTTCCGACACCATTTAAGCCTGCTGATGATTTGTATGATTCTGAATCAAACTTGCCTCCGGCGTGTAATGTTCCATATATTACTTCAATGGTA
>JAQXNC010000032.1 GCA_029097145.1 Bacillota bacterium
TTTATACGCTTTATCTAAATCTCTTAAAGACTGTTGTAAAGCTATAGAATCTACTTCCTTAAGAAACAAAAAGTTATCATCTCTTTTCAACTTTGTAAGCATAGCTGATGTTTCTTTATATCCTATCTTTAATCCATTTTCAAAAGAATCCTTACGCATTGCAAGACCCTTATTATAGATGAGTCTACAACAGCCGAGTGTTTGATTTATTAAGTCTTTCTGTTGTCTATTAGGATAGATTCTAAACTTAACACCTTTATTCATATCATTATTATACCATTAAACAGGTACACTATTAAGGTATTAGGCTATCATCCCATAGCTGAAGCAATGGGTTTTCTCACCTTGATGGATTATAATTTACTGTTCTCGTTGCGATATCTGCAATTGTAATACCATTTAAATATGATCTCATATGATCATCAAAATCTTTCCAGAATGAATGTGTGTAGCAGACACTACATCGTGAACAGAACTCTCTGTCATTAATACATTCAAGTGGAGTAAGATCGCCTTCAAGAGCCTCAAGAACCATTAAGGTCGTGATTTTTGTTGGATCTTCCCTTAACTTATAACCACCATTAATTCCTCTTGTACTCTTAATGAGTTTATTACCTGTCAAAAGACGCATAATCTGTTCAAGATATTTAACTGATATTTCCTGTCTTAAAGAGATATCGTTAAGTGATACATAATGATCTTTGCCATATATTGCAAGATCAACCATAACTCTTAACCCATAACGTCCTTTTGTCGAGATTTTCATCACTTTCACCTACAATTCCTACTTGTTTACTAGTATTTTATACCCTGACAAAGATCATTGCAATAATCAAATATTTTTTAGCACTCCTGTTGACAAAGTGCTAAGATTGGTGGTATAACAAATTAGCACAATGGTATGGTGAGTGCTAAAAGGAGTGATTTTTTATGTTAAAGCCATTACGCAATCAGGTTGTATTAAAGAAATATGAAGAAGAGAATAAAACCAACAGTGGTATTATTCTTTCTGTCGAAAACAAAAAACTGCCATCAGTTGCAGTTGTTGTAGCTAAGGGCAGCAAGGTTGAATCTGAAATCAATGTCAACGATAAGGTTGTCTACAAAGAATATTCAGGTACCAAGGTAACCCTTGATGAGATTGAATATATCGTTATTGAAGAAGAAGATATTTTAGCAGTTATAGAATAGGAGTGAATTGATATGAGTAAGGAAATCAGATATTCAAATGATGCCAGAAAGAGTATGTTAAAAGGTGTTAACACTCTGGCAGATGCAGTATGTGTGACATTAGGTCCTAAAGGTAGAAATGTCGTTCTTGAAAAGAGTTATGGTTCACCATTAATTACAAATGATGGTGTTACAATCGCCAAAGAAATCGAACTTGAAGACAAGTTTGAAAATATGGGTGCCAAACTGGTATATGAAGTTGCCAACAATACTAATGAAGGTGCTGGTGATGGTACAACTACAGCTACTGTCTTAGCCAGAAATATGATTAACGCTGGTATTAAAGCTGTAGATAATGGTTATAATCCAGTATTAATGAGAGAAGGTATTGAATATGCCAGCAAGGAAGTTGCCAAGGAACTCTTAAAGAATTCTCATAAGGTTGAAACCAGTCAGGATATTGCCAGTGTCGCAACTATCTCAAGTGGTTCTAAGGAAATTGGTGATTTAATCGCAAAAGCCATGGATAAAGTAGGTAAAGATGGTATTATCAATGTCGCTGAATCTAACAGTTTCGACGATGTCCTTGAAGTATCTGAAGGTATGCAGTATGACAAGGGTTATGTAAGTCCATATATGGCAACTAACCGTGATAAGATGACTGTTGAAATGGATAATCCATTTATCCTTGTAACTAATCAGAAGATTAATACTATCCAGGAAATTCTGCCAGTCTTAGAACAGATTGTTCAGACTAATAAACCTTTACTTCTGATCGCTGAAGACTTTGAAAACGAAGTCATCAACACTATTGTCTTAAATAAGTTAAGAGGTACATTCAATGTCGTATGTACTAAGGCTCCAGGTTTTGGTGATAATCAGAAGGACATCTTAATGGATATTGCTGCTTTATGCAACGCAACATTCTACAATAAAGATCTCAATATGAAACTTGAGGACGCTAAACTTGAAAATCTTGGTACTATCAAGAAACTTATCGTTACTAAAGACAGTACTACACTTATCAGTGGTAATGATACTAACCCAGCTGTTGAAGAAAGAATCAATGAAATCAAGAGCAGAATCGAAGACAAGACTCTTTCTGATTATGATAGAAAGAAATATCAGGAAAGACTTGGTAAACTGACTGATGGTGTCGCTACTATTAAAGTTGGCGCAACAACTGAAAGTGAATTAAAGGAAAAGAAGTTAAGAATTGAAGATGCCCTTAACGCTACTAAAGCCGCTGTCGCTGAAGGTATTGTCGTTGGTGGTGGCGCTGCATTAGTTGAAGCATATAAAGTCTTAAAACCAGTTTTAACTAATGAAAACAAGGATATCCAAAAAGGTATCAACATCGTTATGGAAGCCCTGTTTGCACCTATTACACAGATTGCTGATAACTCAGGCTTCAATTCAGAAGATATTATTGATCTGCAAAAGAAAGCTGAAAAAGACCACGGATTTGATGCCAAGACCGGTACATGGGTTAATATGTTTGAAAAAGGTATTATCGATCCTACCAAGGTTACCCGTAGCGCACTTCTAAACGCTGCCAGTATCTCAGCACTATTTATTACTACTGAAGCTGGTGTCGCAGAAATCAAAAAGAATGAAGAAAGCGCACCAATGCAGCCTTCAATGTATTAATAACTTACATAAAAAATACCAGCACAGTCAATTGACTGTGCTGGTTTTTTAATTATATAGTTTTATTTTTCAACAATTAACGAATACCTCTTTCGTTAAAGTGATGCTCAGTGTCGATAAAAACATATCAAAAAATCTATCTCTTCTAGTTTTTTAATTTCCCCAAATCAACATCTACAATCATCTTTGATAACTCTTTTTCTTTAACGAGATACGTCAAATATACTGGAATATAAGTGATATAACCATCACTTTCAATATTCCCAGTACACAAGACATATGCTTGCCTGATATGGTAATCTTTTGAGTTTAATACATTATCAAGAGCTTTATGTTTTTTATAATCTTTACCAGATTTTACTTCAATTACACCAACATTACCGTTCATCTCTATTAGAAAATCCAGTTCTCCGATATTCTTCTTCTTGAAAAAATACAGGTCAAAACCATTTGATAACAGCTGTTGTGCAACAGCATTTTCAAATAATGCTCCATTATTGGTTTCAGCGTTCCTGTTTATTAATTCGATTTTTGTTTGTGCAGGATATGTACTGGTCAAAAGGCCAGTATCACTATTATATAGCTTAAATACATTAGAGCTCTTGCTTGAAATCAGGGGAATTTGAGGATTATCTGTATTATAAACCGGAATTACAACGCCGGCATCTTTAAGCCATAAAAAACTGTTTTCATATCTTTCAAATTTCAGCTCTTTATTCAACATTGTAAAAACAAATTTTTTATTCTGTTTATTAAGTTCAGAAGGAATCACATCATATATTGAAATTAGTTTTAGTTTTTTATCATCATTTTCATACTGAGAGAAATCCTCTTTGTACATCATAACTATCTCTTTTTGGATCTTGTCGACTTCTCTAATATCTTTCGTATTAATATATGTCTTAACTGCATCTGGCATACCACCAACTATCAGATATATAAAAAACAGCGACATAAGCCTATCATGAATATAATCATCTATTCTGGTCTTTGATTCAAATGATTCCTTTAAGATTTTTAATACCGTTCCTGATATATCGTTGGCAATCATAAATTCTTCAAAATCCATCGGATACATTCTTATCACATTTAAAAATCCAACAGGAACAGATGTAATCCCTCTTAATTCAACTCCCAAAAGAGATCCACTCATAACATATTTATAACTTCCTTCATCAACCAGGAATTTTATCTTTGTGACAATTTCAGGGCATTTCTGTATTTCATCAAAAAATATAATTGTTTTCTTTGGTTTACAGTTTTCGGGTAGTATTACTCTAAGTCTAATCAAAAAATCTTCAGCACTTATTGACACATTTAAAAAATCAATCATTTCTGGCTGGTTAATAAAATTAATTTCAAATATTGAATACTCACTTTTTTCTATTTCATCCCTTATCAGCCACGTTTTGCCTGTCTGTCTTGCACCAGTAACTAAAAGAGCCTTATTTGAATTATTAATCCATTCTCTAATATTAATTGATTCTTTTCTATACATATAAAGTCTTCCTTTATTATATGATAACTATAGTGCCCCGTTTTTTTCAATTATTTTTATTACTTTTTGCCCCGTTTTTCTCACATTTTTGCGGTTGTTTTGCCCCGTTTTGTAAAATAATGATTATTAATTTGTACCAGTCATGTACCAGTCAACAAAAGTAGACAAAATAAATAATATATTTTAATTTGTTTTTATAGAAGTAGACTATGACGATTCTTTCTCTTTATTTTCATTTATAGAAGTGGACAATCACTCATATTATTCAAGCATATTTAAGACTGCTCTAATATTCCTTTCATTTGGAAGAATAGTATTGATATCAACTTCTGGATGATCTTTAACATAATCAGTCAGAAACTTCAACAAATTACCTCTGGTTTCCATATAATCATCGATAATTGTCTTTTCATCATATCCGAGTTTCTTGAGTATTATTGCTGAGACAACACCTGTTCTATCCTTACCTGCTTCGCAAAAATACAATACATTACTCTTGGCATTCATAATTGTATCAATTATCTCATCCATCTTTGTATCAAGCATGCTAAGATATACATTCTTCACATCTTCAGGCGATTTTGGTATATCCCCACCACCAGTTACTGGCAAATGATAGAACATAAATCCTGCTTCTTTTTCAAGACGACAGGGTCTTTTCTCATATTCTCTCTTTTCTCTTAAGTCTACAATAGTAGTGACATTATTATCTAACAGCCATTTAACCTCATCATCAGTTAGATTTTGAGGAAAGTCACTTCTGATATAGTGCATATCATCGGTTGGCAATAATCTTGTATTTAATGTCGATTTAAACAGTGAAGACATTATTACTCCTTATCAACATTCTTAATCACATATCTGAAATGTGGCATATCAACCCCACGATAATGCTTAACCCATGTATCAACTACTTTCATACCATTTCTTTTAGCTACATTCTGTGAAGCTATATTAGTATCGCGAATAATTGAACATATCTCATCAGCCTTCAATACTTCAAAAGCGTATTTCTTACATGCCTTAGCAGCTTCAATAGCGTATCCCTGATGCCAGTATTTACGATTAAAGAGATAACCTATCTCCATAACTTCTTCCTTCTTCCACATTTGCATCGTTATACCACACTGTCCTATCATCTGATTATTCTCTTTTAAGACAACAGCCCATAAACCATAACCATATTTCTCATATCTCTTAAACTGTCTTGTCAGCCATTCATATACTTCTTCATCCCTAAAAGCACCTTCATATGCATACATAGTCTTCTCATCCTGCATAATCTCACATAAAGCACCAAAATCATCTGGTACCATTTCTCTTAACATAAGTCTTTCAGTTTCAATTATCATATTATCTATTAACTATTAATGTTATAACCATCACTGCAATCCCAACTACACTGATAATAAATCCCTTAGAAGTATTTTCTTCGCCCTTATAACTCAGAAATGATCCAGTCAGTGTTAATCCAAATGGAATTAATACTGCCAGAAATTTAGGCATGGTATTTGAAATATTCCCATCAAGCCCAATCTGTACTCCTACTGTATCTGGTAACACCATCATTGATATAGCAGCCAATACCAACCCTAAAACAGCACATCCAATACCAAACAGTTTCTTATTCATAAATTACCCTTTCCTGATATTTTCTATATCATTACATATCATCTGATATTTCTTATTCTCTTTTATTCCCTGCATAATTATTATGTCTTCAATCTTCGAAGGATTAAATGCGTAATCTGCCCTTGATAAAAGATCTATACTCTCATCAATTGTGAGTCCAAGACCAATTGCTAGTCTTATGACTGTATCCTTGGATGGATGATAAGCATTATTTAAAATCTTAGAGAATAAACGTCGATCTATATTTACTCTTTTATATAGATCAGAGCTCTTTTCATTCCTTTTATTCAGATAATAAAGAATCATTTCACTAAAAGTCTTCATATCTGAGTGTTCTTGATGACTATCTCTTTTTTCAAGTTTTTCTATTCTTCTTCTTTTATGCAACTCCTTAATCTCATCATAGAATCCTGGATATTCCTCATTCAATTTATTATTAGCTTCATTTGAAGATATATATGTTTCAATTTTATCAGCTATCTTTAAACATAGTGCATATGATTCATCATCAAATACTGATATATAGACTTCGATATCAGTATTTTCATTGATGAGAAAACTGTTAATCTCAGATATCGATATAATAATAGCTTCTTCTTTAGGAAACCCATATACCCCTGTTGAGATTAAAGGAAAGACAACCGAATGACACTGATATCTCTTTACAAGTTCCATACATCTTCGATAACACTGTCTTAATGTTTTCTCTTCATCATGATGACCATCAATATAGACTGGTCCGACTGTATGAATAATATAATTCGAAAGATTAAAGCCTGGTGTAATTATGGCATCGCCTCTTTGGATATTACCAACTTTAAGACGTTCCTTAAGCAATTTATCTTTACCTGCAGCTTCATATATTTCAAAGTCAACTCCCGATCCAACAACAGGATAGGGATTGGCGCTGTTAACTGTCACATCAGCTTTGATCTTAGTAATATTATTACGGATAAATTTTATTTTCATATTTATATTATATATTATTTGTCGCTTATTTATCGACATAAATAAGCTAATCATAATATAAAATAAGTAACGTACAGGAGGTAATATACATGTTAGGTGCAATACTTGGTGATATTATTGGCAGTCGTTTTGAATTCAGTAATACTGCCATTAATAAAGATTTTAAATTATATACAAAGGATTCAACATATACCGATGATACAGTCATGACACTAGCCATCGCTGATGCATTGATGTGTGTTAATAACCGATATGATGAAAATGAAGTTAAGACGATGATTATTCAAAAAATGAAAGAGTATGGTCATCGCTATCCATTTGCTGGATATGGTTACAGTTTCAGAAAATGGCTTTTTAGTGAAAGTGATCAGCCATATGGTTCTTATGGCAATGGTTCGGCCATGCGTGTTTCAGCCATCGGTTATATGTATGATAATCTTGAAGATACCATCAATGCAGCCAGATGGAGCGCTGAAGTTACACATAATCATATCGAAGGTATCAAAGGCGCGACTGTTACTGCGGCTATTATATTTCTAGCAAGAAGTGGTAAAAATAAAAAATATATCAGCGAATATATTAAGAATAACTATGATTATGATATTGATACTCCTTTATCTGTTCTTTCATCAAGAAACGAACATATTGAATCATGCATGGATTCTCTGCCTAAGTCTATTGTTTCTTTCCTCGAAGGTAATTCTTTTATTGAAGTTATCAGAAATGCTGTATCTTTAGGTGGTGATACCGATACCATTGGGGCTATTGCTGGCGCTATGGCTGAGAGCTATTATGGCATACCTCAGGAATATGATTATATCTATTTAAATAAGCTTGATGATGACATGATTGAAACCATCATTAACTTTAAGCATTTCATTAATAATTAAGGCTGCCATAATGGCAGCCATTTTATTCAAGATAAAGATTTTCTCTTCCCATCATATAGTCAATTTCAATTTCATAGACAAGTGTTGTATCCTGCATAGCATCGATATATGGTGGATGATTAGGATTTAATTTATCGATATAGAGATTTAGAATTTTCTTTTTAATCTCATAATCACAGTTTTCTTTTAATGTACCAAGTACCTGTACACTTCTGAAATTATGAGTGCCATTATATGACATACCAAGATCTTCAGTCACGACAAAACTAGCTGTCTGATTTAAACCATTTAACTTATATCCTTTTCTCCCGGTATGGAAATAGATATGACCATCCATTAAGACATAATTAATCTGATAATTATATGGTAAACCATCAATCACAGATGCAATCACTCCATAAGTCATTCTGTCTAATACATCATATGTCTTTTGAAGTGATAATAATTTGGCAGGTTTTCTGGTCTTAGTTGGAATCTTACAGTTTAAAAGACTTTCAAAGTCCTCTTCATAATTCATTACTAATATACCATCGATATCTTTTTTCATGACACCATTTCTAATTACTGCCATCTTTTCATAACCACGGTCATTTAGTTTATCTTTATCAAATACCATTAACAGATCATCGCCATAAATCTTTTCTAATTCACTCATAAGCTTCTCTCCTCTTATTACATATTAAATAATATACTATACCTGTCACATCAGCCAATATCCAGCCAATAATAATTGATAATGGAATACCAGTAAAACTAATTTCAGGTACAGCTGTTAAAACATAAGCCAGAACCACCCTTGTACCTAAAGATATAATCGTTAATACAACACTCATTCCTGGCTTCTCAATCGCTCTATATAATCCATAAAGCAAAAATAACCAGCCTATGCCTATATAGAAGACCCCTTCAATCCTTAAATATCTGACACCTTGAGCTATGACAGCTACCTCTTCTTTTTTCACAAAGATCATCATCAGTTCTTTAGCGAATACAAAGACCAAAATTGATATCATAATACAAAACAGTGATGAGATAATAAATGCTATCTTGATACCTTTTTTAATTCTGTCATCTTTTCTGGCTCCATGATTCTGGGCAATGAAGGTTGAAAAGGCATTACCGAAATCCTGTGATGGCATATAGGCAAATGAATCAATTTTCACAGCTGTCGCAAAAGCTGCCATTGTAATACTGCCAAAGCTGTTGACTACACCCTGAACCATTAGAATGCCAAGATTCATAACCGACTGTTGAAGACAGGTCAGAAATGAAAAACTGCTGATTTCTTTAATATTACTTAAATCAAAATCACTAAATGAGATTCTCTTAAATTCATCTGATACTCTAAGCACATAAATCATAATCCCAATGCCTGATATATATTGAGCTATAAAAGTCGCATAAGCTGCACCCTTAACTCCCATATCAAGACCAATGATAAAATAGAGATCAAGAATAACATTAACGACAGCACTAACCGATAGAAAATATAATGGAACTTTTGAATTTCCTAAAGATCTTAAATAACAGGCAAAATAATTATAGAGAAAA
>JAQXNC010000033.1 GCA_029097145.1 Bacillota bacterium
TTATTTAGTTTTCAAAGATCGATATATCACACCTCATGAAGTATATCTTTCATTTGGCGCTTATTTATATTACCAAAGTGGTAATGACATGTCAACAAGAAAATGAATTAATTTTCAAAAAGTTTTAGAGGGGGTTAGTAATTACACCTAAATATAACTTTTCATATTATATAATTGTGTTATGAACGATAAATATATTAATAGAGGCCTTACAAATAAAGAGGTCCAGGAAAGAATCAGTGCAGATAAAATCAATATAACTAATGACAATTCCTCTAAAGGTGTTAAAGATATTATCATATCTAATACTTTTAATCTTTTTAATGCCATCAATATCCTTCTAGCTATACTTGTATTAATAACCGGTCATTTCCGTAATATGTTATTTATGGGTATTGTCATCATTAATACAATAACTGGGATTTATCAGGAGTTAAAGGCTAAAAAGAAACTCGATCAGCTTAAACTTCTCAATAATCCAAAAGCTACATTAATT
Organism: Bacillota bacterium; assembly: GCA_029097145.1. Classification (GTDB taxonomy): domain Bacteria; phylum Bacillota_I; class Bacilli_A; order Erysipelotrichales; family Erysipelotrichaceae; genus JAHHTG01. The sequence continues at coordinate 497 of JAQXNC010000033.1, forward strand.
CGCGATGGTCATGAAATCGTTGTATCGGAAAGTGAAATTGTCATTGATGATCTGATGATTTTAAAAACTGGTGATGAGATATTGTGCGACGCAATTATTATTGAAGGCAATATCGAGGTTAATGAATCGATGCTGACTGGTGAGAGTGATAATATCACTAAGCATCTTGATGACGAAGTTTTAGCTGGCAGTTTTGTAACCAGCGGGTACTCTAAAGTAAGAGTTAATCATGTCGGTTATGATAACTATATGGCACATATCTTAAAAAATATCAAAAAAGAAAAGCGACAGCCATCTGTTATCCGTGAAACCCTTGATAGAATTATCAAAACTATTACTGTTATTATTATTCCACTTGGTCTATTAATCTTCTTTAAACAGTTTATTCTTTCATCAATCCCATTTGATGACGCCATTATCCAGACTGTTGCCAGTGTTGTCGGAATGATTCCTGAAGGTCTCGTCTTATTGACCACAGTAGCCTTAAGTATTGGTTGTCTCAATCTATCATATGAAAAGACACTTGTTCAAGAAATTTACTCTTTAGAAACTCTAGCCCGTGTTAATACCCTATGCCTTGATAAAACTGGCACTTTAACAAATGGTAAAATGAGAGTTATCGAAACGATTAATATCGATAGTAAACTATCTTCAATTATTGCCAGTATCTACAATTCTTTAAAGACTTCAAATATGACAGCCAAAGCCATAATCGATTACTTCTGTGATTGTGAAAAGATAGAGGTTGATGAAGCCTATGAATTTTCTTCTTCTAAAAAATATTCTGGCGCCAGAATTGGTGATGATATATATAAGATTGGAGCCTACACATATCTTCTTGAAACAAATCCTAATGATTTAAAATTTATTGAAAGTTATACCAAGCAGGGATATCGTGTTTTAACTGTTACGAAAAACGATAAACTCGAAGGATATATTATAATTGAAGATGAATTAAGAAATAATGTTAAAGAAACAGTTCAGTTCTTTAATGATAATGATGTCAATCTCAAAATCATATCTGGAGATGATATGAGGACTGTATCTGCTATCGCTCATAAAGCTGGTGTCAAAAACACTGTTGACGCAATAGATTGTGGTAATATCGACGACGATACACTTAAGGAAAAAGTATTAACCCATACCGTTTTTGGTCGCGTTACTCCTGATCAGAAATATCTGATGATTAAAACTCTCAAGGAAAATGGATATACTGTTGGAATGGTAGGTGATGGTGTTAATGACACCATGGCTCTTAAGGAAGCAGATTTTTCAATATCCTTTCTATCAGCAGCCGATAGTGCCAGAAATATCGCTAATGTCATCCTCATGGATGATGACTTCTCACATATGCCAAGTATCGTCAAGGAAGGACGTCGTGTCATCAACAATATCAATCGTACATCGACACTTTTCTTATCTAAGACAGCCATGTCAATTCTGCTCACTGTCGCCACTATTTTTATCATGAAAGAATACCCATTCGCCCCTATTCAGTTAACTCTTTTATCAACTCTCTGTATTGGGATACCTTCATTTGTATTATCGCTTGAACCTGACTATAATATAGTTAAAGGGTCATTTGCCAGAAATATAATTTCAAGAGCCGTTCCTTCAGCTATATCAATTGTCATTGCTGGATTTGTCCTTGAAGTGCTGGTTGGTTTTCAGTTAATTGAAAGCACTTCTATTAACACTATATATTCAATCTTTACATTAAGTATCTTTATCTCAAATATTATATATATCTCTATTCCGATTAATGTCTTAAGAGCTTCATTAATTGCCTTAGGAATTATCGGTTTCCTGCTTGCTTATTTTATCTTTGCAGATATATTCTATTTTGTATTTTTAACTACAAAGGAAATACTGATTACTCTTTGCTTAATTATTGTCGCTAATCTGTGTCTATTTTTTATAGGAAAATTGAAGTTTGATAGATATATTAAATAGGAGGCATCATGAAAAAACTGCTTAGCGCTGTCATTTCGATATCCATGGTATTTTCACTCTTTGGATGTGATAAAGCCATGACTTTTGATAATGAATATGGTGTCAGATATCTACTTAATGAAGATAATTTCATTACTATTCATCTTGATCCAAACGATTCAAGAACCATCACGATGATAACCATTGTTTCAACTGATGAACTCTATGGAAATGGTGAAAACCTTGATGAATATCCAGATGATTCAGATTCAGAAGCTAACGTCATCTATAATCGAAATGATTATCAGGAATTTATCCGTATCAGATTCTATAATGGTATAAGCAGCGAAGAACTAAGTGCTATCAGCCAGTATTTAAACTTCAGTTTTGCGACCAAAACCGATATTCATGACTTATTAGATTCCAGAACTTTCTTTTACCGCAAAATCTTAATCGATGGTGAATTCATCAACGATATATCATTTTCTGGTAATCACAAAGTCACAATCAAATAACATAAAAAAGCTCATTACGAGCTTTTTATAATTTAATAAACATCATTCTGTTTTTGCCATTAATATCTTTTAATACCTCGATATCGGCATCCTTAAAGTATTCTCTTGCTAAGGCTATTAATGATTCCTTCTGATTGTAACCTATTTCAAATCCCATCATGGCATTCTCATTTAATACTTTATCAGCATTTTCAAAGATAGTTCGATAATACTTTAAACCATCTTCTCCACCAAACAGCGCTACATGTGGTTCAAAATCCTTAACCGAGACTTCCAGATCTTCTTCACTTGGAATATATGGTGGATTAGATATTAGTATATCCAGATGAATATTATTATCAATCAGTGGTTTAAGCATATCACCACACATAAATCTGATATCTGCGTCATTAATTCTGGCATTTTCCTTTGCCACTTCTAAGGCTACATCCGAAATGTCAGTCGCTACCATATCAAGTTTACTTTCCTCTTTGACAAGACTGATAGCTATCGCTCCAGAACCAGTTCCAATATCTGCAATCTTAATCTTCTGATAATCACCATAATATTCATCAACTCTAGCCAGAATATTACCAACCAGTTCTTCTGTTTCATATCTTGGAATCAGAACATCCTTATTAACCTTAAGTTTATACCCGTAAAACCAGCAGTATCCAAGGACATAATTCATCGGTTCATGATTCAGGATTCTTTTGGCACCTTCATTAAAAACCTCTATAAATTCTTCTGAAGCTTCATTATCAAGATTTAAATATAAATCGATATTTCTTTCATTACATAATTCAAAAAGAAAGACTTTCATCGTTTCTGATGGAATATCTTTTAAAGCCATTTCTTTTTTATACATATGCAAAAGATTATTATAGGTTTTCATTTAACAGTTTCTCTTTTTGTTCATTCTCTAATAAAGCATTAACCACATCATCAAGTTTACCATTAACGATACGGTCAAGCTGTGTAATAGTTAAACCAATACGATGGTCGCTGACACGGTTCTGTGGGTAATTATAGGTTCTAATCTTTTCAGAACGGTCACCAGTACCAATCTTCGATTTACGGATAGCCCCTTCTCTTTCAGCCTTCTGTCTTGCATATTCTTCATATACTCTGGCACGAATAATCTTTAAGGCTGTTTCACGGTTAGCCATCTGGCTGCGTCCATCCTGACAGTTTACAGTAATACCTGTAGGCTTGTGAACAATTCTGACAGCACTATCAGTCTTGTTGATATGCTGACCACCAGCACCGCTGGCACGATGTGTCTCGATTTCAAGATCTGAATCAGGAATCTCAATATCTGCATCTTCAACATCTGGTAACACAAGAACAGTCGCTGTTGATGTATGAATACGACCCTGAGTTTCTGTCTTTGGTACACGCTGTACACGATGAGCTCCACTTTCAAACTTGAAATGACGATATGCACCTAAACCTTTAACCAGGAAACTGATCAAAGTATAACCACCAGCTTCTGATTCACTTGATTCCATTACCTGTACCTTATAACCAAGACTTTCAGCATAGTAACAGTACATGCGGTATAAATCTCCAGCGAAGATATTACCTTCATCACCTCCAGCTGCTCCTCTGATTTCGACAATACAGTCATAATCATCTTCAGGGTCTTTTGGTAACAGTAACTCATCAATCTTCTTTAAAGTTTTTTCAAGCAGTTCCTCGTTCTCTTCGATTTCCATTTTAGCCATCTCTTTCATATCTTCATCATCGGTATGCAAGAGTTCCTTGGCTCCTTCAATATTAGCCACAATCTTCTTATAATGCTGAAATGTTTCATATGCATCTCTGATTGAAGCCTGTTCTTTTGATAACTTGGTAAACATCTTTGGATCGGATACAATTTCATCCTGACCCATTAGATCATTTATCTCGTTATATCTCTTTTCAATACTTTCCAGTTTAATTATTCTAGCATCCATATTAATATTCTCCTTTTGTGAGTACCGGATGATCTAATACCTCATGGCAATGACGACATCTGGCCTCATAGCTCTCACTGGCTCCAACCATGACAATCGGATCGTTATATTTAGCTGGCTCTCCATTAATAATACGTTGTGTTCTAGTAGCTGGGGCTCCACATTTATTGCATACAGCGGTCAGTTTAGTGACAAATTCGGCTTGAGTAATTAGCTTTGGCATTGGTCCAAATGGTTCTCCTCTAAAGTCTGTGTCGAGTCCAGCACACATTACACGTTTACCACGTCTTGCGAGAATTGAACATACTTCACAGATTGAATCATCAAAGAACTGTACTTCATCAATTGCCACGACATCTGTTTTATCACTAACCATTTTCAGGATTTCTCTTGGATCACTTATGACATGTGACTCAACTGAACTTCCTGCATGTGATACAACCATTGTATCTGAATAACGATTATCAATCGATGGTTTAAATACCATGATTTCTTTTCTGGCAAACTCCAGAACCTTAATTCTACGAATCAGTTCTTCAGTCTTACCAGCAAACATGCATCCTGAAATAACTTCAACCCATCCGTCCTTATATCTTTGATACATAATTATTTACCTCTTTTTGAGCTAAAAAATAAGGGTTTGTCACCCTTATTTCTTTAGTCCATACTTCTTATTGAATTTTTCAATTCTACCTGCAGCTGCTGCGAAACGCTGTCTGCCTGTATAGAATGGGTGACAATTTGAACAAGTATCAACTTTGATATCTCCCTTAGTAGAACCTGTTTCGAATGTAGCACCACAACCAGCACAAGTAACTGTTACTTTTCTGTATTCTGGATGAATTCCTTGTTTCATAAATAGCTCTCTCCCTTCTGCCTTAAGTATCTTATCAACTTAAAGTAAGTGCGTATAAAATATAACATATTAAAATGTCAAAATCAACACATTTATTCGACATCTGCCCCTAAAGAACGAAGTTTTTCCTTGATATTATCATATCCACGATAAATATGATAAGCATCCTTTATTGTTGTTGTACCATTAGCCAGTAAACCAGCAATGACAAGTGATGCCCCACATCTTAAATCAGTAGCAGTTACTGTACATCCTTCAAGCGGTGTAGGTCCTGTGATTGAAGAAGAGCCACCACCGACTTCAATATCTGCACCCATTAATGATAATTCATGACAGTGTTTAAATCTTTCAGGATAGATTGTATCCTTAATCCTTGAGAATCCTACAGCCTGCGTTAAAAGTGCTGTTAAAGGCTGCTGAAGATCAGTTGCAAAACCTGGATATGGTAAAGTCTTAACCTCAACTGACTGCAGTTCATTACCACCATAGACAGTAACTGAATCAATTCCGATATCCATTCTGACACCCATTTCATCAAGTTTAAGTAATAATGATTCCAGATGCTGAGGAATTATATTAGATATTTTAACTTTTTCTGCACAGGCTGCTGCCATGATGATATATGTTCCGGCCTCAATACGGTCAGGTATAATCTCATGGAAACATCCACCCAGTTTATCAACACCATCAATTGTAATCTCATTGGTACCAGCCCCACGAATCTGAGCTCCCATCTTATTTAACATTGATGATAAATCAATGATTTCTGGTTCTTTTGCGGCATTTTCAATTGTTGTTCGACCCTTGGCAAAACATGCTGCCATCATGATGTTGATGGTTGCACCAACCGATGCAAAATCCAGATAGATATTGGTACCTTTTAATTCTTCGGCAGTAATCATATAGTAGCCATCATCATAATCAACTTTAGCTCCCAGAGATTCAAAGCCTTTTAAATGCAGATCAATTGGTCGAGGCCCAAGATAGCATCCCCCAGACATCTTGATCTTAACCTGTTTATAACGTCCAAGCAGTGCTCCCATAAAGTAATATGAAGCTCTTAACTTACTGACAGCCTCATGATCAAGAGTAACATTTCTGATCTCTGTTGGATCAATTACAATATGATCCTGTCTTCTTGTAACCTTGACATTCAGTTCTTCGAGTAATGTCGATAAGGCATCGACATCTGAAATCTCAGGTACATCACATATAGTAACAACATTGGTAGCCAGAACAGTTGCTGGAATAAGTGCGACAGTCGCATTCTTTGAACCACTGATTCTGACTTCTCCATTAAGCTTTTTACCGCCTCTAATGATAATTGAATCATTATTCATCTTATTTTTCTCCTAATATATTTAACAGTTCACCGATATCATCTATCAGGATATCAGCTTCACTCTGATCGATATTAAAACGTGTATCTTTTCTGGCAAAAGTATACATATGAGCTCTTTTACCAGCTTCAATCCCATGGGTTGAATCCTCAACCACAACAGCTTCATCATTGCTTACTTTAAGATGACTTAAAGCCAGAAGATATATTTCAGGCGATGGCTTTGATTCATTGCATTCATAACCACTAATTACAAAATCAAAACAGTCATCAAGCTCATTCTCTTTGATAAACCTCAAAATATCCATCTTGAGACTTGATGAACATAATGCCATCTTATAACCCTTATCTCTTAATGATCTGATAACTCCCTTAACCTCAGGAAAGATATATTCACGATAATCAATGACATCTTCCTTCATGAAATAATAGTCATTCATCTTTTCAATTTCTTCAACCGAAAGCCTTCCATCAAGCAGTTTATGAATAATAGCATATGTCATAGGGAGTGTCGTCCCAATAATTGGATAGATTGCTTCCTTTGAACCTTTATATCCCACTCTTTGCATCCATCTGTATGTTCCATCAGTATAATACCTTTCAGAATCTACCAATGTTCCATCCATATCAAACAATATAGCCTTTATTTTCATTACATACCTCAAGTTATTGCCTACTTAATTTATCTTAATTCCTGAAAATAGTAAAGAATTATTTCATTGCACTTATATTATAACTAAAAACCAGCATTATTTATATCCATCTTTATTCATTAAATACATATTTTATAAATAATCAATTATGGTATTAAAAAAGGTGATTCAGTAATAATCATAATTACCTGTATCACCTTTAAAAGTTATTAAATAATTCAGATATTGATTTATGCTTTGTGAGCAGAACCGAATTCTTCAACCATTAATTTACACTTATTAACGATTGCTTCAGCTCCTGGAGCCAGTAACTTACGAGGGTCATAACCTTTACCCTGTAAATCTTTACCTTCTTCGATATATTTTCTTGTTGCTGCAGCAAATTCAAGCTGTAATTCAGTATTTACATTGATCTTAGATACACCTAAAGAGATAGCTTTTAAAATCTGATCCTTTGGAATACCTGAACCACCATGTAATACTAATGGTCTACCATTTGTAACTGCCTGAATCTTTGCTAATGCTTCAAAGTTTAAGCCAGCCCAGTTTGCAGGATACTTACCATGAATATTACCAATACCAGCAGCTAAGAAGTCAACGCCAAGTTCATTAATCTTGCGGCATTCTTCTGGATCTGCTACTTCACCCATAGAAGTAACACCATCTTCTTCACCACCGATACCACCTACTTCACATTCAACGCTGATACCTTTTGAATGTGCATAAGCGATAATTTCTTTTGATTTTTCAATGTTTTCTTCGATTGAATAGTGAGAACCATCAAACATTACAGATGTGAATCCAGCTTCGATACAAGCCTTAGCACCTTCATATGTACCATGGTCAAGGTGTAAAGCTACTGGAACAGTAATACCCATCTTGTCATGGATTTCCTTTACCATAGCTGCTACTGTCTTGAAACCACACATATATTTAGCTGCACCTTCTGATACACCTAAAATAACTGGTGACTGCATTTCTTCACATGCCTTTAATACTGACTTAGTCCACTCTAAGTTGTTAATGTTAAACTGAGCTACAGCGTAATGACCTTCGTGAGCTTTCTTTAACATTTCAGTTGCTGAAACTAACATTTATTTTCCTCCTTAATTACAATACTATTCTACTCTATTTTAAAATTATTTAAAACATTTTCTTATCAAAACTACCGCATGGGCATCGGCACCTTTTTCTTCACCGATATATCCAAGTCCTTCTGAACACGTCGCCTTGACATTGATATTATCAATATCAGTATGTAGAACTCTGGCTATATTTTCTTTCATTAGCGGGATATATTTTGCCATCCTTGGTTTTTCAATCACAACAAGACTATCCACATTAACAATCTCATAACCTTCACTCGCCATCATCTCATAAGTCTTTTCCAAAAGAATCATGCTTGATATGCCCTTATATTGATCATCTTTATCACTGAAATGCTTACCGATATCACCCTTACCCATGGCACCAATAATCGCTTCAATGATTGCGTGCAACAAGACATCGGCATCGCTATGCCCCAATAAGCCCTGATAGTGTTCTATCTTCACGCCACCAATATATAAATCTCTTCCAGGCACAAGACGATGAGTGTCTTTTGACTGCCCAATTCTTAATCCATTATCCAAGTTCATGTATTACCTCTTCTATACTGTCATATACTCTTTCGCATTTATCCAAAAGCTTTTTCCGTGACTGATGACCTTTAGCTACAAGATATGATTTAATACCCATAACATTCGCAACATCCATATCATGAAGTGTATCACCTATAAAGATGCACTCATCAGGGTTTTTATCCTTAATCCACTCAAGCGCGATATATTCCTTGCTGGTGGCGTAGATATTATCAATACCTAGTATCTCATCAAAATATTCTTCTATTCCCAGTTCTTCACACTGTTTTTGAAGATTTTCAAGTTTCGAAGCACTGAGAATTATATTCTTATAACCCTTTTCAATATTACTCTTTAGAATATCTTTAACTCCATCCATCAGATGATATTCATCCTTATGAGAGTTATATAAATCCATCCATTCCTTACCAATCACCTCAAACGATACATCTTTAAAATCAAAACCAGCCTTACGATAATAATCAATTACCGGGAAATCAAAGATATCAAGATATTCTTCTTTGCTGATACATGGACGATTAAGATATTTTAAAACGAGTTCATTAATACATTTAACCCCAACATCAACATCATCAAGAATCGTTCCGTTAAAATCAAAAATAATATATTTCATAGCATTATACTAACATAAAAAGAGGACTAATAATCCTCTTCATCTTCAACCTTATGAATGTTTTCACCTTCGTCGCTATCTTCGTTATAGTATTCTTCCTCTTCTTCATCGTCATCATCCGCTTCGATATTATCAAAGTCAACGAATACTTCTTCAAAGGTATGTCTCTCTTTAAGATCCCATTTATTGTCTTTTAATGATGTAAAGCGACCATCCAGTGTCATATCTGTATAGAACTGTGCAATTCTATCAGATGCCTTTTCAGGATCCAGCTCCAGTTTCTCGATTACTTCCATCCATAATTTCTTAAACGGGATAGCTCTCTTCTTTTTTGACATTACTTCATAAGCAACATCAGTCATTGATCTGATTTTTGTCATTTACTACTTACTTCTCCTTAATAAAACTAATCTCCATGAGAATATTCTCTCCAGTAAAATAATTAGCTGATATCTTCTCTTCGCTAAATGATATATCATTTAATGAGATTGGAATATCAATATCCCCCTCTGGAGTCTTAATTTCAGCATACGATTTTTCTTTGGATAGACATATAAATGTTTTCAGGTCTTTAGAGAATCTTCTAATCTCTAAAACCTCCTCATTAAATCGAACTTCATTTACTGCTCCATCGACATCATGGTAAATAACTCTTCTGGCATCATCTTCTATCATACCTTCAAACTGAATAGTAGAAAGATTCTGTTCATAGTTAGTTATTGCGATTAATACCTTTTTCATGTCTATAATTATTCTATTCAATAACCATCTTTTGTCAACATATATTTCAATATTTATCTTTTTTAGGCTTTGTGATAATATTAGGTTGTATAATTCTATATTATGCTAGCTAAGGGGAAAAAATAATAATGACTGGTAAAGTTAAATGGTTCAATGCCGAAAAAGGTTATGGATTCATTACCGGCGATGATGGAAAAGAAGTTTTTGTTCATTTCTCTCAAATCGTTTGTGAAGGCTATAAGACTTTAGATGATGGTCAAGCTGTTTCTTATGAAGTTAAAGAAGGCGAAAGAGGCCTCCAAGCAACTAATGTAAATAAACTGTAATCATCATAAAACATTTGTACCGCATTAGCATCCAAAAAGACGAGTAATATCGTCTTTTTAATTTATAATAGTAATGATGGAAGAAAAGATAAAGCTAATCCTGAAACTCATAAACAGTTATCACCATGAAGCCTATGTCGTAGGCGGTTTTGTCCGTGACTATCTTTTGGGCAAAGAAACCTATGATATCGATATTACAACCTCTGCTTCAAAAGAAGAACTATTAAATATACTATCACCCTATCATCCATATGTCATAAACAAACACTTCGATACTGTAACAGTTAATCTTGATGAATATCAGATTGAGATTACACCTTATCGAATAGATGGTCATTACCTGAATCATCGTCATCCATCTTCTATTCAAAGAACCAGTTCACTTATGGATGACTTATCAAGACGTGATTTTACCATCAATGCCATCCTAATGGATGTCAATGAGAATATCATCGATCCCTTAAATGGTTATGCAGATCTTAAAGATAGGATTATCAGGGCAATTGGTGACCCTTTAAAACGTTTTGAAGAAGATGCCTTAAGAATATTAAGAGCTATTCGCTTTAAGGCTAGACTGGGTTTTGAAATTGAAGATCAAACCAAGAAAGCTATCTATCTTAAAAAAGAACTGCTAAAAGATATTTCAATGTTCCGCAAACAGGCCGAAATCATCAAGACTGTCAGATATGATAAGAGAGTTATTGATGAATATCGTGATATCTTTGATGACATCATAAGACTTGATGTAAGTATTAATCTCATGTGTGATAATGAAACACTGCTTTGGGCATTGATGTTGAACCGTAATAAAGAAGATATCGATAAACTGCTCATCAGTAAAAAAGAATTAAACAATATCAGGAAACTGTTTAAATATACTGACAGTAATGATTATGTTGAGGCTTTTTCTGAGTTTGATGACCCACAGCTTTTTATTGATTATATGTATCATCTAAAGGGTATCGACCTTAAGGAACTATATATATCTTCAAAAGATTATATCGTAAACAGAAATAATCTTGATATCAGTGCACATGATTTAATGGCGCTTGGTTATCATGATGTTGAGATAGGCAGAATTCAGAAAAGACTGATTGAAGACATCAGGAAGTGTCGATTAAAGAATAAGAAAGAAGATATCATCGCATATCTACATATGTTATAATGTTAAGGCTATGGAATTAAGAGAGATAAAAAAGGATATATTTGATCAGTTTGTATCCAAAAGTAATAAATCACACTTCATGCAGACTTCTGCCTGGGGCGAGGTATCTTCTTCAAGAGGATATCGTATTCATCATCTTGGTCTATATGATGGTGATGAATTATGCGCAACAGCACTGCTTTTAGAAAAGAAGATTCTATATTATTCAACATATTACTGCCCACGTGGTTTTATTGCTGATTATAAAGATCTTAATCTTCTTAAAAAGATGATTGATGAACTTAAAAAATATGTTAAGCAAAACCGCGGTCTATATTTTAGAATGGACCCAGATATCATTCTCAATCAGTTAAATGAAGAAGGCGAAGTCATAAACCATGATGATGATTCTTTAAACCTGATTGAATTCATGAAGTTAAACGGTGCAAGACACAAAGGGTATACCATCCGTTTTGCCGAAAGTTCCCTGCCACGTTTTACATTTAGAATATCTGTTAAAGAGAGCGAAGAAGAAATACTTAAACGTATGCATCCAAAAACCCGTAAGGTCTTTAGAAACGGTATTCCAAAGGGTATCAGTGTCTATAAGGGTAACAGTGATGATGTCAAAGCCTTCCATGATACAATGAAGGAAACAGCCATCAGAAAGAAACTCTACCTTGAACCACTAAAATTCTTTATGGATTATTACACTATTTTAAACGCTCATGACATGTCTGATATCTATGTCGCTCAAGCCGATATTAATGTCATCAGGGAATCATATGTCGATAAGATGAATAATCTGAAAGCTGAAAAAGAAAAACTGCTTTTGAAGCCTAATGCCAAAACAGCTGCCAGAATAAGCGAAATGGATAATCAGCTTTCCAAGCTTGAAAGAGAATACCAGGAACTTGAAAACTATAAAGATGAGAAAATTATTCTCTCTTCAGTTATTACGGCTAAATTTAAAGATAAGGTCTGGCTGATTCATGGTGGTAATAAAGACTGTCTGCAGTTTTTAAATGCCAACTATCACCTGTACTATGGCATTATGATGGATGCTAAGAAAGAAGGCTATGAAACTGTCGATTTCTTTGGCAGTGAAGGTAAAATAGATAAAAACAGTGATTTATATGGTATCTATCTGTTTAAGTCACGTTTTGGTGGCGACTTTGATGAATTCATTGGAGAATTCGATTTCATCATCAGACCTTTAATTAATAATATTATTAACTATCTATTGATTAAACGCCGAAAGATACTGATGAAAAAAGCAATTAAAGAGGTAAGCAATGCGACTGATTAATATTAGTGAAGATCAATTCAATCAAAAGACATCTCATCTGCCATGTCTTAACTGGCACGAGACCAAAGAATGGGCTAAACTTAAAAGTCATACTGGCTGGCATAGTCACTTTCTTTTATACATTAATGATAACGATGAAGTGACAGCGGGAGTGATGTTGCTTGACAAGAATATTCCAATGTCAAAAAAGAAACTCTTCTATGCCCCAAGAGGACCGTTGATTGACTTTGACAATCTTGAACTGTTAAAAGCTTTTCATAATGATCTTATAAAATATATTAAAACCAATGATGGATTTGAACTTTTAATCGACCCATATCTTGAGTACCAGCATCGTGACATGAATGGTGATATTATCAATGATGGTTTTTCACGTCAGGATGTCGTCGATACCCTTATCAAGCTTGGCTATCATCACAATAACGGTTTCAATCTCTACAATGAAAATCTGCAGCCAAGATGGCTCTATCGTCTTAGCCTTAAGGGCAGAACTTTTGATGAAATCTTTAAGAAGTTCAAAGCTGAAAATCGTCGCTTATATAAGAAAAAAGATTTCTACGCTATTACAGTTAGGGAACTTAAACGTAATGAAATCAATAAATATAAGAATGTCATGGCTCATACTGCTTCAAGAAGAGGTTTTATTGACCGCCCTTCGAAATATTATGAAGATATGTATGACGCTATGCATGAAAGTCGAATGTTGCGTTATTTCGTGGCTGAAATCAACTTTGAAAAAGCTATCAGTAATTTTAATGAAGATATTAATAAGTCTTTAGCTAAACTTGAACGATTGAGAAGTCGCTCAAATCAGAATACCAAAACTCAAAATGAAATCAGAGAAGAAGAAATCCGCTATAAATCACTTCTTAAAAATCTGGAAATCATTAAAGGTTATGCAGCTAAAAGCGATAATATTACTGTACTATCAGGTATTACATTGCTCAACTATGGTAATGAAGCTGTTATGCTTCTGGCAGGAAATTATGAAGATTATGAACTCTTTTCATCATCAGTTATCCTCGTCAGTGAACTGATTAAAATCAGTGTTGAAGAAGGACAGGATTATTATAACTTCTATGGTATTACTGGTGACTTCGATGAATCTAACCCACTTAATGGTCTATATACTTTTAAAAAAGGTTTTGGTGGCGAAGTTATGGAACTGATTGGTGAATTTGAATATGTCATTGATCCACTTTCAAAAAGTTTCTACGAGATGGGTCTAAAGGTATATAATCTACTTAAGAAGATTAGACACTAGTCTTCTTATGCCGATGTAGCATAGTGGTAGTGCAACGCACTCGTAACGCGTAGGTCGTAGGTTCAAGTCCTATCATCGGCACCATATTAACAATCAAAGGAACTCGATCGAGAGTTCCTTTTATTATTCCTTATCATCATTTTGATCAATATATCTTTGAATATCCTGATCTTTATAACCCAGAAGATATCCAAAACGATAGGCAATATCCTTGCGACATTCATCATATCTGTTATCAAGTAAAGCCTGTTTCTTATCTTCCTTTAGTTTTAGATATTCACTGATATCATTTTCTTCACTATACATAATCACAAGATATTTACCTTTGTTCATTCTGACAGGGAAAAGATCACTTAAGAGTGAACTGTCTTCCACATAGTAGCTGATACCGTACTCTTTTGTAATATCCTTAATAAATTCAAGGTAACTGTCACGAACTTCCACGCTGTCTTCAGGATGAGTTAAAGCCAACTTTTTAACTCCTGCCTTAACCATTTCTGCAAAGCAGTCAATAACCCCACATTTATAGGAAAATTCATCAATTTTATACATAATACATCCGCCTTTTGATATGCTTAATTATATACTATTATTTTAAATTAATCGTGATATAATCAAAACGATGGATAAAAACAACTGCAATAAACTCGCGAAAGCTGTCACTAAGGCTGGTATCATCTTAATGGAAAGTGGTGCTGAAACCTATCGTGTTGAAGAGACGATGGAAAGAATATGTCTCGCATATGGAGCCAGCGTTGTCGATTCATACGCTACGCCAACGATGTTGCTGATATCATTTTCGCTCGATGATGAACTATATCATAATATTAAACGTATCAAGAAGATTAAGGGTGTCGATTTAACCAAAATCGATAAGGTTAACAGCCTTTCAAGATATGTTTCAAACAACGCCCTTGAACTTGATGAGTTTGTAAATATATTAAACGAAATTGATAAGGAGCCTAAATATTCATTTAAGATGAATCTTTTTGCAGCCTTTATCTGTACCATGGGTTTTGTCTTTTTCTTTAAGGGCAATATCAACGATATGATTGTAGCCTGTGCAATTGGTGTTTTAGTCAAATTCTTATCTGTAATTCTTGACAAGATTGAATTCAGCCCCTTTTTCTCCAATGTCTTTTTAAGCATGTTGATAACAGTGTGTTCGATCATGTCAGAATACATTCATTTTGCCGATAAGAATATTGTCAATATATCAGTAATAATGCTGTTGGTACCAGGACTTGCGATAACCAACGCCATTCGTGATACGGTCAATGGCGATTTGATTTCTGGATTAACCCGTACAACTGAAGCCATCTTTGTCGCAATAGCTTTAGCCCTTGGCAGTGGTCTTGCATTTATTATTATGGGAGGTGTTTTGGGTGTTTAATGGAATGATGTCCTTTTTTGCCTCTTTAGGTTTTGCGATTCTTTTTAATATCCGTAAAGAAAAGATGATATATGCAGCCTTTATTGGGATGATTGGTGGCGTATTGTACTATATGGTTATGAATTATGGCTATTCTGAAGTATTTGCCTTATTCATCAGCAGTGCTGTTGTATCACTGCTGTCTGATATTGCAGCCCGTGTCCTCAAATGTCCGCAGACCACCTTCTTAATCTGCGCTCTTATACCTCTTGTACCTGGAGGAACCATGTACTATACAGTCTTAAGACTGGTTGAAGGTGACAATCTTATGGCTTTAAACTACGGACTTAA
Source organism: Bacillota bacterium (assembly GCA_029097145.1). Classification (GTDB taxonomy): domain Bacteria; phylum Bacillota_I; class Bacilli_A; order Erysipelotrichales; family Erysipelotrichaceae; genus JAHHTG01. The sequence goes on from JAQXNC010000033.1 coordinate 16,489, forward strand.
CACTATCTTCAATGCCTGCTCAATCGTTATCGGATGTATACTGGTATCCGGCATTATGAAGGCATATAGTAAAATCAGAAAATATCTGGGCTGAAATATCAGCCTTTTCATTTACTTTTATCTGTATAGGAGTAGAATAGAGTAGTTAAAGGGGGAAATAAATATGGAACTGCTTGTTTTTGTAATGAATAAAGTTGATTTACTCGATGAATTACTGATGAAATTCTCTGAACATTCTAATTTCAGAGCGACTGTCATTGATTCTAGTGGTATGGCTCATATCTTAAAAGATACAAACCTATTTTTCGGTTTAAGAGATTTACTGAATAATTCACAGGTTAATTCTAAGACGATTCTGATGGCTCTTGATAATAAGGATATTATGACAGCTGTCGATATTATTGAAAGTGTTGTAGGCAACCTTGAAAATCCTGATACAGGAATTGTCTTTACATTGCCTATATCGTATATGAAAGGCATGGTCAAAAAAGGATAATGGATGCACTTTTATCATTGGCGATCATTCTTCTCACGGGCCTTATTTTTGAGAAGATAATCCGTCTTTTTAAGCTGCCTAATGTCACAGGATATCTGATTGGTGGTCTTCTGATTGGTCCTTCAGTCTTAAATCTTGTAACTGAAGGTCAGCTTGAAAGTCTTTCATTTGTCTCAAGTATCGCTCTTGGCTTTATTGCCTTTTCTATTGGCGGTGAATTCAAGATGTCTTATTTTAAAAGGGTCGGACTGACACCAATAATTATCGCTATATTTGAATCTTTGATGGCTGTTTTTATGGTTACAGGAACTCTGATACTGTTTGGCTTTGATAAAGCCTTCTCAATTGTATTAGGTGCGATTGCTGCAGCTACAGCACCAGCCGCTACTATTATGGTTATTAAGCAATATAAGGCTAAAGGTTCTTTAACTGAAACTCTGTTAAGTGTTGTAGCTTTGGATGATGCAGTGGCTTTAATTGCCTTTGGTGTAGCTGTCGCCATATCACAGATGATTAATAATCCATCTGGTGCTAATCTTCTATCACAGATTGCCTCTCCAGTAATTGAAATACTAATGTCACTTGTGATTGGAGGAATTCTTGGTTTTCTTCTGGTATTACCTGTGAGATTCTATAAGGATGATGCGTCAAGACAATCATTAATCTATATCTTTATCTTTATAGCTTTATATATCGCTTCTAAAGGTGGATATAGTGATTTATTAACTATTATGGCTATGGGTGCTGTCTTTACTAATCTCTCTAATGAATCTTTAAAACTCATGCGTATAGCTGATGTGATGACACCGCCAATCTTTATGGCTTTCTTCGTTATCAGTGGTGCTGACCTTAAACTCAGCATCCTGCCTTCAATTGGCCTTGTCGGTATTATCTATGTCGTTATCAGATCTGTTGGTAAAGTACTTGGTGCCAGTATTGGTGCTATTCTATCAAAGAGTGATGCCAATATCAGGAAATACCTTGGTTTTGCCCTCCTGCCACAGGCAGGTGTGGCAATCGGTTTAACAGTTGTTGCCAAGACCGTGGTACCTCAATATGCTGAAACCATCCGTGCTGTTATTCTTTGTGGCACTCTGATTTATGAACTGATTGGACCTGCAGTATCTAAATGGGCTTTAACAAAAGCCGGTGACATAAAATAGAATAATTATGGTATCATTATTCGTGTAATTTGAGGAGATATAGCTTATGATCGATCGTTATTCAAGGAAGGTAATGCGTGATATCTGGAATGAACAAAATAAGTTTGACGCTTATCTTAAAGTTGAATTATTAGCTTCTGAAGCCTTTAGTGAACTGGGTGAAATACCTAAGAGTGATATTGAAAAACTCAAAGCTAAAGCTTCATTCAATCTTGATCGTATTTATGAAATTGAAAGTGAAACCAAACATGATGTCGTAGCTTTCACAAGGGCTGTCAGTGAAACTCTGGGTGAAGAAAAGAAATGGATTCACTATGGTTTAACTTCAACTGATGTCGTTGATACAGCTTATGGATATCTGTACAAAAAAGCTAACGATATACTTTTAGATGATATTCATCGATTCATGGAAGTATTAAAGAAAAAAGCCTTACAGTATAAGGATACCGTCATGATGGGACGCACTCATGGTGTCCATGCCGAAATTACGACCTTTGGTTTGGTATTCGCTCTATGGTATGAAGAAATGAAACGCAATCTTAAGCGTTTTGAAGACGCCAGAGCTGATGTTGAAACTGGAAAGATTTCTGGAGCTGTTGGTACATTTGCCAACACACCACCATTTGTACAGGACTATGTCTGTGAAAAACTAGGTATTAATTCAGCAGCTATTTCAACTCAGGTTCTTCAAAGAGACCGCCATGCCCACTATTTTGCAACATTGGCCCTGATTGGTACATCACTTGAAAAGATGGCAACTGAAATCAGACATTTACAGCGTACAGAAGTCAGAGAAGCTGAAGAATACTTCAATAAAGGCCAAAAAGGTTCAAGTGCCATGCCTCATAAACGTAATCCTATCGGTTCTGAAAATATCTGTGGCTGTTCAAGAGTTCTAAGGGGATATATGCTGACAAGCTATGAGAATGTTCCTTTATGGCATGAAAGAGATATTTCACATTCAAGTGCCGAAAGAATCATTGCACCTGATGCAACGATGCTTCTTGATTATATGTTAAATCGTTTTACTAAGATTATTGATACACTTACCGTCTTTGAAGATAATATGAAAGCCAATATCTATAAGACATATGGTGTTATCTTCTCACAGCGTTTCATGTTGAAACTGATTGAAAAAGGCTGGTCAAGAGAAAAAGCCTATGATACTGTTCAGCCTAACGCTATTAAGTCATGGGAGAATAAAATTGACTTCAGATCATTAATGGAAGCTAATGAAGAAGTTACATCTACTCTGACAAAAGAAGAAATTGATGACTGTTTTGATACAGCTTATCATATCCGTAATGTCGACACTATCTTTAAACGTGTTGGCTTACTCTAAAATATGACTAAACCGAGGAAAAATCCTCGGTTATTTTTTATATACATATATATCTATTCTGTTCTCAAAGCGACAGCAGGATCAAGTTTAGCTGCCTTTCTTGATGGAATGAGACCAGATATCAAAGTCAAGACAACACTGATGATGATTAATGTTACTGCATATTCAATATTCAGTACAGCTGTAATATCAGTATTAATACTATGGATTACACTGTTAATTGGTATTAGAAGCAGATAGGATACTGCAATACCAAGTGCACCTGATAATAAACCAATAATAAATGTTTCGGCATTAAAGATTGATGATACATTACCCTTAGAAGCACCCATCGCTCTTAATATACCAATTTCCTTAGTTCTTTCCATAACACTGATTAAGGTTATGACTGCAATCATAATGCTTGATACAATTAGTGAAATTGATACAAAGGCAATTAAGACATAAGTTACTGAAGACAGAATTGTCTCAACACTCGACATCAGTAATCCCGTCATATCGGTATAGCTGATCTTTTTCTCTTCAACTACACTATCATTATAGTTATTTAAGACTTCGATAAAGTTATTCTTTGATTCAAAATCATTGAAGTAGATTGACATCGATGTTGGTTCATCAATATCCTGATAACCAAGATTAATCAGATTATTTGAATATGAAGCGCTTGTCGATTTCATCATACTGCTCATAAGTCTTGAAAGTTCATCTTCATTCATTTCAAACTTAAAGGCTTTAGCGAACTTATCAGTATCAATACTCATAATATCACCTGACATCTTATCGCCAAGTGAACTCATCGATTCACTAAATGGTTTCATAACTTCACCAACTGAAGTACCAATAGATGCCATTATCACATAGGTTGTATAGTTATTGACAATACTGTTCATAGCTGCAGCCACAAAACTGTTCGCATCAGTATTCATCATTTCTTTAGCTATTAGTGTTAGATTCATCAAAGAAGTATTAGGATCTTCTTTATTGATATATGAAATAATTTTAGTATTACCATTAATTAGGGAACCTATGGCATTTTTAACTTCTTCACTTAAATCATCAACATTTATCTCTTTATAGATGACTTCATTATCTACTGCAATAGCCTTAATGTTGTCATAATAATCAACAAACATTGTCTTTACAGCCTTTGAAAGATTATCAAGATCTTCATCAGTCAGTATTGTAAACATAGCCTGATATTCAGTGCTAACACCATCAATCATCAGTTTCAGAGCGTTTTGATAATTATCTTTAGTGATAACTGAAGCGAATTCCTCATAACCATCAAGTTTCAGATAAGTTATATCATTATCGGCATCATATACTGTATTATTAGTCTCATACATACTGATATATGTATTTAGAACACTCATATTGATACCAGTAAAGAATGTTGTCATATCGGTTACATTTGGACCACTGGTAATAGCCTTGGCAGCTGTTGACGCATTATTAGCAATAATATCCTGCATCTCATCTTCACTCACAGTATTGAACTTGAAATCATCACTGCTGAGGTTGATTTTAAAGGCATCCTTCAACATCTCTTCATCAATACTGACCATATCGTTAAAATCTAAACCTGACTGATTCTTATCATCTTCAAAGAGTGTATTCGAAAAGACATCAGTGTCTTTATTTGCCAGCTGTTTTTTAACAATCTCACTGTTTTTAGCTTCATTTATTACATATTGAGTCAGTTTGTCAGAATAAAGAATTCCTGCCCCATCATGATTAACCGCAATACCTGTAATCTTGAGTTTCAAGGCTTCATCATATAACCTGTTCATATATGCTTCATCTTTTTCCATATCTTCATATGTTGAATATTCACTGTTATAACGATATAAATCACCGGCATTGATTACTCTAAAGTCTAAAGCCATCATCTCATCATAAGATATCGTCATCGGTTCATTATGAACAGTAACTTCTTCACCATTTAAAACCTGCTGAATCATCTTCTGCAGTTCGTCACTGTCTCTTAATCCTAATGAATATGTAAAGATATCTGGCATCATTTTTTCGCTGCTTAAAACCAGCAAAACTTCATCATATTCCTTTGGATATGTACCTTTGACCAGTTTATAATCATCAGTAAATTCATTAAAATCAAACTCACTGAAAGAACCTATTGATGTAGCAGCACCCATCGAACTAATCACCGATACCATTGAATCAGAATAAAGTGAAGACAAAACCTGACTTGGATTAAGCTTAACTATTTTATTCTTTGAATCTTTAGAATAAATCAAAGGTGATACAGAATATGAATAACTGATTTTCTTGACATCTTTTTCTATAAGTTCATGATTACTATCGAGATATTCTCTAAAACTCTTGATATCGTTAGAACCTATTGAATCAGCAGCTGTCGCAATTACTGGTATCTCCTTAACATATCCATCCTGCATTTCTTCGCCACCATGGAGATCTTTTGATAACAGGGCTGTAAAGATGTTGGTCGTCTCACTTTGAATAGTCAAAGGATATGAAGACATTGTATCTTCCTGTATCATATCAATATAGTTTTGAAATCCTTGTGAAAGTGATAGTATCAAAGCTATACCGATAATTCCAATCGATCCGGCAAAAGCTGTCAGGATTGTACGGCTTTTTTTAGAAAGCAGATTATTAAAAGACAGACTAAATGAAGTGAAGATACTCATCTTAGCCTTACCCATATTTTCATGGACAATTGGCTTATCTTCAATGTCAGTATATGGATTAGTATCATCAACGATTTTACCATCCCTGATTCTGATAATACGATTAGCATATTCTGCTGCCAGTTCAGGATTATGTGAAACCATTACCACAAGACGATCTTTAGCAACCTTTTTTAAAAGTTCCATAACCTGTACAGATGTTTTTGAATCTAAGGCTCCTGTTGGTTCATCAGCTAAAAGTATATCTGGATTATTGACAAGAGCTCTGGCGATCGCAACTCTTTGCATCTGTCCTCCAGACATCTGCATTGGTTTTTTATGAGCTTCTTTAGCTAACCCAACCGCTTCAAGAGCTTCTAAGGCTCTTCTTTGTCTTTCCTTTTTAGATATTCCTGATATCGTCAATGCCAGTTCAACATTACGCAAAACAGTTTGATGTAATATCAGATTATATGACTGAAAAACAAATCCAACGGTATGATTTCGATACGAATCCCAATCACGATCTTTATATTTTTTAGTTGATATATGATTAATGACTAGATCACCACTATCATAGCGATCAAGTCCGCCAATAATATTCAAAAGCGTTGTCTTACCACTACCCGAAGGTCCAAGTATCGCAACAAACTCATTATCCCTTAGATTTACGGATACATCATCTAAAGCTTTCTGGATAAGATCACCAGTTTTATACTCCTTAGATATATGTTTTAACTCCAACATAAGCATTCCTCCAATTAGTTAACGAGTTAACTGTTATTAATTTTAAACTTTATACTTCACTAATGTCAACAAAAGAGCATACCGAAGTATGCCCTTTTGCCCTATATATAATATTAGCTGTAATATTATTTATTGTCTTCAACGATTGCATTAGCTGCGTTGATACCTGATACGAAGATTTCAACGATAGCGTTACCACCTAAACGATTACCACCATGGATACCACCAGTAACTTCACCAGCAGCATACAATCCAGGAATAACTGTACCATTATCATCCAATACATGTCTTTGAGTATCAACAACGACACCGCCCATTGTATGATGAGTAGATGGAGCCATAATTCTAACTCTTAATAGTTCACCATCAAGCTTATATGTACCATCTTCAGCAACTGTACCAACTGTAACTGTTGACTGTAACTTAGCTACACCATCGCTTGGCTGTTCGTTAGCCAGGATAGATTTGTCGTAGTTTTCAATAGTTGCATAGATATCAGCTGGGCTGGCAGTCATACCAAACTTATCTAAGATTGTCTGTAATTCATCCTGAGATGAGAAGTAATATACGCGTCCTTCAACATCTTCAGTAGAGATTTCTACAGGAGTAGTACCTTCATACTTATCATATGGATAAGGGAATGTGATAGCTGTAGTAGCATTAGTGAATTCTAAGAATACACCCTGAGAACCATTGTATTCAATACCATTAGCGAATTCGCCAAGTGATAATACGTCACGTTCAGCTGATTCATCAACGAATCTTGCACCAGTAGTTGGATTTACATAAATACCATATAAACCATTACCGAAAGCCAGATCACCATTATCAACCCAAGAAATAGGCATCATCTGAGTAAATCCAAGACCTGTAGTTGCCGCACCAGCTTCAGTTGCCATATCAATACCAGAACCAGTTAAAGATGAGCGGTTTGTAGTCTGAGTATTGTTTGTAATATAAGAATCTTTCCAGTAGATATTTTCATCAGCTACCATTGAGATATTTGCTGCATAACCACCAGTAGTTAAGACAACACCCTTAGTCGCATGAGCTATAACCTTAGTACCATCATACATAACAGCTTCAATACCTGTAACTCGACCATCTTCAACAATCAGCTTTTCAGCAGTTGTACGAGTCATAATCTTATTAGAAGCAGCTGTAGAGCTTGTATTCAGGATTGTGTTCATAGTAGGCAAGAAGTAAGTACCCCAGTTACCAGCAGCATCCTTGTTGCCATCACCATCGATATCACAGCCAAGGTTAATATTTTCTCTATACCATAAAGCACCAATCAGTGTAATCTGAGCACCATCATTGAATAGAGCACCCTGATCTTCTAACCATACCTTTAAGTCATAACCTTCTTCACAGAACTGCTTAACCAGTTCAAAATCACCATAAATCCATTCAGTCTTATCACTGTTCTGTCTTAAACCACCATAGTAAGTCTGGAAGATATGTAAATTAACAGTAGAGAATAAAGTTAAATCAGTTTCAGAAGCACCAGCAGCCATCTTCTTGTCTGCATAGTCAACATAAGCTCTGATTTCATCCTTTAAAGCCTTTAAAGTAGGCAGATATTCAGCATGAACACCAGCTTTAGAAACAAGATCGATTTCACCTGGAACATATTCCTTATCATCAAAGTAATGTTCATCAAATGCTTCTTCATTCCAATTTAAGATAGTCTTTAATGTATCTAACTGACCATGTACAGCCTTAACCTTGTTGTAAGTCTGGCCATTGTATTCCCATACAGCTTCAGTAGCTTCAGGATCATTAGCGTCCCATACAAGGTAATCCATAACAGCCTGGAACTGACCACCTGAAACCAGTGTATTACCACCAACTTCAGCATTCTGTTCAAGCACCAGAACACTTAAACCATTCATTGCAGCTTCAGCAGCAGCACCCATACCAGCACCACCAGCACCTACAACTACTACATCATATGTTTCTTCAATATCAGCCTGAGCCTCATGTACAACAGTGTTACTCTTGAACTTTGTCATATTTGTTGCACCAGCCTGAGTTGCTGCATCATTTAAAGCTTCTTTGATAGCTCTACTTGTAAATGTAGCACCACTGACTACGTCAACACCAGAACCATTAGCTTCAATCGCATCAGCGAAGAGAATATCATATGCAGGCGAACCGACATATGCAGTTTCCTTCTGAGAATTTACTTCGATAGAAACGATATTCTTTTCATCAAATGTTACATCAAGCTTAACTTCACCATTATAACCAACACCAGTACCTGTATATGTACCAGGAGTATAAGTCAGTTCAGCATCATTGGCGCCTTCGCCCTTCTTAGCCATTTCAATAGCAGCTAGAGCAGCTTCCTTGGCACCATTTGAAGTATAAGTTGCACCAGTCACTACATCGATTTCAGCACTTTGAGCCTTCATAATTCTTTCTGCAAGAACACTTAAAGCTGCACCACCGACTTCTTCAGTTTCTTTAGCACCTTCAACTTTGACATCAGTAATTGATTTTGCATCAGTTGTGATAGTTACCTTAACCTTACCTGCATATCCATCAGCTTCAGCAGAGTATGTACCAGCTACATAGGTATCACCCTTTGAACATCCAACAGTCGCAAAAAGTAAGCATGTAACTACTAAAATAAGCAGTTTTTTCATATTTTTTCTCCCCTTTTTACGATAAAAATAATAAACCTTCAAGTAACTTGAAGGTCAATAACTTTTGTGAATATTTTAATTTATTTATTAATAGCCAAACCAACAGAATATACTACTTTATTTTTATCCTGATATGAGAAATAAATTCTGCCGGTTATATCCTCAATACCACCATGATTTACCATATAATCAATCAGTGGCTTTAGCTCTTCCATCGTAAAACTTGTCACATCTTCCTTTTCAAACATATACTGAATCAGGGAATGACGCCCAATATAAGTCATAGATTCGCTAAGATCAAGTTGCAGAAGTTCTCGATTGATATCAAGGATTCCATATCCAATAGTAACAGAAGGTTTATTATTCAAAATACTCTCTTTAGGTATTTTAATCGCTGTATAAGTATAAGGCATATTATCTGAAAGAATCTTTACATCTTTATAATTAATACTATCCTGTGATACATCATCGCCAAAAGTATATACAATATATTGTCCATAAAAATCTTCAAATACTTTGGTTTTGTTCTTACTGACAGTATCATCCACATATGATTTGATAGTCATATAACGGTTAAGTTTTTTATTCAGTATATCGATTTCTTTATTCAACTTTTCAATATTGCCATCAATCCATAAAGAAAGATCTTCCTTTTGCATCTTCTCTCTTTCTTTTAATTCACCAATACTCATACCATAACTTCTAAGCATTTTAATACGATAAAGATCTATCGCATCACTCTTATCAAAGTCACGATAATTATTCTCACTTCGATTCTCCTTTAAAAGACATATATCATCATAATAACGAATATTACTCTCACTGATACCTGTTCTTTTTGCGAATTCCTTAATCTTCATACCTGCTATATTAAAACATATAATCATAAGAATTAAAAGTGATTTTTTTCACATAATTCATGTTTTTATCTTTTCAGCGATATGTTAAACTAAAAAACAGAAAGAAGTTTATATTATGATATACAATCTCAAAAGTTATAAAGAACTGATCGAAGGTTCTGAGAATAAAGCCATATTGTTGAATGATTCGAAACATATGGAAGTATCAGCTTTTCATGTCAAAACCGGTGGAACACTGAGTATTAAATTTGACGAAGGTGAAGACTTTAAAAGAGATATCACAGTTGTCTATATCATTCTTAAGGGTAAGGTCGAAATTATTGAAGAAAAGGACTCCAAAATCGTTTCAGCTAACGAAGTATTCGTCTTACACCCAAAACACAATTACATCATTTCCATTAAAGAAGAATCAGATATTATCTGCATAACTAATGATGGTGGTGGTGATTTTGATAATGAACACTATGAACTGCTTGATATTATTAAAGAAGCCGAAGAAAATGACGTCTATGTCAAAGGCCACAATTACCGTGTCAGTCGTTATTCAATCATGATCATGCAGTTACTTGATCCAAGTGATGACAATGATATCATGCGTCTGGCTTCTGGATTCCATGATATCGGTAAATCAAGACTGGATCCGGTCATTTTAAATAAAACAGGTAAACTGACTGATGAAGAGTTTGAACACATCAAAATGCATCCCGTATATTCATATGAGATACTTAAGGAACATATCGGTGAAAAAGTTGCCAGAATAGCCAGATGTCATCATGAAACACTTGACGGTTCTGGATATCCAGATCATCTAAAGGGTGATGAAATACCTATTCAATCACAGGTTATCGCTATTGCTGATATCTTTGATGCCCTGACAACAGCCAGAAGCTATCGTGATGCCTTATCATTTGAAAAGGCTCTTGAAATTATTCATGAAGATGTCAGAAGAAACCGTCTTAATAAAGAAGCTTATGAAGCCTTAAAAACATTGATTGAAAGAAAAACAATTGTCGAAGGCCATGATAATACACTCCGCAAGGGATAAAAAACCAGAGAGTTGTTCAAATGAGAACTTCTCTCTGGTTTATTTTTTTATTCTTCGTTTACTGTATCTTCAGCATCGAAATCTTCATTATTACCAACTACTTCTTCAGGAAGACTTTCACTCTCTTCATGCTGTTTTTTAGCTGCTTCTCTGATTTCTTTAAGTTCAAGAGCTCTTTCTTCAATCTTAATTGTTGATTCTCTTTCAAACTTAGAACCAGTACCAGCTGGAATTAGCTTACCAATAATGACATTTTCCTTAAGACCCAGTAAATGGTCAACCTTGCCGTTTACTGCTGCATCAGTTAATACCTTAGTAGTTTCCTGGAATGAAGCAGCTGACAGGAATGAGTCAGTTTCAACTGATGACTTAGAAATACCAAGCAGGATAGGACCAAACTTAGCAGGAGTCTTGAATTCTCTTAATAATCCATCATTGATTGCAGTGATACGTCTTACAGATAATGTCTGACCTACACTTAATCCAGAATCACCAGATTCAAGCACAACAACTTTCTTAAGCATCTGTTTGATAATAACTTCAATATGCTTATCTGAGATATCAATACCCTGTACAGAATATACCTTCTTAACTTCTTTTAAGATGTAGTTCTGAACAGCCTGTACACCAGCAATTTCAATCAGTTCCTTAGGATCGATATGACCTTCAGTTAACTTATCTCCAGCCTTAACCTTAGATCCAACCTTTAGCCAAGGACGAATTGTTGATGACATATTACATTTATGTTCAATAGATTCCTTATCATTAGAAATAACAATTGAGAATCCAGAACGGTTTTCAAGTTCTTCAATTGATGTGATTTCACCATCAATCTTAGACAGTAATGCAGGATGTTTAGGACGACGTGCTTCGAACAGTTCTTCAACACGTGGTAAACCTTGAGTAATATCTCCATCGTTACCAGATGCAACACCACCAGTATGGAATGTACGCATTGTTAACTGAGTACCAGGTTCACCGATTGACTGTGCTGCCATAATACCGATAGCTTCACCATTTTCAACAACCTTACCAGTTGCCATGTTGCGGCCATAACACTTACGGCAGATACCAGTCTTACAGTTACATGTAAATGTATTTCTGATATATACACCCTTGATTCCAGCATTGACAATCGCTTTAGCCTTGAGTTCATCGATAAATTCTTCTGCTTCAACCAGTACTTCACCAGTTTCAGGATGAGTTACCGTTTCCTTAGCGAAGCGTCCAACAATACGATCAAATAATCCTTCAATCTTATTGTTATCCTTGATATCGATGATATCTTCGACATAGTAGCCTCTATCTGTATGACAGTCATCTTCTGAGATGATGACATCCTGACCAACATCGACAAGACGTCTTGTCAGATAACCAGATTCAGCTGTCTTTAAGGCAGTATCTGTTAAACCTTTACGCACACCATGTGTTGAAATAAAGAATTCAGATACATTCAGACCTTCACGGAATGAAGAATAGATAGGAACCTCAATAATTGATGGCTGATATTCCTTCTTAGACTTAGACTGTGTAGGACGACCCATCAGACCACGCATACCAGCCAGCTGAGTAAAGTGAGACTTGTTACCACGGGCACCAGATACAGCCATCATATTGATAGGTGACTTTCTTGGCAGATTAGCCATTACTTCATCACCAATGACATCCTTAGTATCAGCCCACAGTTTAGAGAAGTGTTTTTCCCATTCAGGTGGAGTCAGTAAACCTCTCTTTAACAGGTTCTGTAATACATCAGCCTTTTCTTTAGCTTCTGCGACATATTTTTCTTTATTAGGTGCGACATTGATATCAGATAATGATACTGTCATACCTGCAACAGTTGAATATTCAAAACCAAGGTCTTTGATACTATCAAGGATATCACTTGAACCTTCTGTACGATAACGGTTGAAGACTTCAGCGATTACACTTGATAGATCTTTCTTCTTGAACTCAGGTCTGATTGGCTGAGCCTTGATATATTCCTTGATATTTGTACCTAATTCAACGAAGTCACTATCTGGAGTAGCCTTCAGATTTTCAAAGCTTACAGAGTTAATGTAAGGGAAATCATGAGGGAACTTATCATTGAAAATAAGTTTACCGATAGTTGTGATAAGGTACATGTTGTTTTGTTTTTCTGTGAAGCATGTCTTACCTAATGATGATGCGATAATTGCGATACGTGTATGCAGGTGAACCTGCTTGTTGTTGTAGGCAAGTAAAGCTTCATTAAAGTCTTTATAGACATGACCTTCATTATCACCAAATCTGTGCCACATTTCAGCTGCTTCATCATCACCTAATGTAGACAAGAACTCAGCTTTTTCATAGAATTCTTCAGCTTTTTCTTCCATATTCAGATAGAAGTTACCAAGAACCATATCCTGTGATGGTGTAACGATAGGTTTACCATCCTTAGGACCAAGGATATTGTTACTTGCAAGCATCAGAACTTCAGCTTCAGCACGAGCCTTTTCTGATAATGGTAAATGCACAGCCATCTGGTCACCATCGAAGTCGGCGTTAAATGCAGTACATACAAGTGGATGTAGACGGATAGCACGTCCTTCAACTAGTTTAGGTTTGAAAGCCTGAATACCTAAACGGTGTAATGTAGGCGCACGGTTTAAGAATACTGGATGATTATCCATTACCTGTTCTAAGGCATCCCAAATCTGTGGGTCGAGACGATCAATCATCTTTTCAGCATTCTTAGGGTTAGTAGCCAGTTCACGGTTTACAATCTCATTAATTACAAATGGTTTGTATAACTGAATAGCCATTTCACGTGGAATACCACACTGATACATCTTGAGGTTAGGTCCAACTGCAATTACTGAACGTCCTGAGAAGTCAACACGCTTACCTAAAAGGTTCTGTCTGAAACGACCCTGTTTACCCTTTAAGCTATGAGATAATGACTTTAAGACACGGTTACCTGCACCCTTGATAGGAGCACTACGACGACCATTATCAATTAATGCATCTACAGCTTCCTGCAACATACGTTTTTCGTTTTGTACAATGATAGCTGGGGTACCAATCTCAAGCAGTTTCTTTAATCGGTTATTACGAGTAATAACACGACGATATAAATCATTTAAATCTGATGTTGCAAAACGGCCACCATCCAGCTGCAACATAGGTCTTAAATCAGGTGGAATAACTGGTAATACAGTTAAAATCATCCATTCTGGTTTATTGTCTGATTCAATGAAGGCATTAACAGTTTCAAGACGCTTGATAAGTTTCTTACGCTTGTCACCCTGAGCTTTTTCAAGTTCAAAGATAATCTGTTCTTTTTCCTTTAAGACATCAACCTGTTCCAGTAATACTCTGATGGCTTCAGCACCAGTCTGAGCCTTGAATTTGCCTTCACCATATAAAATACGGTTTTCACGATATTCTCTTTCAGATAATATCTGCTTATACTGCAACTTTGTATCGCCTGGATCAGTAATAATCCAAGATACAAAGTATACAATCTCTTCAAGAGCTTTTGGTGGAATATTAAGCAGTAATCCCATGCGTGATGGAATACCCTTCAGATACCAGATATGTGCTACTGGTGCAGCTAATGAGATATGACCCATTCTTTCTCTTCTGACAGAAGATTTAGTAATTTCTACACCACAACGGTCACATACAACGCCCTTATATCTGACTTTCTTATATTTTCCACAATAACATTCCCAGTCTTTCTGAGGACCGAAGATTCTTTCACAGAACAGTCCATCTCTTTCAGGTTTCTGAGAACGATAGTTAATAGTTTCAGGTTTTGTAACTTCACCATGAGACCATTCAAGAATTCTTTCAGGAGATGCAAGTCCAACTTGCAAAGCTTCAAATTGTTTATTTGCCATTTATTTCTCCTTCCTATTCTTCATCATAGTCACCAAAGCCACTTACTGCAGCTTCAACAACTTCTTCATCACTTTCGGCATCCTTAATAGTTAAGCCATCATATTCAGCAACTTCTTCAGTTTCAGCTACTGGCAGATCTTCATCATCACCTGTTTCAGATAACTGGATTTCATTGCCCTGACCATCTAACATTCTGACATCGATAGCTAATGCCTGTAATTCATGTTTCAGAACCTTGAATGATTCAGGTAAACCTGGTTCAGGAATATCCTTACCCTTAATGATAGCTTCATAAGTCTTAGTACGTCCGTTAACGTCATCAGACTTAACTGTCAGGATTTCTTCAAGAGTATGAGCAGCACCATATGCTTCTAGAGCCCAAACTTCCATTTCACCAAATCTCTGACCACCATTTTGTGCCTTACCACCAAGTGGCTGCTGAGTTACTAATGAATATGGACCTGTTGCACGGGCATGCAGTTTATCATCAACCATGTGTGCCAGCTTGATCATATACATGACACCAACAGAGATTCTCTCATCATATGGTTCACCAGTAGAACCATCACGTAAGACAATCTTACCATCATCAGTAGTTTCAGCTTCCTTCATGATAGCTTTTAACTCATCATTTGAAATACCATCAAATACTGGAGTAGCGAACTTAACACCAAGTTTCTTAGCTGCAAAGCCCAGATGAATTTCCAGTACCTGTCCGATATTCATACGTGAAGGTACACCGAATGGATTTAACATAATATCTACTGGAGTTCCATCTGGCATAAATGGCATATCTTCAACTGGCAGGATCTTAGAAATAACACCCTTATTACCATGACGACCAGCCATCTTATCACCTTCAGAAATCTTACGTTTCTGAACGATATATACCTTAACTACTGATGTAACACCAGGATTTAATTCATAACCATCAGCACGATTGAAGATACGTACTGAATGAACAATACCAGCACCTCCATGAGGAACTCTTAAAGAGTTATCTCTAACTTCATGAGACTTCTCACCAAAGATTGCCAGTAACAGTTTTTCTTCTGGAGATGCATCGCTTTGTCCCTTAGGTGTTACTTTACCAACCAGGATATCGCCTTCCTTAACTTCTGCACCTACCATAATAATTCCGCGACCATCCAGATTTCTGCATGCAGCATCTGAAACGTTTGGAATATCACGAGTGATTTCTTCACTACCTAATTTAGTATTACGACATTCAATACTGTATTCATCAATATGAACTGAAGTATAAACATCGTCTTTAACCATTCTTTCAGACATGATAATAGCGTCTTCATAGTTATAACCATGCCATGTCATGAAGGCAATTGTAACATTTTGACCTAAAGCCAGTTCACCATTATCCATTGAAGGACCATCAGCAATCACATCACCAGCCTTAACCATTTCACCTTTAGATACAATAGGACGATGGTTAATGCATGTGCTGGCATTACTTCTTGTGAACTTCTCTAAATCATATGTATGTTCACCTTCTTCATCTGCGATAACAATCTGCATTGCATCAACATAAGTAACCTTACCTGTATGTTTAGATACAACACCAGAACCACTATCCTTGGCAATACGTGATTCAATACCAGTTCCAACAAATGGGCTGTGTGGATTTAATAGAGGTACTGCCTGACGCTGCATGTTGGCACCCATTAAGGCACGAGATGCGTCATCGTTTTCAAGGAATGGGATACAAGCTGCCGCTACAGATACAATCTGTTTTGGAGAAACGTCGGCTAATTCAACTTCTTCTCTTGGAGCCAGAATTGTTTCACCAGCTTTTCTTGCGACAACCTGTTCATTGATGAGTTTTCCGTCAACTACTTCGTTCGCCTGAGCGATGAGGTAGTCAGCTTCTTCATCTGCAGATAAATAAATATAATCTTCTGTAACTGTACCGTCAGCTAAAACCTTACGATATGGAGTCTGAATGAAACCATATTCATTAACCTTAGCATAAGAAGTGAGATATGAGATCAGACCGATATTCTGACCTTCAGGTGTCTCAATTGGACAGATACGACCATAGTGTGAGTTATGTACGTCACGAACTTCATATGAAGCTCTTTCTCTTGTTAAACCACCAGGTCCAAGAGCACTGATACGACGTTTGTTTGTTAATTCAGCAAGAGGATTCTGCTGGTCCATAAACTGTGACAGCTGTGAACTTGAGAAGAATTCCTTAATTGCTCCACTTAATGGACGGATATTAGTTAAAGTCTTAGGTGTAGCTGTTTCGAGATCAACGATTGACATCTTTTCCTTAACAGCCTTTTCCATACGGCTTAAACCAATTCTGAACTGGTTTTGAATCAGTTCACCAACAGTTCTGATACGACGGTTACCCAACTGGTCAATATCATCTGTTGAACCAATACCATCAAGCATTGATAATGTATAGCTATAGAAAGCTATCATATCAGACATTGTGATACATTTCTTCTGGTTAAGTGGATCAATACCAATCAGTTTGATAGTATGTTCACTATCCTTAGGATGTGCTACTGTCATTACCTGGCAGGCATTACCAACAAGCCAAGCAGTAACTTCAGTCTCATTTACAAGACTTAAAAGTTTGCCTTCGTTATCCATACTTAACATGTATGTATCTGTATCAGGAATATAACGTGGAATAGCCAGTTCATCATCAAATCTCACATCTTCTCCATCCACAGTCAGACGACCTAAGACAAATAATCTCTGTCCATAGTCGATAACACCACGGAAGTTAGCAGCCGTAAGTTTAACTTCTTCAGCTATAATCGCACTATATATCTTTACTTCCTTAACTTCTTTTGACAGTCTTTCAATATCTGTCATAGTTAAGACAGTACCTGTTTCATAGAACATATCGCTCAGTTCTACATCATTCGCAAGTATTCTGCCCTTAAGCGCCAGTTTGTCATCTGTTGAGACATTAACGGTTACAGGGTGAGAGAATGAATGATTGAATGGGAATGCATGTACATGTGTACCCTTAGTCAGTTCTTCTCTTAATACATTACGTTCCTTCTTAGAGATAAATGTACCTGCTTCGTATAAAACAGTTCCATCTGCCTTTAAGATATCTTCTTTGATAATGTTATTTTCCATTCTGTCAATAACATTCAGTTTCTTGTTTAACTTATAGCGTCCTGCCTTGGTCAGATCATATTTCTTCTGATCAAAGAATTTCGCATTCATCAGGTTGACAGCACCATCCATTGTAGGAACTTCATCTGACTTCTGATTTTCATACATCATGATCAAAGAATCTTTGGTTGTCTTTGCCTTATCAGCCTGTAAAGTATTGGTGATTTCTTCATAACCACCGAAGAATGAAGTATAGATAGCTTCATATATATTTAAAAATTCACGATCATCATTCTGGTTAATCAGATCATCGTAAACTGTTAAATTCATAGCCTTTAAAAGACTCTTAATACGGCTTACATCAAATGCATCTTCACCCTTTTCAAGGTCTAATGAGAACCCAATAGCCTTAAAGAGAATAGTAGAAAGAATTTTACGTTTACGGTCAACGCTCATATTGAGTAGACGACCAGTATTAGTCTTCTTTTCATCAGTAACGAACTCAAGCCAAGTACCTCTACTTGGAATTAATTCATTGTCAAAAATCTCCTTACCAGTTTTTTCATCTGAAGCGATGTCAAAATAAGCACCAGGAGACCTTACGATTTGTGATACTATAACTCTTTCAGCACCATTAATGATAAATGTACCTGTTTCAGTCATCATTGGGAATTCACCTAAGAAGACTTCTTCAAACTTAGTGAAGACTTCACCGGTCTCTTCATTAATGATTTCAAGTTCCATTTTAGCTTTAAGAGGAGCTGCATAATTTACTTCACGGTATTTAGACTCTCTAACTGAATATTTTGGTTCACCAAATTCATAATCAATAAAATTCAGTCTGATATTACCGCTGTAGTTCTGAATTGGATAGATATCTTCAAATACCTCTTTAATTCCTTCTTCAACAAACCACTTAAAAGAGTCTGTCTGAATTTCTACAAGGTTAGGTAATTCAAGTTTACCACTAACCTTAGAGTAATCACGGCGAGTAGAATGTTTGCCCAATTCAACATTGTGATAAGTTTGTTTTTCTGTCATATATGCGCCGTCCTTTCAAAAATATCGTGCAGAATTATTTGGTTGCCTCAATTAACCAATGCTGGTCAATCCGATCGAGGACTTTAACTTCATTAAATAATTCTTTTAGTTTATTTAGACTTGACTTAGCACCATGTTTCTTTAAAATAACAATATATAGATGTCCTCCATCTTTAAGGCACTGGTATGCTTTTTCATAGAGTCCAAATATAACCACTTTACCCGCTCTAATCGGCGGGTTTAAAATGATAGAATCATATTGTCTATTTATAGTGCTGATATCGTCAGTCTGATATAAATTTATGCTGACATTGTTTTTCAGTGCATTCAATCTGGATAATTCAATCGCTCTTGAATTAACATCGACAAGATCAATAGTCGAATATTTGTGAAAACGTGCTAGGATAATCCCTACCACTCCATAACCACATCCAAGATCGAGTATATTTTCTCCAAGTGAAAGCTGATAAACACACTTGATTAATAAATAACTACCGTAATCAACGGAGTCTTTTGAAAAGACTCCATGATCACTAGTAAAGATAAATTCCTCATTATCAAATGTATACTTAAATTCTTTCTTTTCGCTTTTCAGCATTGAATTGTCTGTATAATAATGAGTCATTTTAATTTAATTATTTAATTTCTACAACTGCACCAGCGTCAACTAGCTTCTTCTTGATTTCTTCAGCTTCTTCTGCACTGATATTTTCCTTGATAGGGCTTGGGCACTTGTCAACTAAGCCTTTAGCTTCAACTAAACCAAGACCAGTTAATTCTCTAACAACCTTGATAACTCCAACTTTAGAAGCTCCAACTTCCTTAAGGATTACTGATACTTCTACTGGACCAGCTGCTTCTTCAACTGGTGCTGCTGCTACTGCTACTGGAGCTGCTGCTGTTACACCAAATTTTTCTTCGATTGCTTTTACTAATTCATTTAGTTCAAGAATTGTTGCTTCTTCTAAGAATGCTAAGATATCTTCATGTGATAATTTTGCCATTTTAATTTTCCTCCTTATTATTCGGCTGCAGCTTCTGGAGCTGCTTCTTCATTTGTTGCTGTTTCGCCTTCACCCTTCTTATCTGCAACTGCCTTAACAGCACATGCAAATGAACGAACTGGTGACTGTAAGCAACTTAACAGCATTGATAACATACCTTCTCTGTTAGGTAGACTTGCAAGTTCCTTGATAGTGTTAATATCAACAACTTTGCCTTCAACGATACCGCTCTTTAATACTAAGTGTTCATGCTTCTTTGCGAATTCTGCTAAAACTCTAGCAGGAGCTGTAGCGTCCTTTGAGAATGCAATCGCATTAGGACCCTTTAAAGCTTCCTTTAATTCGCCATAACCGCAAGCGTCAACTGCTCTTTCAACCATTGAGTTCTTGTAAACCTTGAATTCAACGTTTTCTTTTCTTAAGTTACGACGTAACTCAGTTACTTCAGCAACACTTAAGCCACGGTATTCAACGACAACACTTGAGCTTGAATTTTTGATCTGTTCAGAAATTAAAGATACAAGTGCTTCCTTTTCGTTTAATACAGCTTGATTCATATTGTTCCTCTTTCTAGCACAATATACACTTAAGTTATAAAAAACCTGCGCCTTAGACAGCACAGGTTTAAAAAATCATCATGATCTTTTACCTCGGCAACATGATTAAGCTTCTAGCCGTTGCTGTCTATGGTATATTGATGCCTTGATATTATACATCAATCAAATCTTACGATGCAAGATAATTCTTATTTTTTGTGTTATTTTCTAGTCTTTTAGTTTACTTTCAATCTCTTTATCAGGCCAGTAACCCCATGATTCGACAATCTTACCATCAACGACCTTAAAGTTCTCAAGTGCTTCAAATGTAATATGCCTGTGTGTAGCACTGATACCCATACATTCACCTGTATGGATGACATCATATAATACTCTTGCGGCTACCATTTCATTTTCGGCAAAAATATCACTCATACTGACTTTCATCTTTCCAAACTGTCCTTCAACAATCTTTAATATATTAACCGCATCATTATTACTTCTGGCTGCAGCTGGAGAGTGATCATAATATTCATCAGTCATCATATTCATGACATATTCATAATCATGGCTGTTATATCCACAGTCGAAAAATCTTTCAACTACTTCTTTTGGTGAAAGTACATATTCATGCCACTTTGAATCATCATTAATCTTATAATAAAGCCTTGTCACCTTTAATTCTTTTGTCAGTTCATTAAGTTCTTTTAAAGATTTTTCACATTCAAGATAAACATAATATTCATTATCCCGTTTTTCTATTTTTAAATCATTCCATCTTTTCATTTATCTTTCCTCTGAATCTGGTTAATCATTCATCGAACGCATCGATAATCCAGTTATATACAAAGTCTTTATTATTTTTAAGATCATCAATCTCAAGAATAATCTTCTCACCTTTAATATATTCTTTTAATCCAAGATAATCAACGATATTGTCAATTTCACGAAGCGACACTTTCTTAAGATCAAATTTAATTGCTTCATAGTCAATTATTCTATCATATGGTATCGATGTCAGATGATAATCGACTTTTAATCCATCAGTATCAACTTTCTGAATCTTTTCCAAAATATCAGTTCTATCCAAAAGGACATTTTGGCCAATATATTCAATATTATCTTCATCATATTTTGCATATAATGTGAAGCTGGTTAATTCATGATTACGCTTAATCCCCAAAGATAAAAGAGCTTTGGTCGATGATTCATCCTCTGAACTAATATTATAAGAATAGTAATCAACATAATTCATATAGGCAACATAAATTAAGATACCCATAATGATTGATATAAATCCAACTGTCATAAGTACTTTTGTCGACTTTTTCATATATCACTAATCTCCTTGTACTTATATTTTAACATTTAGCATACGAAAAAAAAGAATGCCTCTATCGACATTCTTTTGTATCATTATACATTCTTTCAATTCGATTTAAGGCTTCCTTCAGTTCATCCATCGATGATGCATATGATATACGCACAAAACCTTCGCCACATTTACCAAAGGCATTACCTGGCACTACTGCCACCTTATAATCAGTTATCAGTTTAATAGCGTAATCATCCGAAGATAAACCACTCGATGTAATATTAAAGAAGACATAGAAAGCCCCTTTAGGCATATGACACTTTAACCCAATTTCATTAAGTCTGCCAACCACATAATTCCTTCTTCTTTCAAATTCCAGTTTCATGGCTTCAATATCATCATCACCACGTCTTAAAGCTTCTAAAGCGCCATATTCTACAAAGCTTGAAGGACACATAATGGTATATTCATGAATATTGGCCATCGCTGTAATCAGTTCACTATGGGCCATGATATATCCGATTCTAAAACCTGTCATGGCATAAGCCTTCGAGAAACCTGAAATCAGAATTACCCTGTCTTTAACTCTTTCATCCTGAGCGATTGAATAGTGTTTGACATCATATGTCAGTTCAGCATATATCTCATCTGTTATAACCAGAAGATCATTATCCACTATCACATCAATCAGTTCATCATAATCTTCCTTTGTCATAATACCACCTGTTGGATTAGATGGATAATTGATTAAGACAGCCTTAGTCTTTGGTGTAACGGCATTAATCAAAGCTTCTCTTTTAAGTTTAAACTCTTCTTCAGCCTTAAGATCAATTGTCTTAACTACACCTCCAGCCATAATAATCGCTGGTGTATATGCCACATAACATGGTTCTAAGATAATGACCTCATCACCTTCATCTAGGATTGTTCTAAAGACGAGGTCTACAGCTTCACTGGCGCCTACTGTCACAAGGACATTCTCAACACCATATTCAAGATTGAATCTTCTACGCTGATAGTTACAGATCTCTTTTCTTAAAGACAGTAAACCTCTTGATTCAAGATAATGGGTTTTATTCTTCTTAATTGCATATATCGTCTCATCTCTGATATGCCATGGTGTATCAAAATCTGGTTCACCAATAGCCAATGAGATAATATCATCCATCTTAGCCGCCAGTTCACAGAACTTACCTATCCCACTCAGTGGTACCTTTTTAGCTCTTTTTGATACGTACTGACTCATAGTTTAACCCTCAGACGGTTATCTTCAGTTTCCTCATCTTCTAAGACAATACCTTCAACCTTATACTGTTTTAAAACGAAATATGTCTCAGTACGGTTAACACCTTCAATGACAGCTAGTTTTCTTGAGACAAAATCTGACACTTCCTTCATAGTTTTACCTCGGATAATCACGATAAATTCACTCTTACCGCTCATGAGATACATCGTACTGACTTCAGGGAACTTATATATCTCTTCAGCAATCGAATCATAGCCTGTATCTCTTCTTGGTGTTGCCCCTACTTCGATTAGTGCTGTCACATTCTCAACACTGGTCTTATCATAATTGATTACTGTATGAAACCCACAGATAGTCTTATCTTCCTCAAGTCTATAGAGAGCCTTACTTATATCTTCTTCACTTTCATTAAGCATCAATGAAAGTTCTTTTAAACTGGTTCTGGCATTATTCTCAATTGCCTTTAATAATTTAATATCATTCATATACACACCTCAAAAAAATATATGTCTAAATTATATTGGATATCAAACCAAAATAACAGTTAAAAAATAAAAAAGACTCTATTATCTAGAGTCTCAATCATCAATTAGTCAGCTAATACTTTTACACCAGGACCCATTGTTGAAGATAATACGATATTTAAAATATAATTACCTTTAACAGCAGCTGGTCTAGCCTTAGCGATTGCACCGTATAAAGCTTTGTAGTTTTCAACTAAAGCTTCATCAGTAAATGATTTCTTACCAATTAAGCAGTTGATATTACCTTCTTTATCAACACGGTATTCAATCTTACCTTTTTTGATTTCGTTAACAGCGTTAGCTACATTCATTGTAACTGTACCTGTCTTAGGATTTGGCATTAAGCCCTTAGGACCTAAAATCTTACCTAATTTACCAAGTTCACCCATCATGTCTGGTGTAGCTACGATTACATCGAAATCGAACCAACCCTTCTTGATATCTTCAAGAATTTCTTTACCACCAACATAATCAGCGCCTGCATTCTTAGCTTCTTCTTCCTTGGCACCCTGAGTTACTACTAATACCTTCTGAGAACGACCTGTTCCGTTAGGAAGTACCATAGCACCACGAATCTGCTGATCAGCATGTCTTGGGTCTACATTTAAGTTAAATGAAACTTCGATAGATTCATCAAATTTTGCAGTAGCGTTTTCCTTAACTAACTTAACTGCTTCACTCACTGAGTACTGTTTACCCTTTTCAATCTTTGAAAGTGAGTTCATATAATTCTTACCATGTTTTGCCATTGTCTATTATTCCTCACCTTCTACAGTAATACCCATGTTACGAGCAGTACCTGCTACAATTCTCATTGCAGCTTCAACGTCATTAGCGTTTAAGTCTGGCATCTTGTATTCAGCAATTTCTCTTAGCTGATCCTTAGTGATAGAACCAACCTTCTTAGTCTTTGCACTACCAGAACCTTTAGACACCTTAGCAGCCTTTAATAATAAATTAGCAGCTGGAGTTGTCTTTAATACGAAATCAAATGACTTGTCTTCGTATGCAGTAATAATTACAGGAACTACATCACCTTTTCTGTCTTTAGTCGCATCATTAAATGCTGAACAGAACTGAGGCATGTTGATACCTGCTGAAGCCAGAGCTGGTCCAGGTCTTGCACCACCGGCTTCGAACTGAAGTTTACAAACTTTTGCAACTTTTTTCTTTGCCATAATTTTCCTCCTATATGGTTACGTGGTTATTATTGAAGTAGTTGCACTTCTCCCGCGTGCTTAGATATTTTACACTATAATCCATTCTTATGCAACGAAAATCGTCTATTTATCGCTATTTTTCGCAATACTCCAGTAAATACTGTTAACTGTATCGATAGCTTCGTTATTTTCAATAGATTTTAGAGCTCTGTCATAAATTTCTTTATGACATTTTCTGACATCTATACTATCAAGTAACAACCTTAAATCATTAATGGTTGCCAAGGCACGATTACCATAGATATGTAATTTTTCAAGATGTATACCTTTGATAAATCTTCCTCTTTGATAGATATGCCTGTTATCTTTTATCTCCCTATAGTCAATTCCATTTTCACTGATATAAAGCACATCATCGAAGTCAGCTCTAATAATATCGTAGATACCCTCAAGATCGATTACTTTAAGATTATCTTCACAATATACTTTCTTTCCATAAGCGAGGTTGCCTTTATCTGCATCAACTTTCTTTTCATAACGACATTCATCAAGGACATTACTCATAATCTTTCGATATTCATCATCCTTAACTGCTTCTATTTGGTATTGTTTATCATCAAGTACCCATTTAAAGTATCTTCTGGCATATTTTGAAGCGTCATCAAAGTCTTCTTCATGATTAAAATATAGGATATAGTTTTCCTTATAGACATCAATCAGAAGTCCCTCATAAGTCCTGAAGGCATAATCAATCAAAGAACCTTCAATACTGCCCCATGTGGTTATCAGAGATTTGGCATTCATTATAAAACTATCAACTGTAAAATCATCAAAATTCTTTCCAAGATCACTGGCATTTTTAATCCAGTCACCCACAAGATATATCCTGTTTGTCTTTAAGACACCATTTAAAATATCAAATATCTTTAAGAAATCTTCTTTTGAATATCTGCCTTCATTCACTTCATTATAGCGAAGGCTCATATAATCACATACCAGCTGTCTTGATATCTCACTTAAATCATAACGATATCCTTCAACATCCTTTAATTCATCATAATATTTAAATAATAATCGAAGACTCTCATACAAATCGCTATATGGATAATGGATAAAACTGTAATTCTTATGTTTTACGACATTACTGGTCCTGATATCGATAACCTGATCAATCATCCTGACCCCAAGTGCGTAGTTATTCTCCTTAATCATCTTAAAAGCCTGATATATATCATCATTAATCATGCCATAGCGATTATTAAGATATTCCTTCATCCATTTATCTGTATCTTCAATATCTTCAAAGATCAAATCAAAAAGCAGACTGTAGACCATCGGATTATCATATGTCGCCTCTGATATCATACCAATACCACACATGTATTGGTATGTTTTGGCTTCTTTTATCAGTCTCACCATTTCATCAAGCTGACCATTCATTGAAGGATTGCCCCCGAAATTACCCAAAAGAGCCCATACCCAAGCCGTATGATTAAATTCAGTATCTTCTAGTCTTGTATCATAGTATTCTGTTTTCTGATATGCAAGATTACTGCCAAGTGGATAACTGATAAGATCAATTATCAAGGCATGTTCATTCTTAAGCTCTCCCATTCCTTTTAAAAGTTCGTTAGTTGGATTTGACCACCAGGACTGAATTACCCATATCGCATCTTTGCGATACTTCAACATCGATGATAATACTTCCCTTGATATCACTTCATCACTTAGACCTTCTTCACGAATACCGCCTTCATGGAATGGATCAACCGCAAAGAATCGACTTGTATCACCAAAGATATATCTTTGAGCTTCATAGAAAGCCTCAGCCATATCATCATAATCTTTTGAATCGCTCATAATCATTGAAGGACGATTAAAACCATTCCAGATGCCCTGTCCTTTAACTCTGATATCTTTCATATGGTTATTAAAATCAGTCGGTACCATTCCTGCATAGCCCTGAAAAACAGTCTCAATCCCTAAGGCACGACGATATCTTTGAATCCTGCGCCCCATTTCAACCCGACTTTGAATATAGTGATCATTAAGTGGTCCACCAAAGACTTCCATATTATCCATAAGCTGCCATGCATTATATGCTGGACCAACCAGAAAATCCTTAGCTTCTTTATATGTATATTTATAATTCATTAAAAACTTAATCCAGACCGCTTCTTCACCTGCAAGATCGAGTACGACATTAATCCCATTTAAAGCCAGATAATCATTTTCTTCAAGCCATCTATCATAGGATACAAAGGCAAAAGTATAGCTCAATGTACAATAATTTAAGGCATAGCGTATTTTAAAGTCTGTCTTTTTCCTGATAGTCTCACCAATTCCTACAAACTCTTTGACATCAACCTTTCGGGCATTTTCACTGATACTAACACCCAGATAGTGTTTATAGTAATAGTTAAGACCCGATGTAAGACATACACCCTTATTACCTCTGATATGAATTCTTTTATTCCTGTCACTTAATTCAAAAAAATCTTCACTGGTATTTTCAAGCTCAAAACTGAACCATTCACGATACTCTTTGCCAATGGTTCTGTCAATTACGCCATAAACTGTTTCATATACTTCATCATCACCGATATCTCTTGCATAAATACTTTCATCAAAGTCTTCGATACCTGTGATCTTGAAGAAATCTCGCTCCTCATATTTATCAGTATTATTATTTAACTTATCTCCATAAACAGCGATATTCTTAAGATAAGCCTTTTCACAAGTATCATTATATTCAATATAGACTCGAACAAAGCGATACTCTATATCCTTAAATTCAATCCTATCCTTACTGTATTTTTTCTGGTCACTGTGACTCTTATATATTCTTGTGAAATCTACTCCATCTTTACTTCCATAAAGGGTATAGTAAAAAGCCATGCCATCCATAAATTCAAGAGATATTTCTTTTATCCTGTAATTATCAAGCAGATCAACTTCTATATAACTTGGAAAAAAGATTCCTTCCCAGTATGTATCATCTTTTCCATCGACTGCTCTATAGGCATTTGTATTATTGAGATTACTTCTGACAGGTTTATTTAATGCGATATTTTCCATAACTCAATTGTACCCCAAATAACAGCCATAAAAATTAGATAATATAAATCAAGTAGTATTTTGAATATTTTTAGAAAATTATTGTTTTGTTCATTAGGGTACTATTAAAAGACGATATATATGATCGTGTATAAAGATAAATTGATTATATTTTATGATTACCTTAATGATATAATCTAATTGTATATATACAATTCGCCTGTTTTGGACATACCGTAAATTATAGTCAGTAATTTACGACATGCGGCGATTTTGGCAACTTTCGGTTTTAATGGGACAGATTGTTGCCTTTTTCTTTGATAGAAGTTATATATATGATCATTTCTCTTTAGCCTTAAATTGCAGCCAACAGCTAAGTATAATAAACATCTTAAATACTTATTACCTTTCTTTGATATCGATAAGTGAATGCCATCATATTTACCTGATTGCCTAATCATTGGATCGATGCCTGCGTATGAAGTAAATTTATTAACGCTATCAAATCTTGATATGTTGCCAATCTCAGCTACTAATCTTGCGGCTATATTCTCACCTATTCCAGGTATAGATAATAACTGAACATATAAAGACTCATCTTTAGCTTCATTAATGATATTCTCTAATATTTCATTAGCTTCATTATCAATTTCTTCAATATGTATTATTAATGATTTTATCTTATCGACAATAACACTATCTTTATCGCATCCTGAATATACTTCATTAGCCCATTCCCTTATTTTAGATACATGCTTGATGATAAAACCTCTATTATGTTTAGTTTTACTTTTAAGATATTTGATCATACTTTCTTCTTTAGTTTTAATAATTAAATCTGGATGAGGATATTTCTTTAATATCTCGATAGATAAAGGATTATAGATATCTTCTTTAGGAAAACATGTATCATAATCTGGCATTGCGATATCAAGGTAAGATCTAAGCGTGACTTTATATTTTCTTAAATGTATTAATACATCTTCATAATAACGATTAAGCCTTTGAAGCTTTTCATATTTAGATATAGGCGACTTGTATTTATTTAATCTTTCACTCTTAGAACCATAAAATACTTTAGCGATATTAGTACAATCTAATGGATCGGTCTTATTAGAATGCAATTCTGTTTGACGATACTTAGCTGATAATAATGGAGAAATAATATAATACTCTAAGTCATTATCATCTAAATATTTCTTTAATACTTCATGATATACACCTGTAGCTTCGAATACATAAGATACATTATCATCATTAGCTTTGGCCTTTAATTTAGAAACATAATCTTCTAACTCTTTAAATGATGATTTAGTGAACTTTAAAATTCTTGGTTTAGTAAATGATGTATCTTGGTCAATAAATCCTTGATAATGACAACTACCCTTAGATACATCAAATGAAACAATCGTGCCTTTCATTAATCTTAATTCCTTTCATAATCAACTGATAGCTTAATTACTTCCTATAATTCATCATTATCTATTTTCGTGTTAGATACAGTATCACTATTATATTCATAGGTACTATTTAGATATAAACAGATTTTAAATGAAAAAAAGGAAGTAGAGTGATTTTTATGACAAAGTCATGTATTACTACAGCTTTTAAAAGAGCTTCACTCTTGCTATCCTTTAGATTCTCTCATACTACGCAATATAAGAAAACCAGATGATAATCATGATAGCTAATCATAATATTCATCTGGTTTTATAATACGAAAAAGATATCTCAGATGAGATATCAGTCATATGATATGCCATTTTTGATAAGTAATGGTTTGATTATCTTAAGGAAGATAATAATCAGAATGATTTCAAAAGGCAGCAATGTAATATTTTTAATAAAACTCTTTACAAGA
>JAQXNC010000034.1 GCA_029097145.1 Bacillota bacterium
TCCGCAATATCGCCAATTGTGATCTTGTCGAAAGGTTTCTCCATCAGAAGATCCTTGAAAGCATAGGCAATTACTCTTTTTGTTGTTTCTTTTCCCATATTTTCTCCTGTAATATAATAAATCTATTTTTTAGACGTTTTAAAATCAGCTCTTATTTCTGTATTTTTCGAGTTAATGTCGTTCTTCGAGATGCTTCTTTTAGCTTCTCGTCATTCTTTGGAACGTAGTGAGATATCGTAGTCTGTATATTCTTGTGGTTTAAAGCTGCTGCCGTCAGATAGATATCTCCGGTTTCCTTATAAAGCGTATTGCCATACGTTCTTCTAAGTTCATGTGGCGTCACATTTGCACCAATACCTGCAATCAGTGCGTATTTCTTGATGAGCTGTTCCACAGCTCTTGTCGTGATTCTTTGATGTGCCGTTGAGATGAACAGGGCATCGGATTTTTCACCCTTAAGAAGGGCAGGACGATCGTTTTCGATATAATCCTTTATTGTTTCCTCAACATCTTCGTTGAAGTTGACTGTACAGATTATGTCGCCTTTACGCTGCACTTTTATTTCTGCTGTCATGTAGTTGATATCCTTGAGATCAATGCTGACAAGCTCTGAAACACGAAGTCCCGTACCAAAGAAAAGGGTAATAATTGCCTTGTCCCTTAGATGGGTCTTCTCCCAGGAAAGAAGCTGTTTCCTGCTTGAAGGCGGGGTATCAATAGCCTCATAGATGGCGTCGACCTCATTTAGATGAAGAACAGAGATTTCCTTTTCCTGAAGCTTTGGATTTGAGACCTTTGAACTGATATCAGAAGATATGGCTTCAGTATTGAAGAAGTATCTGTACATCGTTCTGACCGTAGAGAGTTTCCTTGATATGGATGCAGCACTGGACTTGATGCGGTCAGGATTGTAATCGGCCAGGTAGAGCTTATATCTTTCCAGATCCACAACGCTGATCGCTTCCAGGACATCCTTTGCGGATGCTTTATCCATATCCGTATTCTCAAACTGTTCCAGTGTTCTGACATATTCAAAGAAATTCAATAGATCCTTCGTATATTCATGAACCGTTCTTGATGCCTTGCCATCACTGATCAAAGACAGAACGAAATCGTGCGTGAAGTAAGGCAGAAGGGACATGTTCTTTCTGTATTTTTCTATGGTTTTATTATTGTTATCCGTATTCATGGACATAGTATACCACAATGTTATCACTTCGGCAAATGTATATTTTCTGTAGTGATATATCTGTTTGAAAATATAGTATTGGCAAATATGGGAATACAACGATTCCTTGAAGTGCAATCACGGAAGACAAGGAAGCTGCTCCATTATCAAAAGAAGCATCAAGAGAACTGCACTCTAAACGAATCAATATAAAAAGATGTAATACATGTGATTACATCTTTAACAGTCGATATAAAAACCGAAAGTGCTATATCAGAAACGGAAGAAGATAAATTGGCTTCATGAGTAATGCGCCATCTTTATCTACGTCCTTTTGCGACAACAAATAGGTTTTCCTCACATATTTTGAATATTTGATAGAAAAATCATCAATAGATTCATGCTTGCCGATACCGGATGATTTTACTTCAAACACATTGACCTTGCTTCCTTCAGAGACTAAAAAGTCCACTTCATAATAGTGGGTACTTCCCTTCTTTTCCCATGTATGATAAAACAGCTCCCTTTCTGTTGATGCAATCATCTGCGCCACGAGATTCTCATACAGGTACCCCAGATTTGCTGGCAGTTTATCATACAGCAGTTTTGCATACAGTTCATTTTCCGCTTCAGGCCTATCAATAAACATCAGCGTTACGAATAGTCCTGTATCAGACAGATATAATTTGTAGCTGTCAAAATCCTTTGTGTCAGACAGACTGGCACCAGGACTTGTAGAATTATAACAAGGAAGTACTGTACGCGAATCAATCAGATCAAACAGCAGCTCTTCTGCTTTGGTATTGTTCCTTTTTCCGATTGCGGTTGTGATTCTGTATTTTTTGGAATCTTTCGCAAGCTGTGCAGGTATGGAACGATACATGGCAGACATACGTCCGGATGGATCGATTTTTTTGAAATCATCTTCATATAACCCAATGATCTGCCTTTTTACATGATCAATTTTTGTGAAGTTATCGCCATGAATATACGCTTCAACCGCCTGTGGCATACCGCCAACAGCCATATAGATACGAAGATCTCTCATAAGCTTTCGATTCGTAGATTCCCCAAGTCCCTTCCCAGACATCGCAATCTGTCTTAGTAATTCATAATTTTTATTTGTCGCAAGACAGAATTCCTCATAATCCATTGGATATACGCGTATCTTTTTTTCTTCAGAAGGAATCAGAATGTCTTTAACATTCTTCTTTATCGAAATTAAGGATCCTGTTTCCAGGTAGTGATATCGATGATCATTTACAAGATGTTTAATGGACTGCCTGGCTTTTGGAAACAATTGCACTTCATCAAAAATAATCAGTGATTCGTGTTCATACAGTGTTATGCCGGTTTCTGCCTGCAGTCTTAAGAAAAACATGTCTAGATTTCCGATATCATCGAATATCTTCCTGATATTATCCGATACCTTGGAAAAATCCAGCATGATATATGATTTATATTCATTCCTGGCAAACTGCTCGGCTATGGTAGATTTTCCAACACGTTTAGCGCCTTCTAATAAAACCGCGTAATCATCTGCATAATTCTGCTTCCAATTGATTAACTTGTCATATGCTTTTCGCTTAAAATACATATCTATCACCATCCAGTCTGCATACGCCACAATATAAATGTGCGTTTCTTCAAGATATTTTATGCTGCATTTGTGCAATTCTTCAAAATTATAACTGAATCAGACATTTTACTCTTCTGTTTTTCTATAATTCAGCAGAATCGCAAGGAGGACGAGGATATGGTGTTAACCTGCACTATCAAATCACCTAAAAAGATAAATAAACCGCATATACGGCACTGGCCTGACCATGATTCAGCAATACATGCGTCGCTCCAGCAAAAGTCAGAACAGAAAACAGTACACCTAGAATCTTTGCATATTTCATATTCAGCTACCCTTCCTATCTGCAATGTTCTAAAAGATATTTTTGCATATTTTTACATAAATATCTTATTGATATATGAATTCGAATACATTAATTCGTTGACTGCTATGAATCGCCCAGTATTTCCCTTTCTATAATTCCTCGAAATCGTAAGGAGGACGAGAGGATATGGCAAGAATAAAACAGTTAAAAAAGACACAAAAGGAAGTTAACAAAATAATCCGTAGTTTAAATAAAGAACTTAAGGAAGACTGCTTTGCAGGAAGATTTAAGATACTACAGACTTTACGTATCGATCACCATATAGAAGATGATTATTATACTTCAATATATAGATTTACCTTTATCGATACTGAACAACCAGAAAGAAATGTCGAGAAATGGATTAATGCTTATTCAATGTTTTCATTTAAATATGAATTACTAACATTCGCTAATGACTTTATTGTTGAATCAGATTTCTGGAATCTTTGGCATAATGATCAGGAATACCGAAATAATCACTGGTATTCTGGTAAACAAAAAGAAGAAGCAGAAAAATATGGTATCTCAAAAGAATTAAGGAAATAACTACTTGTTACATAGGTAATCTTATATATAGGATGACCTTTTTCTATAATTAAGCGTTCCCTTTATGATGCCGGCAGTCATCATAACAAGGTCAATATATTAATTACTGCTAAAAGAAGGAAAGAAAGATCACAAATAAGCATTAATAAATCTATTGATATTACTATCGGTATTTTTATCATGTGCAAAAAGGAAGATAGTCATGAACAAACGAGAACTCAAAGCTCTTTGCAGCCTTACCACTAAGAGCGTCGATGAATTAGTTGTTTCTAAGAATATCGATCTAAGGCATACTCAACCAGTATTCATCACAAACGAAAGTCTTGGAAGTGATGTTAACGCTGGGGTCAGATAGTAATTGAAATAGTGTAAGAAAGTCATATCTTATCGCTATCAATCGCCTTCTATTTATTGATAATAAAAAAATAATTACTAGAAGAATGATGTGTCTGTCTTTTGATGGATAATGAAATAAAACTTTTCGTGCAGAAATAAATGGATTATTGTACATTGCTTCCTAATAAATGGTTGCACTGCATTTATTATTCAAACAATAATCTTGGATATAATAAAAGGTATGGATATAGCTTGTGGTCAAACTGTATTCATACCTTATTTAAATATATATCGTACTGTTATTTCTTATTCTTCTGGGTTAATAATGGCTTAAGTTTCTTATAAATAATACCGGCAGTTCTAGTATCCTTAACTGCTTTAACGATACCGTTATTGATAGCTGTCTTGGTTTTATACTGGTTAATGATATCAAGGATATCAGGTGATACTTCATCATCATCAAGATAAGCTTTAACTTCATCAATAGTTGCGAGGTCATCTTCATTGACCTTGCTTTTCTTTTTGGCAGCTTTAGATGGTTTTATCGGTGTATCTGGTTTTTTAAGAAGAGTGCGATCAACACTGATTCCGAGATTATTCCAATATGTAACGATACAGTCAAAGCCTTTATCATTAGAAATAATATGGTATGAAGATATATTGCCATCCTTACCAATCAGATATCCAAGATGAGATGATAACTGGAAATCTAAGGCGTTTTTAGCCCCGCATTTAACTCTTACAGGTTTGAAGTTAACTCCAAGGTTGCTGACTTTTTCCAGAAGATCTAAAGAGAAATTCTTGCATTTATCAGAGAAGAAGATATAAATTTCATCTCCTTTTTGTACTCCATACATATCTTTAAGGTTATCAGTACCCTGGTTTTCATAATCGATCAGATAATAATTCATTGTATGTCCTCTGTTTCACTTCTAAATGATATCATAATTTGGCAATATATAGAATTTACACAAGGTTTCAGTATTGAATATTTGTATCAAGGAACGTATTGTATCATAAATAAAGAAGATTATATATTGGAAATATATCCGATTTATCTCAAAATACATATATATTGGAAGGATAGAGTTCGCCTATTATCTTAGGGATTTTACCTGTGAAAACAGATCATATTCAAGCTGTAGCAAGGTAAACAAAAAACGCCAGCATACTACTGACGTTTAGATTATATTATCACTTTATTCGATATTCTCTATTTTTATTACTACCAAGGATTTCTACTTCGGACATGGTTGAGAGAATAGCTCTTGTACGAACTTCACTGAGACCTAAATATTTAGCAATATCTGTGCATCTTGATCGCCCGTTGTCTTTTAGATAGTCAAGTATTTTCTTTCTGTTTTCTAAAGTCTTTCTTGAAACTTGAGGCTGTTCATTCTGCATATCGTCAGCTGTTGATGGTAATTGTTTTTTTACAAGAGATAAAGTAAGAATCGTGCGATCGGGATCAAATTCCTCTTTTATGACAGGTTCTATCATTCCTTCATCAGACCAGATGTTCATGATTCTTGGAATACCACTTCCTGCACGTTCTCCAATATCAATCAAGTTAAACATTTTCATCAGTCCACGATTACGAGGATCTGAAACGCCACCACGCAACATTTGAGTTATCCCGGTTCTGCTGTATCCAGGATTGGCAAATTCAATTTTATCTGGGCTCAGTGTAATTACAATTCCTCTGGAACCATAATAGTCAGCATTAACGAGACTGTTTACCAATGCTTCACGAATGGCTTCGTGCATAGGTGTATCATCAATTCTCATGCCGTCTAACAGCTTAAAAGGAACGGATAAGGATTGCCTGAGTTTATTGTAAACTCTGAAATAGAAATCAAAAATATTTCCAGACCAGTCTCCTGAACTAGAATTAATTCTATCGGTCCAACGAAGAGTTGGATCAAGTTGTGCTCTGTAATCCAGAAAATAATCTGGAAGCTGACGTACAATATCATATTCATTCCCGAACATAAGCAATCCAGCAACAGTAGGATGAAGATTGTTGTCTTTTTCTGAAATGGCTGCGGCGCCTATGCTTCGAAGGAATCCGTCATTATCTAATCTGGAAAAAGGATGTCCATCCTTCAATGAAGCAAACAGATTTCTATATGCCTGCACAGATTCTTGATTAAAATCGTTAATGTTCATGCTGTCAATAATAGACATATCAATGGTTTCATCTGCCTGATCACGAAGCATTGTCTTGACCTGAATTCTGCTGCAATGGTAATCACCTTCGAAATTGCGTCTGAATGTTCCACCAAACATATCATTGTTTATAAAAACAGGTTTCTGTTCTCTTCTTGCTGCAGGAACATGAATTACCATAATTATATCGTCACCAACATCGAATATTTCAACATCATCTTCCCTAAGGAGATTAATACTGACTTTTTTGGTATTATTAATAATATCCCAGAATTCTTTTTGAAGTTTAGATGGATTGCGTAATCCAGTTGTGTACCATTTACCATCTTTATTTTCTTTGACGCCCAGAATAATTACTCCGCCATAACAGTTAGCAAATGCAGAATAAGTATCCCAAAGTGAGTCTGGAAGCTTGTCCTGTGCTTTTTTAACTTCGCGACGATTATCCTCACGATATGAATTAAATTTCGAAAGGTCAAAGTTATCTGTCATTAGTTTCACCACCTGAATTGAATATATTTTAACAAAGAAATAAGCGATAAACAAGCGATAAACAAACTGTCTTGATGTCAGAAAAAGTAGTGGGATATTCATGGAATGGATACTTTTTCGGAAGGTTATTTACCATATTTCGCCTTAATTTAAAATTTTAATACGATAAATCATTAAAAATAAGCAGAAATCGTATATTATAAATCTACCTTGGAATAAACACAGTAAGTAATCAACCTCTTTATTAAATATGGATTTGTTTATGGTATTCATGATATATCGGGCAAAAAAACACAAATTTATCGCTTTTTATTTAAAATATAAAAATAAGCGATAAATTTGATGTCTATAAAGATACTGCATCAATCGTTATTTGATAAATAAAATTTGACAAGTTTGATAGGTCAGGGAATTTGCACATAAGGTAACTCAAATAACATGCGACATAATTAATATGGTAAAGAATATTAAAGTTGATAGGGGGATAACCACTGAAAAGACCAGATATGTAAATGATTACTACTCAAAAACTGTTTTAAGTGAAAACGATTCTAAAGGATGCATGATAAATAGGACCATATCACGAAATTACGTATGTGAATAAGTGCCAAAAATATCCCAATTTTGACTATTTGGAAAATAATAATATTGATATATTTTTGCGCACCTCTAAATCTTATTGAAGATAATAGTATTCATGATCTTGATTATTCATTTTCTTTTGAAACAGACAAAATATCTTTAGATGATATGAATGCTATC
>JAQXNC010000035.1 GCA_029097145.1 Bacillota bacterium
TCATCGATAGAGCTAATTGGACTACCATTAATCTCAATAATGATGTCGCCACTTCTCACCCCAAGATAGTAACCAAAGAAATCACTCTTGACTTCATTGACGTATAAACCATCTATCTGATCAAGAGCGATGCCAAGATTACTCTTGAGATAGTTAGGCATTGATGATACAGCTGTCAGTCTTAAACCCAGATTAAGTTTACTGACACTGCCATTTTCAATTATTTCATCCATAATCAGTTTAAGTTCATTAACCGGTAGAGAAAAGCTCATTCCTTCAGCGTCCTGAACCTCAAGTGTCATGGTATTTAAACCTACAAGTTCACCAGCCATATTCACAAGTGCACTGCCACTGTTGCCACGATTGAGTGTGATATCACTCTGAATGGTATTGATGAAGTATTTCATTTTGTCTACTCTGGTCTCAACAATTCTATTTGGCGATGACACAATCCCAAAAGACAAAGATCCATGATATTCAGAAGATACTGGACTACCTATAGCCAAGACAAATTCACCCTGTTTAAGTAATGATGAATCACCCAGTTTAATCGCTGTAACTTCATATTCAGGTTTTATCTTTAATATAGCTACATCCATTTCAAGATTATATCCAGCTACTTCAGCCTTTATCTTATCAAGGTTGTTGAAGATAACTTCAACGTATGCTGCATTCTCAATTGAATGATAGTTTGTCGCAATAAAAGCTTCATCTTCTTTGACTTTAACAATAATTCCACTTGAGTAACTTGCCTCTGTCCTGATAGAGACAACACTCTTTTCTATCTCTGGTGTAATCTTAGTCAGATCAGTACTGAAACTGTTGACGACATTATTAGTCACGACGGTGGTTTCCTTGTTACCAACACCACCGCTTCTTAAGCTATTAATCTCAATGGTCAGAAATATATTCCAACACACAAGCACAGCCATAATCATTCCTACTAGTTTTTTCATAATCTAACCTCGTGGTAAAGCATCACAGTTTGTATAGTCACAGACATCTTTTTTAACACCATCAACACGTATCTCGAAATGGACATGTGGTCCAGTCGCTAATCCTGTAGCTCCAATTGTCCCTATAATTTCACCCTTTAAGACCGTATCACCAACCTTAAGCGTTGATTGACGATACATATGTCCATAATAGGTCTGATATCCATTATTATGATCAATGACGACATAATATCCACTGATATCGTCATATGAATTAGCGATAACCGTTCCATTATCAGCAGCGTAGATATTATCATAACGATTATACATATTCTGTAAATCAAGTGCCTGATGTCCAGGATAACAATACCATGAACATGTAATCATCGGATTATCAATTGGCCATCTAAAGAAACCACTACCGACATTAGGTTTAACCTTGGAACCAACCTGAATTATACCCTGCACAGGTTGTGTAATAATTGATTCTGATTTCTTGGTACCTCTTAAAAGATACCCATTAACCCAGATTTCTTCATATAATGCATAAGCACTGCCATTTTCTTCTTTTTGTTGAACAACACTTGTCCCTTCATAAAGAGTATTATCTTCTATATAAAGTGGTGTATCTGGATAAACATCCTCAATTGTCAGACGCTCTTTGGTTACAACCACCGTTATTGGTGATGTAAAGTATGTAACATTCAATATCATACCTTCTTCAAGTATCTGATCAACCGATGTAATCTTATCCTTATTAAGCATCATAATCTGTGTTGGCGTCATATCTCCATAGTTGAAACCTACACCCTGCAGAGTTTCTCCAGCCTTTACAACGTGATAAGATCGTTCTTCATTCTCACCAAAGCAAAGATACTCTAATACCTCATCCATATTCATCATTACTTTACTTGGATGAACTACACCCTTATGAGCAGTAATCTTTTCCTGAACTCTAAAGGCAATTGATTGTGTTCCGACTGATGTCAGATCTGATGGATGTTGATTATTTGACAGTTTATATAGTTCTTCAGAAGATATAAAGTTCTCTAAAAAGAGATCACGGGCATCATAGAAATCGTTGATATCTTCAACATAGATTGATGCATAGATACCATCATTTGTTGAGAAATCAATCACATTGGTATATATGCCAAGTCCCATATTATTCTTAAGATATTCAAATATCTTATCATCGATATTTTCTACCCGATAAAATCCACTGACTTCCATAATATAGACATCTTCACCGAAAGTCATACTGGTATCAGGAAAATCCTGTTCATAATCTTCGTGATAGGTTTTATCAATCAGACTGTTAACATATTCAAGGTCAGTAATGACCCCAATAAAATTCCCCTTGGAATAGACCTTGTAGTATGTCAAGGCAACCGAATCATATCCTTCAACCTTCTGTGCTAAAAGTGATTTTTCACTAACTGAATTTACACTAAAAAAATCATCATTCATATCACTGATATAAATGCTGCCATAAGCTATCGCAATTGAGAGTACCGCCAGTACTGCAATTTCCAAAAACTTCTTCAATATAGACTCCTATTCAGTTTTAATTCCATAAAAGGCATTTATTTCTCTTTCAAACATCAGTTTCACAAGACCTGTTGGACCATTACGATGTTTAGCGAGATTCAGTTCAACTTCTTCAGTTGCCGCTCTTTCTTCTTCATCTTTACGGTTATAGTATTCATCGCGATACAAAAACATTACGAGGTCAGCATCCTGTTCAATCGCCCCTGATTCACGCAAATCACTTAACATCGGTCTTTTATCTTCGCGTTTTTCAACGCCACGGGATAACTGTGAAAGGGCAATAACTGGGACATCGAGTTCTCTTGCGAGAGCCTTCAGCCTTCTTGAAATTTCTGATACTTCCTGCTGACGTGACTCATTTTTACCACTACCCTGAATCAGCTGGATATAGTCAATGATAATCAATGATAATCCTGCATCATTTTTAAGAGTGCGACATTTCGCAAAGATATCAGATACTTTAATACCTGGGGTATCATCAATATAAATTTTCTGTCGACGTAATTCAGAAACGGCTTCATTAACCTTTGACCAGTCATTATTGTCAAGTTTACCAGTTCTCAGTTTCTGACCTGCTACTCTTGATTTGGCACTAAGCATTCTTGATGCCAGCTGATCAGCAGGCATTTCGAGTGAGAAAATCGCAACTGCCCCACTTGACACTGAAGCTGCATTTAAAGAAATATTCAAGGCAAAAGCCGTCTTACCTACTGATGGACGGGCTGCCAGAATAATTAAGTCGCCTCTTTGAAATCCTGTTGTCATACGATCAAGATCACTATACATCGATTTGATACCAGTAATTGTGTCACCCTGATCATAGATTCGCTGAATCTTTTCAAGTGTCGCATCAAATACTTCTGAACTCTTCTTGAAATCCGACATGGCACGACTTCTTGTGATACCTAAGATTCTGTTTTCCGCTTCATCAAGCAGATCTTCAATTTCAAGCTTACCATCATAACCCTCATCAGCGATCTTATTAGCTGCCTCAATAACCTTACGGGCATAAGACTTATTCTTGATAATTCTGATGTAATCCTTGGTATTGGCATTTGAAATTGTTGAACCTGCAAGACGCAAGATAAAGTCCGCACCGCCGACTTTATCATAATATTCAAAATCCTTTAGTTTAGTACTTAAAGAAACAGTATCAATACTTTCTTTCTTCTCATACATTGAGTACATGATATTATATATCTTACGATGATTATCGAAGTAAAAGTCCTCACTTAAAATACCAGCTTCAACTGTCTGTCTCATCGCTTCATCATAAAGCATTATATTCCCCAGTAAAGATTCTTCTGCTTCAAGACTATATGGCATCGTACGATCATTCATATTCTAAACTACTCCTTCAATAATACTTTTATTGTACCAATTACACCCTTATATAATTCAATCTTTACACGATTGTATCCAAGTGATGTGATTGGTTCATGATCGATAATCTTACGTTTATCAATCACTATTCCCTGCTTTCTTAAGGCATCCTGAATCTGTTTAGTTGATACTGAATTGAAGACCACACCATTTTTGGCATTGACCTTAAACTCAAGTGTCATATTTTCCATTTTTGAAGCCAGCTCTTCAGCTTCCTTTTTAAGTTCAGCCTGTTTTTGAGCTTCAGCTTCCTTTTCCTTATCAAGAACCTTTAAAGAATCATTGCTTGCCATTACAGCCAGATTTCTGGCAATCAGGAAATTTCTGGCATATCCATCAGATACTTCCTTGATTTCACCTTTCTTACCGACTTTCTTAACGTCAGCTAATAATATTACTTTCATTATTCTTCTCCTTTAAGATACTCCTTTAAAACTTCAATGAGTTCAATCTCAAGTTCCTTAGGAGTTCGATCTTTATCCTGCATACCAGCAGCTGTCATATGACCGCCACCGTTCATCTTTTCCATAATAACCTGGACATTAAATCCACCTTTTGATCTCGCACTGATCGCTACTTCATCCTTACTGGTATGTGCAATCACAAAGACTCCCTTGATACCCCTTGTCTGTAATAGAGTATCTGAAGCCTGCGAGATGATTGATCTTGGGAATACTCCAGAATCAATAGTTGAAATCAGAACTGTATCACCATATTTCTTGGCTGAATTAACAATCATTGAACGCTTCTGAATCATTTCATAAGGTTCTTCATTCAGTTCTTCAACCAGTGATGGATCAGCTCCGTACTGTCTTAACATTCTGGCGACATCGAATGTTCTGGCGCCTGTACGCACTCTAAAACGATTGGTATCAATCAACATACCCAGATACATAATATTGGCTTCAATCGCTGTCAGATTAACTCTTGTCATATATGGCAGAAATTCTGCGACAAGCTCAGTTGTCGATGAAGCACTGGCTTCAATATAGACAATCATTGGATTTATATCAAGATCTGCCTTACGACGATGATGGTCCAGAATTACCACACGTTTAGCTGTCTTTAACAGTTCCATACCATTAGACTGTGCTGCCATATGATGGTCAACCATCACAACCAATGTATCATCATTAATACGGTTTAAAGCTTCATTAATTGTGACAAACTTATGTTTTGTCTCAAGCTCACTGCGGTATTTGTTCAACACATCATTAATCATCGCTTCAATACCACCAGTCTTCGATACTATGCAGGTGTCCTTATTAAAGCTTTGAGCAATTGAAGATACACATAAAGCACTACCCACACAGTCAGCATCCATATCGAGATGTCCAACAATAATCACATTACCTGAACGGTGAATCAAATCCTTAATGGTATTAGCCATAACCCTGACACGTACCTTTGAAGATTTCTCTCTGGCTTCGCTTGAACCACCAAAGAACTTAGCTTCTTCATTAACCTTACGGACAACAACCTGGTCACCACCTCTGGTCTGAGCAAGTTCAATCAAATTAGAAACCATTTCATCCAGAACTCTAAAATCATCACTACCTCTGGCAAATGCCATTGATAATGTGATTGGTATATCCAGTTTCTTCGATTCTCTTCTAACGACATTAATAATACTGAAACGATCATCTGAAAGCTGTTTATAGATTGATTCATTAAGAATCAGAAACATTCTGTTATTACGCAGAGTCTTATAGATTACGTTATATTTCTTGAGATATTCAATAACTGGAAGCTTAATATCAGTATTGATAGTTGTAATATCATCTTCAATCTCAGCAGCCTCATCATAGTTATCAAAGTTCAATAATCCAAAAACAACCGCATCATCTTCATATTTACGCTTTAAATCATATTCAACTGTAATATCCTTAAAAAGTAAGACATTGGCATTAGCCTTCTTGGTGACAATATATTTATAACTGTCAAGTACTATAGTTGTCTCATCAGTATTACCACTGATCAGATCTTGTAATTCAGGAATCCATGTCAGAACCTTTTCCTTACGACAGTCAATACCTCTCTCCTTAAATAATGCCGACATCCAGTTAACTTCAAAACTGTCATTATAGACTACTATTCCTACATTAGCCAGTTTCATCGCATCATTAATACCTGAATCCAGCTGACTTTCAATATAATCATCTGAATCAGCCTGCCATTTATTAAGGAAATAAAACACCAGCACAATCAAAAATGAATAAGCTATATAGATAAAAGCCGCTAAAAAAACATTCATCTTAAAAGATAACTGTAAGAGCACCAGTACCACTCCTGTCAGTAATATAAGTGCTCCGATAATGAATTTAAACCGACCTATCTTTTCCAATTTAATAACCCCTCTTCTTAACTATATATTTATATAAAGGTCCTGTAGAATATAAAAATCCTAGAACTATCAGGATAATCAGAGAATATGGTAAGGCTACCAGTATCATTAAAACCAAAGTAATACTGATATTCCTTCTAAAAACTATTATTCCATAAACCAGGCAAAAAATATAGCCCTGTGCAATTAAAAGTGCCGCTCCAATCATCGATAAAGCCAATAGAGAATAGATAATTATCTCGTTTTCAGTATAATTAAAAAACAATACCATCAGGATAATTGACGCAATACTGGCATAGGCATATTCAGCTCTGATTCTGATTTCACTGAGTGGTCGCATCTTGATTTCACCCAGTTTAAACTTCTTAAAAATAATAATTGTACACAGATGTAAAAGAATAGCCTCAATAATCGCTAAAAGAAATGTCGCAATTGCATACGAAATCTTGGTAAATTTCAATAGCGTTTCACCTGAAAGTGAAATATTATAATAGCCAAGCATTTCACTGATTACTGCTGTCATTTCATTTAAATCGCCAAACCCAAACATCGGTAAGAAGATAAAAGTCAGAGCAAATTCCCCAATTGTATATAAAATAACCAATGTAAAAAGAATTCGTTTAGAATCAAAACCTCTTTCAATTCCATATCCATAGACTAATCCAGCCAATATTGATAACGGTGCATAAAGCAAGACATATGTCCCACCAAACATAAATGACAGAAAGAAAATACCAAACGCCATCATAAGTCCATCTTTGAAACTGAATCTTTTAATATAAACAATGAGTACCAGTGATGAAATAATTGATACATACTGATCAAGTATAAATGAGAGCCCACGATTGATCAGTAAGGCTGCACCAACTATTGCCAGAAACATTGCCCCTTCAGATATTTTACGTATATTTTTATTCATAAAAACAGAAACCTCCATCAAAGATGGAGGTTAATAAATCAATTAGTCAGCCACGTATGGCAGTAAAGCCATTTGACGAGCTCTCTTAATAGCTGTAGCAAGCATTCTCTGATAT
Organism: Bacillota bacterium; assembly: GCA_029097145.1. Classification (GTDB taxonomy): domain Bacteria; phylum Bacillota_I; class Bacilli_A; order Erysipelotrichales; family Erysipelotrichaceae; genus JAHHTG01. The sequence goes on from JAQXNC010000035.1 coordinate 7,248, forward strand.
TTAGCGCTTGTACCTGTTACTCTTCTAGGAGTAATCTTACCATTAGCAGAAATAAATTTCTTTAATAGTTCAACATCCTTATAGTCGATATATGTAATCTTATTTTTAGTGAAGTAACAAACTTTTCTAAATCCAACTCTCTGTTTTCTGAAAGCCATAAAAACTTCTCCTTTTCTATATTAATAAAATGGTAAGTCATCACTAGATATATCAAGTGATGGCGTATTTGAGAAATCATCATCATAGGCATCATTTGGATTATATGCCGAAGGCTCAGGTGTTCTTTGTGGTGCTGTATAACCCTGTGAATTATCACGTGCAGTATTATTATTGCCAATCAGCTGAACACTGTCACAGACAACTTCAGTCACATATACTTTACCATTCTGTCCATCATAGCTTCTGGTTGCGATACGTCCTTCAATTCCTACAATATTGCCCTTATGAGCATAACTTCCCAAGAAATCAGCCTGTTGTCTCCAGGCAACACAGTTTATGAAATCAGCAGTCTGACCATTGCTGTCCTTAGATGTAAATCTTCTGTTACATGCCAGAGTGAAGCTGGCAGTTGAAATCCCACTGGTGGTCTTTCTAACTTCAACATCCTTGGTTAAGCGTCCTACTAGAACTACTCGATTAATCATAATTATTTACCGTTCTTTTCGTCAGTTGAAATTGTCATATGACGTACTACATTAGCGTTGATTCTCATTAAACGATCGAATTCATTTAAACCTTCAACACCTACTGTGAATGTTACTACTACATAGTAACCCTTTGTCATATCATCAATACGGTATGCAAAATCTCTCATACCCCACTCATCAACGTTGTCAATTGAACCGCCATGATTAGTAATAATACCATGCATCTGTGCGATTAATTCCTGACGAGCTGCTTCTTCTAAAGAAGAATTAATGATATACATTGTTTCGTACTGTTTCATCATTTTACCTCCTTTTGGTCTATTGGTCTTTCATAATAAAAGACAAGGAATATTTCTATTCGCCTAAATATATTAACAGATTAAAGCACTTTATGTAAAGGGTTTTTATTTTTTCTTGAAGATAAACAGTTTAGAGAAGACATAATTAGCTACAATCACCACAATATTAGCCAATACCTTAATAATCATCTTGTTGATAAAGAGAATTTCAACCCCGACATACATAATCAACATGTCAATTAAAAGGGTGACAACTCTTGCGAAAACAAATGATCCTATCTCTTTTACAAGTTCATTTAGTGTCTCGGTCTTTGATTCAAAAACCCATATCTTATTGGTTATATAGGCAAAGAATACTGCCAATACCCAAGCCATGAAGTTAGATACGAGCAGTTCCATATGTAATATATCGCTGCACAATGCGAATACTACAATATTGACAACTGTTGTACATCCACCAAAGAAAAGATATAAAATCTGTTCCTTGTATTTAATAAGTAAATTCTTAATCTCAGTCATTATTTCTTCTTCCAAATATTCTTAATATATAGATGAATAGATTAATGAAATCCAGATATAATTCAAAAGCTCCAAAAAGTGCCATCTTAGTACTCATTTCATCATCATAGATACTTGATGCATAGAATGTTCTGAGTTTCTGCATATCATAAGCCACAAGACCTAAAAATACAATGATAGCTCCATAAGTAATAAGCATATCAATTCCAGCTGAATGAATAAATAAACCATTAATCACTGTCGCAATAATAATGGCAAAAAGTCCAACCACAAAGTATGATCCAAACTTTGATAAATCAGTATTGGTAGTATAACCAATTACTGCCATTGAACCAAAGACAGCTGCTGTAATAAGTACCGCTAATGCCAGTGATGCCCCATCATATAATAAAGGAACATATGACAGTGTCACCCCAGTTATAAATGAATACATGTAGAAACAAAACATAGCTGTTGTCTTAGACATGGTCATAAGACGTGAACTGAAGTAGAAACAAAGTCCCAGCTGCAATGCCATCACAATAAACATACCCATAAAACTGGCATAGAGACTCATTAATAATCCATAGCCAAAATAGGCAACTGCACCAGTCAGTAAAAGTCCTAAGAAGAGATGCAGATAAGTACTTGCCAGAAAACGGCTAAAGCTATCTGTATTGTCTTCATAGACATTTTCATTAATTCTCATTTTTCAAACCTCCTACAGTTTTTTATCATCAATACTGTCTAATACTTTCATCATATTTTTCGCTACACCCTTAAGACATCCATCCTCGAATGGTGACTTAATATGTGCTTCTTCAAGTAAACCCAAAAATGGTTTTGTACCACCGAGCTTACACAGATGAATATAGTCATTCCATGTATTCTCATCCTTTTCAAGAGTTCTTGAATAAAACTGTAATGCACATACCTGTGCCAGTGTATAGTCTATATAATAGAAAGGTGACGCAAAGATATGTCCCTGACGATAGAAGTATCCACCTCTTTCAAGCAGATCGAATCCTGCATAATTACGCTCAGGACAGTACATCTTCTCAAGTCTTCGCCATGTAGCCTTTCTTTCATCAATGCTCATTTCAGGATGTTCATATACTTCATGCTGGAAATGGTCAACCAGTACCCCATATGGCAGGAATGTCAATGCCCCAGCAACATGTGAATAGATATATTTATCAGTATCTTCCTTAAAGAAGTTCTCCATCCATGGATGAGCAAAGAATTCCATTGACATTGAATGAATTTCACATGATTCCATTGTTGGGAAACTGCAGTCAGGCACAAGATTCTCATTATATTTATTAGTCATATAACTCTGGAAAGCGTGTCCTGCTTCATGTGTCAATACATCGACATCACCAGCAGTTCCATTAAAGTTAGCGAAGATAAATGGCACTTTATAATCAGGAAGTTCTGTACAATAACCTCCCATATCCTTATTAGGCTTAGTCAAAAGATCAAACAGTTCCATATCAATCATCATATTAAAGAACTCACCAGTATCTTTAGACATATCTTCATACATCTTTTTAGCCGCCATCACTAGGTCATCACTGCTTCCGTGTGGTTTTGGATTACCACTTTCAAATTCATAACCCAGATCATAAGCCATTAGCTCATCTAAACCCAGACGCTCTTTTTGACGTCTATAGATTTCATTACATAATGGCACGATATCCTCTAATACCTGACGACGATAGTTAGCTACCATATCGGCATCATAATCAAGACGATTCATTCTAAGATAACCAAGTTCGACAAAGTTTTTAAATCCCAGCTTTTTAGCCATGCGATCTCTAACCTTAACCAGTTCATCATAGATGCGATCAAACTCAGCTTCATTGTCTTCATAATATTTAAGTGCAGCCCCATAGGCACGTTTACGTACATCACGGTCAGAAGAAAGTGTCTTACTTTGAATACTTGCAAGATTATATATCTCGCCTTCAAACTCAATCTTCGCACTTGACTTAAGTTTTGAATATTCACTTACCAGTTTATTTTCAAGCTGCATATCTTCAATAATGTTTTCATTAAAGCTCTTAACTGCATTCTCCTGATACATATAATAAGTCTTTGGAATATCAAGTTCATCTCTAAATGGACACGCCAGCACAATTGAAGAAAGTTCATTTTCATATTTTTGAATCATTGGACTTGTATTATCCCAGTAATCCTGTTCATCTGAATAGAATTTATCACTGGTATCAATTGTATGTCTGACACTGCATAAAGTCTGCATCGTCATAATATGTCCACGATATTTACTGATCTTATCGAAAACATTCTGAAATTCTTCTTTATTATCTGCTTTCTTTAAGGCTTCAAGTAATTCCCCATATTCCTTTTCAATTGAAGACATTTCAATTCTTTCATATTTAAAATCTTTAAATTTCATTGTATCCTCCATTATCTTTGACGCTATTATCATAGCTATTCTAAGTCCTGCACTACCTACCGTAAAGATTGCACTTCCCAAAGGATATTTCTCCTTATGACTATGACCTTCCTTAATGATATTTTCTGTCTTAAGTGGTGGTGAATCAATATATACCACCTCAATCTTATGACGATAGTTTTCCTTTTTAACCAGTCCTCTTAAAGCTTTAGCCAGCGGATCATTCTTTGTCTTATCTAAAGTTGTATATGTAATCTTTGATGGATCAAGTCTCTTAGCTGTTCCCATTGAAGATATACATCTGACCTTGGCTTCATGACATTTTCTAATCAAACTAAACTTCGATGTCAGTATATCAATACAGTCAGCTACATAATCAAGGTCTCTATCAACCACAAAGTCTTCATCAATAAAACACTCTCTGGTTTCAACCTTACACATCGAGATATCTTCAAGTCTTTTCTTTAATGTTAAAACCTTTGACTTTCCAACATTATACTTATCAGTCATTAACTGACGGTTGAGATTTGACTCATCTATCACATCAAAATCAACCAGTATGAGATGTCCAACGCCCGATCTCGCTAAAGCTTCAGCCACAAATGAACCAACTCCACCAACGCCACAAACCATTACCTTGGCATTTTGCAGCTTCTTTACATTATCCTCTCCAACAAGATATTCCATTCTTTCAAGATATCTATTCATCCAGCCACTGTCCTATTCTAATAAATGCCTTATCTAAATCATCTATATCAAACCATTCAATCGGTGTCTGATTATTAAACCAGGTATACTGTCTTTTAGCGAACCTTCTAGTATCTCTTTTAATTTCCTTTACAGTCATTTCAAGACTCTTATCACCTTCAAAGTATTCCCTGAACTGACGATAACCAATAGCTTCCATCGGCTTATCATCAAAACTTACACCCTTATCGAGTAAAGATCTAATCTCTTCCACAAGACCATTATTAATCATCTCATCAACTCTGTTATTTATTCTTGCATAAACTGCCTCACGATTAGTTGTAAGACCAATAATCAGGGCATCATATATCATTTCATGTCTTTGAGCTGCAATATTCTCTGAGATACCACGATTATTCTTCTCGTAGATATTTAAAGCTCTCACAAGACGTTTACGGTTATTGATATGAATCTTATTTAAACATTCAGGGTCAACTTCCTTTAATCTGGCATATATCTCTTCATTACTCATATCATCATAAGGATTATCCGCTTCTTTTTCCTCATCAAAGGTATAGTCATATAAAGTTGCCTTTATATATAAACCAGTACCCCCAACAATCATTGGCAGATGTCCTCTTTTAGCGATTTCTTCTATCGCTTTTCTGGCTTCCTTTTGAAACAGGGCTACATTATATTCTTCATGATAATCAATCATATCAATGAGATAATGTCTGATCCCCTGCATATCTTCTTTAGATATCTTTCCTGATCCAATATCAAAACCACGATATACCTGAACACTATCTCCTGAGATAATTTCACCATCATATCGCTTAGCTGCCTCTATTGAAAATCCTGTCTTCCCAATCGCTGTTGGACCAACAATAACCAGAACCTTTTGCATACAATCTATTATATCAAATCTCTTTTCATAATGATAATAAACACATCGGCGTATTTAACCTGCTTTTATTTCCTGGGATATGAGATATTCCCAAAAACTTGCAATCTAACCTAAAATCAACTATAATACGGGTTTGTATATAAAAATATACGAAAACTGATAAAGGAGAAACTATGAAAAAGCTTAAGATAGCTCTGGTCATGGTCTCATTTTTCGCTCTTACAGGTTTCACAAAAGAAGTAAATCAGGCTGAAAAATACCAGAGTATCCAAGAAACTCGCACTTTGCCGAGTAATGATGTCACAAGTCCCGTTATAAGTTTCAAACAAAGTAAAGACATTGTCTTAATCGAAGGTTCAAAGCTGAATCTGGCAGATTATATTGAAGCGACAGATAACAGTGGTATTGTTTCTGTATCTTCAATTGGCAGATTCAATGGAGATGAGATAGGGGAATATACTATCAATATTATTGCCAGCGATGCATCTTCAAACATCTCATCTGATGTTTTAAGTGTCAAGGTAATCTCAAAAGAGGACTTCTTCAATCTGAAAGATGAAAAAGTTCAGGAATTAATTGCAGCTGATGATACACAAAGAGAAAAGCTGCGTGAAGAAATGCGCGTTATGACTAACGCAAATGGTCAGGAAGTATACTCTGAAATAGAGTTTCTGGCTGAAAGTTATATTGGGATGCGTGGATATTGTAATGAAGTAGCTGACGCTTTCTTAGAAGAATATCTAGGACATGACGTCAACGTCTTTGATACGCACTCAATCACTAAAGAGGAAGCTAAGCCTGGTGATCTGGTTGAGTACGCAGATGGTGGTAAAGGATTTTGGCATGTAGCTGTATATCTGGGTAATGATATGGCATTACATGGCAACTGGAACGGGACAACTGTTATCTCATCAATCTGGGTTCAGGGTGCTACTGCTCCATATTTCGAAAGATTAAACTAGTTAAAAAGCTGGATAAGTCATATCTTACTCCAGCTTTTTTTCTTATTCTATATATGTATATATACCGTTTCGTGGTTTATCTACTGGTTTTTCATCATAATGTCCAAGTGATACGACACCATAGACATTCATTTCTTCATCAATCCCAATCTTATTGAGATAAGCTCTTAATACTTCATCATCCATAAAATCTCTGACCTGATTAATCCAGACTGTTCCAATATTCATTGAATGAGCAGCCAGAAAGATATTCTCAAGAGCACAGGCATTATCTTCAACGCCTCGACTGTTATCTTTTCTGTTGGCACCAATAATTACAGCTTTAGGATTATACATATTATATGCAGGTTTATTTAATAATGACTGCATTATAGTAATCAGTTCTCTGATCAGTTCTTCATTATTAATAATGACAAACTTCCAGGTATCTCTGCACATCGCACTAGGTGCATGAACAGCACATTCACCAAGAATCAAGAGTTCTTCTTTAGTTACTGGTTCATCATTAAACTTTCTGATTGAACGACGACTTAAGATATTTTCAATTACAGTATTCATTACTATTCTCCCTTTAATATATATCGATCAACATAATCAGCGAATCCATCATGGTCAACATCCTTATCAGTAATATGATTAGCTTTACTCTTGGCATCATCTGATCCATTGATCATACAAACAGCCATACCTGATACTTCAAATAAGCTGATATCATTGCTCATATCACCAAAAGAAGCGATTTCATCCTTATTAATATTATGAATTCTTCCAAATTCTTCGAGAAGTTTACCCTTACTGGCTAAAGCGTTACAGAATTCATACATTGTACTTTCTGTTTTAACACCCTTAAATCCTTCAAGTTCATATGAAGCTACCCTCTTTTCAATAGCTGGCATATCTTCTTCAGATACTCTAAAACCTATCTTAAATGATCCGTCTAATACATAATCTTCAGGATTTTTGGTAATTTTGACTTTAACTTCCCCATTCATATATTTGCTTGAATTTCTGGCTGCCTTTTCATCACTGTTATAGAAGGTATCACCATTTTTCATCCAGACTTTATACTTAAAAGGCTGCATAATTTCAAATGTTTTTCTAATCCATTCTTTATCCATCATATAAAATACATGATGTTTATCAAGTATTCCATCATAGTATTCAGAACCATTATTACCAATCAGTAAATCAGCCTTAATATCCCACTTATCTTCTAACTGATGCAAAGACTCAATATCTCTGCCGGATGCTAAACCAAATAATATACCATTAGCCTGTAATTCATTAATGATATTTCTGGTATAATCTGAAATATCACGATGTTTAACAGTTAATGTATTGTCTATATCAGCCACGACAATCTTAATCATACCAAACCTCCAATTGTTTCTATTATAATAAAAAAACCACAAGAAATCTCATGGTTTTTAAAGAAAGGAAGCTATTCGAATGAATAAAATTAATGCCTAATACAAGTATAGCATCTTTATAATAAATGTAAACCCTTACATTGGTTTTTTCTCATTTGACAACGTTTAATGTTCGTATATATAATTTTTTTATAGCGTTTAGATTAATTAATATTATAGGGAGAAATTTTTATGACATTTAGTGATATACGCTGGGGTCTCTTCTTGGGAGGTCTTGGACTGTTCCTGTTTGGAATCAGCCTTATGGGAGATAGCTTAAAATCAATTGCTGGTGATAAATTAAGAACCTATATTGATAAATATACTTCAAAACCATGGCAGGGTTTACTGATTGGTGCTGTTATGACAGCCGCTATTCAGTCATCAAGTGCGACAACAGCCATCTGTATCGGTTTTATCCGTGCTGGTCTCATGTCTTTGGAACAGTCTGCCGGAATAATTATTGGCGCCAATATCGGTACAACTATTACTGCTTTCCTCATCGGTTTAAATATCGACCAGTTATCAGTCTATCTGATATTTATTGGAGCTGCCATGTTGCTGTTTTCAAGCAATAAAAAACTCCACGATATCGCTAAGGTTGCCATTGGATTTGGATTACTGTTCTATTCACTTTCAATCATGGGTGATACTCTTTCAGAACTTAAGAATGTGCCACAGTTTGTCAATTTCGCTAAGATGTGTACTAATAACCCATTGATCGGTCTATTTGGTGGTGTAATCTTAACAATCTGTATGCAGTCATCAAGTGCTTCCATTGGTATTATCCAGCTCTTCTATGAATCAGGTGCCATTACCTTCCTTGGTGTTATTCCATTCCTGTATGGTGCCAATGTCGGTACAACCATCACAGCTATAATCGCATCTATGGGTGGTAAGATTACTGCCAAACGTGCTGCCGCATTACATCTGAGCTTTAATGTCATCGGATGTATAATCGGTTTAATCATGATGATGCCTTTATATCATTTTACTACATTCCTCGCTCAATCATTCGGAATTAATCCAATGATGCAGATAGCGATTACCCATATTCTCTTCAACCTGGCAGCTACAGTTGTCGTATTCCCATTCATCAAGCAGCTTTGTGCCTTTGTCAGAAAAGTACTTCCTGGTGATGAACCTAAGAAGTTTGAAGTTAATATTGAAGAACTCAATCCTCATAACTTCCCAGTCGCTTCAGCAGCCTTGAGTGCTTCCTATAAATTTATTCTGGAAATGAAGAAGGTTGTTAAAGAGAATCTTGAAAATACCCGTCAGTATATGATTGGCGGGGTTGGTG
>JAQXNC010000036.1 GCA_029097145.1 Bacillota bacterium
ATAAACCACTGTTTATGATGGGTCTTGAAGCTGATGTGATAGATATGTCATATGATTTAAGTGATTATAAGGTCGTCATCGCTCCATATAACTATATGTATAAAGAAGGTTATCCTCAAAAAGTCAGAGATTTCATCAGTAATGGTGGTATTTATGTCACAACCTGCACCAGTGGTGAAGTCAATGAAACTGATTTATGTTTCCTTGATCATCATCCTTTAAATGATGTCTTAGGCATTAATCCACTTGAAATTGATACCGTCAAGGAAGACCTATGGCCTAACACCATCACCTATAATAATCATGATTATATAGTTAAGGCATATCGCGCTATTATCGAAACAACAACCGCCAGTGTTTTAGCTACTTATAATGAAGATTTCTATAAAGGCACACCAGCCCTCACGGTTAATCATTATGGTCAGGGTCTCTCCTACTTTATCGCTTCTGAAAATGATGAGAGTTTCCTCTTAGATTTTTATAAAGATATTCTTAAAGATATTGATAATGGCCTTAAAGCCACATATGAAAAAGGTATCGTCATTAACTGTCGATATGGTGAAAACTATCGTCTTTACTTTATTCAGAACTTCAACCGTCATCCATCAAAGATCACACTTCATGATAACTATCTCAATATCGAAACCGATGAAATGGTCAATGGCCCTATAACCCTCGATACCTTTGAAGTTATGATTTTAAAAGCTAAATAAAAACTATGGATATCACTATGATATCCATTTTTAAATATAAAAGTGGACCTTTAAGATCCACTTTATGATTATTAATCTTATTTCTTGAAAAGACGATTGTAGAAACCTTCAAGAGCTCTACCATGTCTAGCTTCATCTCTAGCCATTTCATGAACTGTATCATGAATTGCGTCAAGACCATTCTTCTTAGCACAAGCTGCCAGGTCAAATTTACCCTTAGTTGCACCATATTCGCAGTCAACACGCCATTTCAGATTCTTAGCTGTTGAATCAGTCATATTTGGTTCAAGTTCACTACCTAACAGTTCTGCAAACTTAGCTGCATGTTCAGCTTCTTCAAATGCTGCCTTTTCCCAGTATAATCCAACTTCTGGATAACCTTCACGATGTGCAATTCTAGCCATGCATAAGTACATACCTACTTCTGAACATTCACCAGTGAAGTTAGCCATTAACTGTTCAAAGATATATTTCTTATCTTCTTCGGAAATGTCTGGATTATTCTTAACTGTCTTTGCATAAACACCATATTCATGTTCAGCAGCCAGTTTCATTTCACCTTCAACCTTAGTGAATTTATCTGCCTTTACATGACATACTGGACATTCACTAGGTGCACTGTCACCTTCATGAACGTAACCACAAACGCTACAAACCCATTTACTCATATTTAAATATCTCCTTCTTTATTTACTATCTATACTATATCATTTTATAGATTTGGATGCATGTCATATGCCTTAAGTTATTTTTCAAGTTCACCACTGTAATCAAGAATACCACCAATCTCAACTATATTTGTAAACCCTAGTTCAGATAGTTTCTTCGCTGACTGTAAAGAGCGGTTACCACTACGACAATAGACATATATCTTTTGGTTTTTATCACTTAGAAGCTCTACTTCACCCCTTAAGATCGCCTCATTTGAAATATTGATGGCTCCTTTAATGTGACCAGCTGCATATTCATCATTTCTTCTCACATCAAGCAGAATATAACCATCACTCTTTTCCATTTCCTTTAAGGCATCACTCATTGACATTTGAGTATATGTATTAGACTCTTTTTGACAGCCACAAAAACTCAAAAGACATCCAATCAGAATAATCATTAACTTTTTCATATAATTTTCAAATAACAGTCATAATGACTGTTATTCTTATTAATAGTTTTCAGCGTGAACTTCAAAGTAACTCTGTGGATGTGCACAAACTGGGCATTCAACAGGTGCTTCAGTACCTACTACGATATGACCACAGTTACGGCATTCCCATACTTTAACTTCACTCTTCTTGAATACTTCCTGAACTTCGACATTATGAAGTAAAGCTCTATATCTTTCTTCATGATGTTTTTCAATAGCTGCAACCATTCTGAACTTTTCAGCCAGTTCATGGAAGCCTTCTTCATCAGCTGTCTTGGCAAAACCATCATACATATCTGTCCATTCATAGTTTTCACCATTAGCTGCTTCTAATAGATTAGCGGCTGTATCACCAATACCATTTAATTCCTT
>JAQXNC010000037.1 GCA_029097145.1 Bacillota bacterium
TGTATTAAATGCTACAAAAGATGTTAGAGAAAGATTTGGACGTTTAGTTCAGATGCATGCTAACCATAGAGCTGAAATTCAGGAAGTATATGCCGGTGATATCGCTGCTGCTGTTGGTTTAAAAGCAACTACTACTGGTGATACTTTATGTGATGAAAAAGCTCCTATCATTCTTGAATCAATGGTATTCCCTGAACCAGTTATCCAAATGTCTGTTGAACCTAAGACTAAGTCAGATTCTGATAAGATGGACAACGCTTTAGCTAAATTAGCTGAAGAAGATCCAACTTTCAAGACATATACTGATGAAGAAACAGGTCAAACAATCATCGCTGGTATGGGTGAATTACACTTAGATATCATCATCGACCGTATGAGAAGAGAATTTAACGTTGAATGTAACGTTGGTGCTCCACAAGTTGCCTTTAGAGAAACTATCAGACAAGCTGCTGATTGTGAAGGTAAGTTCGTTAGACAGTCAGGTGGTCGTGGTCAATATGGTCATGTATGGATTAAATTCGAACCAAATGAAGAAGGTAAAGGATTTGAATTCATCGACGCTGTTGTTGGTGGAAGTGTTCCAAGAGAATACATCAAGCCAGTACAGGATGGACTTGTTGCCGCATTAAATAACGGTCTACAGGCTGGATATCCAGTTGTAGATATTAAAGCTACATTATTTGATGGATCTTACCATGAAGTCGATTCATCAGAAATGGCGTTCAAGATGGCTGCAAGCTTAGCATTAAGAGAAGCTGCTAAGAAGTGTAAGCCAGTTATCCTTGAACCAATCATGGACGTTGAAGTAATTGCCCCACAGGAATACTTAGGTTCTGTAATGGGTGATATCACTAAGCGTCGTGGACAGATTAGAGAACAGGAAGAAAGAGGAAATGCAATCTCTGTAAGAGCTTATGTACCACTTTCTGAAATGTTCGGTTACGCTACTGACCTGCGTTCATTTACACAGGGTCGTGGTAACTACGTAATGCAGATGGACCACTATTCAGAGGTTCCTAAGAGCATTGCGGAAGAAATTATTAAGAAGAACGCTAAGAATTAATTTTAATTGATTTTACATAGTGTTTATCTTAAAATAAAAAAGAAAATAGGAGGAAAATTTTTAAAATGGCAAAAGCTAAATTTGACAGATCTAAAACTCATGTTAATATTGGTACTATCGGACACGTTGACCATGGTAAAACAACATTAACAGCTGCTATCACTAATTACTTATCTAAAAAAGGTCTTTCTGAAGCTAAAGCATACGATCAGATCGATGGAGCTCCAGAAGAAAAGGCTCGTGGTATCACTATCAACACTGCACACGTTGAATACCAGACTGAACACCGTCACTATGCTCACGTTGACTGCCCAGGACATGCCGACTACGTTAAGAACATGATCACTGGTGCTGCTCAGATGGATGGTGCAATCCTTGTTGTTGCAGCAACTGATGGACCAATGCCTCAGACTCGTGAACACATCCTTCTTGCTCGTCAGGTTGGTGTTCCTTACATCGTTGTATTCTTAAATAAGTGCGATATGGTTGACGACGAAGAATTAATCGACTTAGTTGAAATGGAAGTTCGTGAACTATTATCTGAATATGGATTCGATGGCGACAATACTCCAGTTATCCGTGGTTCTGCATTAATGGCTCTTGAAGGCGATCCAGCTTGGGAAGCTAAGATTGATGAATTAATGGATGCAGTAGATTCTTACATCCCTGATCCAGCTCGTGAAACAGATAAGCCATTCTTAATGTCTGTAGAAGACGTATTCACAATCACAGGTCGTGGTACAGTTGCTACTGGACGTGTTGAACGTGGTATCGCTCACTTAAATGATGAAGTTGAAATCGTTGGTATTCACGAAACTAAGAAGACAGTTATCACTGGTCTTGAAATGTTCCGTAAGCAGTTAGACCAGGCTGAAGCTGGTGACAATATTGGTGCATTATTACGTGGTGTTAACCGTGACCAGATCGAAAGAGGACAGGTATTAGCTAAACCTGGTACAGTTACTCCTCATACAAACTTCAAGGCTCAGGTATATATCCTTACTAAAGAAGAAGGTGGACGTCATACTCCATTCGTATCTAACTACCGTCCTCAGTTCTACTTCCGTACAACTGACGTAACTGGTGTTATCACTCTTCCTGAAGGAACTGAAATGGTTATGCCTGGTGACCACGTAGAAATGACTGTTGAACTGATCGCTCCTATCGCTATTGAAAACGGTACTAAGTTCTCAATTCGTGAAGGTGGTAGAACAGTAGGTTCAGGTAACGTTACAGAAGTTATCAAATAATCTAAACCAAAGTATTAAACTCTAGAAAACTCTGATTCATTTGTCAGAGTTTTCTTTTTGTCTTTTTTAACTTATAATACTCTTATGATAAAAGCTATTATATTTGATTTTGACTATACTCTTTCTAACCGTGGCTATGCCATCTATGATGGCTTTGCATATATAGTCAATAAGTATTTTAATGATTATGATGAGATGGAGAAAGAAGCTGTGATTCAGCGCATGGTTTATCTCGATGAAGAAGGAACTATCTCAAGAAGACACATTATCGATTATCTTGTGAATAACTACCATCTCGATAATGATTCTCTAAGTAATGATTTTGCAACCTTAAGTGAAATCATGGCTCCAAAGACTGTTCTTGATGAATACGCTATTGAAGTTCTTGAATACCTAAGACATAACACGGATTATAAACTGGCTATTCTGACAAATGGTGATATCAAAACACAGAGAATGAAACTTGAAGTATCTGGTGTATTACCTTATGTTGATGAAGCGATAGTAGCGATTGAATCAGGCTATAAAAAACCTGCCAGGGAAGCATTTGAATATGCTGCTAAGAAACTAAATCTTAAATGTGAAGAGTGTCTTTATGTGGGCGATGTAATGTTTAATGATATTTTAGGTGCATATAAAGCTCATATGCAGTATCTATTGCTCAACAATCATCGTAAACGCATCTACAACCCTAAAATACCGACTATAAATCATCTCAATGAACTAATTGATTATATAAACCATGACCAAGACTAACATTATTGATTACTTATACTGGCGTGGGGATTTAAGCTTTGATGAATCCCCTTTTAATGAAATAGATAATCTGATTTTATCTAATCTTTGTTATGTCAGATTTACAGGTATTATTAAGGATAACTATGAAAAGATAACCATATCAAGGGCAGCGACTGACTTTTTGAAGCAGGAGGAAGCCTTAAGAATTACCAGAACTGAATATGATATAGAGTTTTTAAAGATTCTGATGAATACAAGACGTTTTGGTAATCTTCACATCTTTAAACATAGAGAACTGTATTCAAAAGATGATGATATTCAGTTTGGCGCCATAAGCATCATGATTAATCCAAAACTATGCTATATCAGCTACCGGGGTACTGATAATTTTATCGGTGGCTGGAAGGAAGATCTGGATATGTCATACAGTATCGTGCCTTCTCAGACTATGGCCCTTGATTATCTAAGAGAGATAATCAAAGATACAGATAAAGGGATTAGATTTATGGTTGGCGGACATTCTAAAGGCGGTAATCTTGCAATGTTTGCATGTGCCTTTTTAAGTAACCATGAATTCGCAAGAATTGAGAGGATATACAACAACGATGGACCTGGATTTGATTTTGGTGTCATGCCAAAAGAGAGATTTAGTCGCCTATTGGATATTCTTGTGACCTATACCCCTAAGACATCGATTGTCGCTTCATTCTTTGAACAGCCTGGAGAATTAACTGTCATTGAATCATGTGAGAAGAATCTGATGAGCCATGACCCATATACCTGGATTGCCGATGCGACACATTTTGTATACCTCGATGATACTGATGGTTTATCTAAGAATTTTAAAAACAGATTTGATCAGTGGATCAACAGCCTTTCATATAATGAAAGAAAACATGTCATTGAAACCCTGTATGATATTATTCTAAAGATCAATATTAATACCCTGTCCGACATTATTCCTTCGCTCATTAATAATTATGGGGTTGTAATATCAATGCTGACTAAAACAGACGAAAAAACAGGCAGAGCTATCAAGTCTGCCATTAATGTCATATTATCGACTGTTGCGTCAAACCTTGATGATAAGACTCGACGTTTATTTAAATAATTATTCTATCTTCAATAAAGTCTCTAATAATCTGGATTGCGACATTACCAGTCTTCTCATCATCCAGAAGACGGTGCTGACCTTCAGCCAGAATGACGCATCTTTTACGCTCATGAGGGACTTTTTTATAATACTTCAATGATACACTATAAGGAATAACTTCATCGTCCATATCGGCTATAAATAGGACTGGGCATGATATCTTTTCAATACCCTTCTTACAGTTATCAACTACATTAATAAAAGTATCAGTAAATTCCTTTGGTAAAGGTATATATTTCGATATCGTTTCCGGTTTCTTTTTTACCACATGATTAATAGCCGATGAAGCAGTCTGAACGCTGATATATTCAAACGCAGGTGCTAAAAGTATCAGCTTTTTAATTTCAAATTTTGAAGCCAGATATGAGGCAATAACGCCACCCATACTAAATCCAATCAGGATGATTTCACGATGATTATTCTTAGCTTCAATAATCTTCTCTTCAGCTCTTGATACCCAGTTATGCCAAATACGATCATCGACAAACTGCTGATTATAAAGTTCAGGCATAATGACTTCATAATCGTTTTTCAGGTTCTCATAAAGCGGAATGAATTCATCTGTACGTCTTTTGCCAAAACCATGAATACAGATAATAACCGGTTTTTTATTTACTTTTTCTTTCTTTTTAAACCAATTAAACATAACTAATGCCCTTCTTCATATAAATCTTCAGCCATATCAAGGATCTCTTCCATTATCTCATAACTGAGCATACCACTCTGATAACCAATATATGTTGAATCTGGACCGATAAATGCCATCGTTGGAAATGAACTGATACCCATATAGGCAAATAGAGAACCATCATCATTTAAGACACTGATCTTAATATCGTTATCCTTGATAAAATCAGCTGTTGTCCTTCCGCCATTTGACCGATTGACGCCCTCAGCCATTACATATAAACAGATAACGTCATCATTTTCAGCTGCGAATTTCTCATAGTCAGGTATTTCTTTCTCGCAATATGTACACCACGATGCCACAAAGTTTAATACGACATATTTACCCTGATAATCATAAAGCTTATGAACATTACCATACTGATCGGTCAACTCAAAATTATACATGATATCATCATTTTGATTGTTCTGTGTATTACCAGCCGCATTCTCATATTTTAAAAGACGATTATATTCTGAGTTAATACGAACTACTTCTCTTGTTCCGTTATATATCATATTAATTCCAAATAACAGGATGATAATCGAAGCTACCATTGATAGTTTCAATAGAAGGTTTTTATGAGTCTTAAGAAATTCAAGACCTTTTTTATAGAATACTCCAAGGATTATAAAAGGAACTGTAAAACCAATGGCATAAAGAAGAATATATAAATGACCTGCCATTGCGTTCTCTGATAATGCAAGCAAAATAACATTTGACAACATTGGACCAATACATGGTGTCCAGGCAAAGGAGAAAATAAACCCTAAAAGATAGGCTTTAAAATAATTCATGTTTCTGAAATCAGTCTTTGTATCAAGACGATGTTCACGATTTATGAAGGATACATTAATAACTCCAAAACCATTTAGTGCCAAAAGCACCATGATAATACCGCCGAAGATATTAATCAGCATACGGTATTCATCAATATACGAACCAATTAAATCAACAGATATTCCTAGAATAAAGAATACAGTTGAAATACCCAAAACAAAACATAGTGTAGTAATAATCACCTTGACTGTCTTATAGGTAATATTCCCTTCTTCATCTTCTTCTTTACATGATGATGTCAGATATGACATATATAAAGGAATCAGAGGTAAGACACATGGAGATATAAAAGACAAAATCCCCTCAATAAACACCGAAATAAGCGTAATACTTTCCATCATCTACCTACTTCATTAAGAAATATGCAAATACCAGAATACCTAATATAATACGATAATATCCAAATATCTTGAAGTCATGTTTCTTGATATATGACATCAGGAATTTAATTACCAGAACCGACACTACAAAAGCTACCAGCATACCAACAAACAGAATCCAGTATTCAATCATTGTAAATGCGAACCCTATTTTAATAATCTTTAAAAGACTGGCTCCAAACATTACTGGAATAGCCAGAAAGAATGTAAATTCAGCAGCGACCTTACGGCTGATACCAATCATCAAAGCACCAAGGATTGTTGCACCACTGCGTGATGTACCTGGAAAGATAGCAGCAATGAGCTGGAATAAACCAATAATCATGGCATCTTTGTATGTCAATTCCTTTAATGTACCAACACGAGTTTCATGTTTCTTTGATTCGATATAAATAAAACCTACACCAAAGATAATCAACATGGTTGCGACAACATATGAGTTATATAGATATTTATCTAAGAAATCATCAAACAGTATTCCTACAACAGCAGCTGGTATACATGCCACCAGAATCTTAAACCATAAGACAAAGATATCTTTTTTAATAAACGGTCCTTTAGCCTTATTGAAGTTAAATGGGAATATCTTTCTGAAATAGATTAAGACAACGGCCATAATAGCACCAAGCTGTATAACCACTAAGAACAGTTTCCAGAACTCAGCACTGACATTCATCTTTACAAATTCATCAAGCAATATCATATGACCAGTTGAACTGATAGGTAACCATTCAGTAATTCCTTCAACAAGGCCAAACAGTATGGCCTTTAAAGTTTCAATAATAAAATTCATTTCTATATCCCCTTTTGTTTAATTAAAATATACCAGTTCATTTTCAGGTTTTAAAGACTCAACAATCTTATCAGCATATAATACACAGGTCTTATATCCATCTTCATCATCGATGGCATGAATTGTACCTTCGATAGAATAATAGGTATCTTCTTTGATTTCTTTTGTCTTAATTCCAATCACAGTTAAACCAATAGGTTGTATATCATCAGCACAGCATACCATGGCTTCTCTACCCATGATGCAGGCTGTATCATAACCTTTGATCTCTTCAAGATATTTAACTTTGATGCGAATCTTCTTATTTTCATATTTATTAGGATTATCTCCGGCATCCATATACCATAAACCATAATTAAAATCACTGATATCAATAATATCCTGATTCAAATCAAACAGCTCAACATCATCAAATTCAACGACTTCATGATTATTATCTTCAAAAATCAGTTCAACTCTTGGGTTAATAGCCTTGATATTATTACGGATAAAAAGATAATCATCATCATTACCAAAACGGTTAAAGATAGCACATTCAGTAATCGAGATATGATTGAATACGAATTGTTTAAGATTATTGATCTGCAGTTTAAACATTGACGCATCAACAGTTGTCAGAATCTGTGCAACTTCCCAATTAGGAATCAGACGCTCTTCGCTGAATAAAATTCTTTCATCTTCAATTCCATTGCATTCAATAAAGACACGCTCGAAACTATACTTATTGTCTATTTCTACCATTTTTTCTCTTGTCAGTTTAGTGATTGAATCCATATAAATTACAAATGAATTAGTATCAGACAG
Source organism: Bacillota bacterium (assembly GCA_029097145.1). GTDB lineage: Bacteria > Bacillota_I > Bacilli_A > Erysipelotrichales > Erysipelotrichaceae > JAHHTG01. The sequence continues at coordinate 7,689 of JAQXNC010000037.1, forward strand.
AAACTTATCATCATAGGTTTCTTCACCATCTTCAAAAGATAGAATCAGTGTTCTTTCACCTTCATTAAAACGTGGGTTATATAAAGTCTCCTTGATTAAAGAAGTCTTACCACTATCTAATAGACCAGAAACAATATATAGCGGCTTAATCATAGTCTGAACAGTCCTTTAATATATTCTTCATTTAAATGTGAACCGATAACAGTTACAAGTCCAGTATATTTACTCTGACCATTGCGAATGATGATATCATCTCCCGCCAGATCAAAATAAAGCCATGAATCTGTACCTTTGACAAAACCTTTAGCGCGGATTACATCACCCTTCAGCTTTTCTAGAATACTTCTTATTTCTTCTTCAGTATATGTCTTAACAGTCTCAAATCCAATATTTTCAAAGACTTCATCAGCGTCGTGATCATGGTGATGATGGTGATGATGTCCACATTCACATTCCTCATCATGATGATGTTCATGGTGACAATCACATTCTTCATCATCCTCATCGTGATGATGTTCGTGGTGACAATCACATTCTTCATCATGGTGATGATGTTTGTGGTGATGGTGTTCACATTCACATTCCTCATCATGATGGTGTAAATGATGTTCAAGTTCATCTTCATCCATCATTTCCATACAGTTTCTGCATGTAACGTTTTCTTCAATGATATCCATGAGATAATCGTTATCAAGTTCCATATATGGTGTAGTGACTACTGTTGCATCTTCATTCATTTCTTTAAGCATCGCTACTACACCCTCTAGCTTTTCTTCACTTACAAGATCGGCTCTAGATAGAATGATTGAATTAGCTGCCACAACCTGATCATCAAAGAACTCTTTATAGTTCTTATGATAAATAACAGCTTTTTTGGCATCTACCATACAGATATGACCTTTGATTTCCATATCTTCCATTTCTGATACAGTATCCATAATCTCGGATAGTTTACCAACACCTGATGGTTCAATTACCAGAGCGTCAATATCATAGCTTCTGATTTCATCTAAAGCAGCCTTTAAATCACCCTTTAAAGAACAACAGATACAGCCACTGTTAATCTCTTTAACTTTCAACCCTTCATCAAAGAGATTGCCATCAATACCAACCTCACCAAATTCATTCTCCAGCAGCATTACTCTATTAAACTTGCCATCTTCAAGCAGTTTCTTGATTAATGTTGTTTTTCCAGAACCTAAGAATCCTGAAATAATATATACTTTTATCATTTACTTTCCTCCCTGATACTTTTTGATTTCTCTTCTAACTTCATCTTCATATTCCTTTTCCTTAAACAGGAAATATGTGCGATGTTTATATACAAATGACACCTCCAGGCGCTCATGTTCAATTACATATTCAATATTACTGATTTTACCATAAGGATATAAACGACCAATAATCATCAGTCCTTCCTTACAGATACCACTTGGTACAAGGCTATAGACTATACCTGATAATACCAGCGATATAAATGTCAACATAGATATAAAATCAGCATGAGCTATATACTGAATAAGACCAAGTAAGAAAAACAGAATCATGATGATTTTACCATTACCACCGCTCATCTCATATCTGACTTTTTTACCCTCAAAAAGAAAGAAGATCACTGCACCCCAGATTATCGCATTAATTAAAATCACAAGAAACATTATGCCACCTTCTTTAAAAGAATCATCTTAACAATATAATCCATAATCACATTAAATATAACAAGCAATACAATGATAACTGTCATCTCTTCAAGAAAACCATTAAATCCAATCATCATTGCGATTCTGTCACCAATAACACACATAATCCCGATCAGAATAAAATATAGACGATATATCTTCTTAGCCAGTTTACGTATACCATCATTAACTAGATATTTCTTACCCTTGATTTCAATCTCATCGACATCAAGTTTTACAATATTAATAATCTGATTCATTCCTAATCCTTTCAAATACTATTTCATTATAACCAGTACTGTCATCAAAGCATCTCTGACTTCGATATTCTTCCAAAGCCCCAATCACAACTTCCAGTGTGGTATTGACAACAGAACCCTCTAACAGATGTCCACCCAAGACTTCGCCTTTATCATTACTGAGTGTGATATGCAGATGTGATCTGCCAAAAGATATTGTACCATTCAAAGATAAGACTTCAAAGTCATCTTCGACGTCCATAATATCAATAGCTTTAGCGAGTCTTATTTTAGCGTGGTATATACATCCAACTGCCGATAGTATAATACCTGTATTAATACCATTTTCAAGACAGTAATTCTCAATTGATCTTTTGATATCATCGCCGTGTTTTAATCTAAATGCATATTCTTTCATCCTATATATTTTATCATAATTAGATGATACAAATTAAAAAGATGACTATCTAACGATAATCATCCAGTCGCATATCTACATTAATACTGTCAATTATTCCTTTGACAATCTTATCGATCTTTGACCCTTCAGAATAATCAGCTTTAGCCATAAAGGTCGCTCTTTTATTTTCGAAGAGTTCTTCAGCCAGATCTTTAGCCTTATCCTTAAAGACAGCGATTGTATTACCACCAAATCCAGCCACAACCTTCATACTAGGGACATCAGTCAACCCATCACCGAAATAAATCATACGGTTATATGGTATATATTTATCTTCATCCCTTGTTGATTTATTAAGATCGATATCATTGGTTTCATCCAGGACACCTTTATTAATTCTAAAGATATACTGTGTCTTGGTTGTGTAGTTTATAACCCTTGATGGCCATTTGACCTTTCCATCATCATCATAGTAGTAACTGCAGGCATAGATTTCCTTAAATTCCTTAGCTATAGGCGTACCTAAAATAATATCCTTTAAACCACTGGAAATAATATAGTGTTCAATAATAATATCTTTTTCTAAGGCATATTCATTAATACGCTTAAACCAGGTATCAACACCTTTATACAGTTTGACATATGACCCCTCTTCAATCAGAGAATCTCTTGTCATATCTGGATCTTCTTTTGCCATCAGTAACATATATGACAATATGCCATCCATATTGTGTTCATTTGAAATCTTTGAACACTTTTCCCAAAATTTTGATGGATCATCATAGCCAAATCTCTTTAATATATGAAATTCCTGCATATCTTTTGGTGAAAGCGTCTTATCAAAATCATATATTAATGCCATCTTGACTTTTTTCATATTAAGCCTCGTTTAAATTCTTGATTGCTTCAACAAATATCTCAATCTGTTTGTGAAGTTTAGCGATTTCCAGTCTTTCATTAGCGTCATGCATATGATTGTCATCATCTTCAAAACCACAGCCAAAAGCGATGCAGTTATTGATAGCCTTGGCATATGTTCCACCACCAATTGCGACCATCTTTGAATCCATATCATGTGTGACATCCTGATATGCCTTAAGTAAAGCACTTAACCATGGTGTACTGGTATCGAAGAATAATGGCTTATGGCCACTCACAACTTCAAAGCGGTTATTACCAAGATTGAGACTCTTAACCATTAAATCAGTCACTTCTTCAAATGTATGTGTAACAGGGAATCTGACATCAACGGTAAAACAGATTTCGTTACTTTCCTTATAGACCTTACCAATATTTAAAGTAAAGATTGTATGTTCATCATTTAACAGATTAGCCTTAAACTTCTCACCATGAGTAGTTAATCCAATCTTATCATGATAATAAGATACCAGTTCATCTTTAAATCCAGCTTCATATAAACCTTCCATCAGATAAGATATCGCATTAATACCCTCATCTGGTGTTGAGGCATGTGCAGCCTTACCATTTACTGCCAGACGGATACTCTCATTTGACTTGATAATATTGTAGTCAATATTATTGTCGCGCATAAACTCATTAAATGTTGATTCATCATATGAATTAACAGGCAATTCAACATTTACTCGTTTACATACGACATTAGTAGCTTCACCACCTGAAATATTGATAATCTTTGAATTAGTTGCACGAATAATACCACCTACAGCTCCTGACTCTGCATAGATACCAGGGAATGAACCATCAGGTGTAAAGCCCATATCAATGTGACCTTCTTTTTCAACATAATGTTTAATACATCTTGAACCTGTCTCTTCATTACATCCTGTAATCAGACGCAGACGTTTTTTAAACTTATATCCACTCTCAAGAAGATACTTAATCGCATATAATGAAGCAATCACAGCACCTTTATCATCAGATACACCGCGTCCATAGACAAAGCCATCTTTCTGAGTCATGGTGAAAGGATCGCTATCCCAACCATCACCTGCAGGCACTATATCAAGATGTGCCAATATACCAATCAGTTTATCACCTTCACCACATTCACCATAACCACAGTAGTAGTCAAGATTAGTTGTCTTTAAACCTTCTCTTTCCATCATTTTTAGTGCTTCATCCAGCACCAGACGGTTTTCCTGACCAAAAGGTTCAGCATCATCAGCCAGAACAGAATTATGTGATACAAGTACTCTTAAATCTTCCAGAATACTTTCTTGATTTCTTTCAATAAAATCCTTAATCATACAAAACCTCCAGTTATATGTCTTAATTATAATCCATCCATCACTTATTTAAAATATAAAAAATATAGCGGCATTTACCGCTATATCATAGATTCACAAGTAATTTGACAGGACAGTGATCGGATCCAAATACTTCATGCATGATAATCGAATCTTCAACTTTCTCCATCAGTCTTTCACTGACCACAAAGTAGTCAATTCTCCACCCAATATTTCTCTCACGCGCTCTCATACGATAAGACCACCATGAATATTCAACTTTAAGAGGATATAGTTCACGATAAGTATCGACAAATCCAGCCTTTAAAAGTTCCTTAAACTTGGCTCTTTCCTCATCAGAGAATCCAGCATTGAAATGATTTGTATCAGGATTCTTTAAATCAATTGGTTCATTAGCCACATTTAAATCGCCAGTATAAATTACTGGTTTAATCTTATCGAGTTTCATAAGATGGGCTCTTAAATCATCTTCCCAAATCATACGATATGGTAGTCTTAACAGTCCATCCTTTGAATTAGGAACATATGCAGCTACAAAGAAGAAATCTTCATATTCCAGGGTTATTACTCGCCCTTCATCCGGATGATCTTCACCTTCTATATTAAAGGTAACACTTAATGGTTTAATCTTACTTAAAACCATTGTCCCAGAATAACCCTTTCTCTCAGCAGAGTTCATATAGCGATAATAACCTTCAAATTCAACATCCAGCTGATCTTCAGTCATCTTGATTTCTTCAAAAGCCATGATATCTGGATCTTCGCTTGTGATAAAATCCATTAAACCTTTTTTAAGACAAGCTCTTAAGCCATTGACATTCCAGTTAATAATCTTCATTAAATAGCCCTTGTAATATACTTCAGATATTCTCTTTCTTCATCATTTAGATATGGTGATACCTTTTCATATACAGTCGCATGATAACTGTTTAATATTTCAACAGTTTTATTATCAAGATATCGTTTATCAATCAGATCCAGATCAAATGGTACCATAGTTACTGGTTCGAATGATAAAAACTGTCCATATTCATTCAGCTCATCATATTTACATAACAGAAGATTCTCTAAACGAATACCAAACCTTCCTTCAAAGTAAACTCCAGGTTCATCAGAGAAGATATTACCAGGTCTAAGTGGTGTATCAGCACCATTATTAGAACCTTTCTGATATCTGATATTAGGAGGCATTTCATGAACAGATAAAACCTGTCCAACACCATGTCCAGTGCCACAGCGATAATCAATACCAAGCTCCCACAAATCCTTACGAGCTAAAATATCCAGCTTATCACCACTTAAGCCTTCAATAAACTTAACACGTGCCAGGTTAAACATGCTCTGTAATACCAGCGAATAATACATCTTAATCTCATCACTTACTTCACCAAGTGCGAGTGTACGGGTAATATCGGTTGTACCTTCAAAATACTGACCACCACTGTCAATCAGAAGAATACCACTGTTATGTAATGGACTGTTCTTCTCCTTGGTTGGTGAATAATGCATCATGGCTGCATTCTCGTTATATCCTACAATTGTATTAAAACTTAAATCAAATGCCTTATATTCTAGTCTGAAACGGTTAGCCTTAACTTTGACATCATATTCATTTAGACCTTCCATATCAGTATTCTTAAGCCACTTAATAAATCTTAACATCGCTACACCATCATAGATATGAGCCATCTTAGAGTTTTCAATCTCTGTCTTATTCTTAATAGTCTTCATATCTTCAACAACACTGCGCATATGATAGATACGATTTGATTTATTAATGTTGTGGTAGGCTTCATAGCTGATCTTATTCTCATCAATCAGGACAACTGATGAATTGATACTGCTGATAAAGTTATAGAAGCTTTCATAAGGTCTGATGATTACACCATCATCATATAATTCACTGAGGATAACCTCAGGTATTCTATCAAGACTGATAAATAAATAAACATCGTTCTGATAGAAAATCATATGTGAAAGAAATACTGGAGTATATGTAATATCATTACCTCTAAGATTTAATAGATAGGCAATTGACTCCAGGTTAGAAATAATATGAGTTTTATTATCTAACCCTCTTTTAACTATATCTAGTTTCTGTCTTCTTGTAAGACCAGTGTATTTCTTATCAAGTTCATATAACATATCATTTGACAGAGCAGGTCGATCTTCATAGATATCGCTGTAAAGATCAATACTTCTGACATTTAATCCATGTTTAATCAGGTTTTTGACAAACGCTGCACTTACAACACGTCCATCAAAAGCTACCACCTTATCCTTATAGTTTTGAATCAGGAATTCACTGGCTGTCAACACTCCTTTTTTGCCCAGCTTCATTACAGTTATGCCAGTATCTTCTGTTTCCTGATCGGCTTGTGTATGATAGCGTCCATCGATGAATAAATAAGCATTCTCACTATCAACAATCAGTGAACCTAAAGATCCACTGAAATTTGAAAAATATCTCAAAGTTTTAAAATGTTCTGAGATATATTCAGACATATGATAATCATTAGTACCGATGTAGTACACATCTACATGATTATCAGCCATCTTTTTTCTTAAATCCTGTAATCTTTTTCTAATCATATAATCATTTTAGCACATTCACCATTTTCTTGTGCTTTAATTTATTTTAGATAATGGTCTATAATTAAGTTATGAAAAACTTTAAAATATATTTAAATGCCCCAATAACTCTGGGCTTTGTCTTCATCTCATTAATCGTTCTGATTGTATCCTATATTACACATGGCGCATCAGATATCGCCCTTTTCTCAACATATAGAGCGTCGATAACCGATCCACTTCTGTACGTTAGACTCTTCACTCATATTTTTGGCCATATCGATATGACACACTTTATGAATAATATGTTGTATATCCTGCTTCTAGGACCAATACTTGAAGAGAAATATCATTCTAAAATGATTGGTATCATCATGGGTGTCGCCTTAACAACCGGTATAATCCACAATATCTTTACTGACTCGATATTAATGGGTGCCAGTGGCATTGTCTTCGCCTTTATTATTCTGGCATCAATTACTGGCGATAAAGAAGGCATCCCATTTACATTGATACTTGTGACGATTTTCTATCTTGGATCTGAACTCTATAGTGCTATATTTGTCAAAGACAATATCTCACAATTAACCCATATCATCGGCGGTATTACCGGAGCTTTGATTGGTTTGATGCTTAAATCACCAAAATTCAAAAGTGAAAAACAGGACACAATGTTATAATGTGTCCTTTATTATTTCATACGATAACTTCGTTCTCTTAAGGCAATAAGACGCAATCTTTCGTATGTATATTTTAAGAATTCTTCAAAACCACATTCATTATCTTGCATATCAAGACAGATACCACTGCGCATTCTGACACAGTTACCATAACACATACTCTGATATACACACTTATCACAATGTGATGGTAGAGCTTTTGGTTTTTTTGAAAAATGTGTAGCCGATACCTGATATAATCCTTCAAGACTCACATTGGCAATATTACCAATCTTATATTCATCAAGACAATAAAAATCACAAGGGTAGACATCACCATTAGCCTCAACAACAATCTGCGGCTGGCATTTTCCCATCATCCCACAGGCTGTAAGTTCTCTAAAAGCCAGAAGATTCACAAGATCATCAATGAGCTTAATACTGTAATAGTTTCCATTCATAAAATCCTGATACCAGAGATCAAAGATTTCCTTATAAAAGCTGCCAAAGCGTTTAGGTGTTATCGCAAAGACACTTCTTTTTTTAGAATCAAGTTCATCAAGACATGGTGTAAACTGAACATAGCGAATATCATATTCCTTAAGCTTCTGATATACCTTTTTTGGATATCTTGCCAGAGTATTACTCAAAGTACATAAGACATTAAATTCAACACCATATTTCTTTAAGAGATCCATGGTATTCTTAACCTTCAGATATGTCCCTTTATCTTCATTATCAATGCGTATATCATCATGAATATCTTTAAGCATATCAAACGAAATACCAAGCAGGAAATGATTATCTCTAAAGAATTCTGCCCATTTTTCATCTATTAATAAACCATTGGTCTGAAAGGCATAACTGACTTTAATCTTTTTAGTCCATTTATTTATTTCAGCTACAAAATGCTTAAACCATTCAAGCCCAGCAATACTTGGTTCACCACCCTGAAAAGCTATATTCAAAGAGTCATAGTCAGATAATTCATCATGGATTCTACTCAAGAAATCATCAATCAGATTATATTCCATAACACCATAAGATCTGACTTCTCTTAAACTGGCAATATCGTGATAAAAACAGTATTTACAGCGCATGTTACAAAGTGATGACGCTGGTTTTATCATGATTGAATAATACTTTCTCATTTAAGCTTTAACCCTTCATTAAAGGCTTTTCCAACCACATCACCAAGTTCACGATATACATGATTACAAGGATCAAAGACAATTGGATGGAATTTATCAAGATCAATATGTCCATCACTCATGATAGTATTGTCAGCAGATACATTGATAATCTTACCAATCATAATTTCAGTTTCATCATCATAGCTTAACACCTGACATTCAAGTGTTAACGGTAATTCATTGATGACTGGTGCATTTACAAATTCACTCTTTGTATAAGTGAAATTAACCTTAGCCATTTTATCCTTATGAACATTCTGCGAAACAATGCCGACATAATCACATTCTTTGACATATTCTCTTATGCCCATCGATACAGTTAATGCTTTATTCTTCTTCAGATTAGATGTAGTCTTATGACTGGCATCAATACAGATACTGATAGTATCTTCTCCACATATGCCTCCCCAGGCTGCATTCATGACATCGACATTATTATCTTCATCATATGTCGCGATAATCAGAACTGGCTCAGGATAAATATATGTTTTAACTCCTAAATTATTACGCATAAACAACACCTCTTCTCTTATTATCTTAAAAAAGAGTTACTGTTTCAACAGTAACTCCCAGATTGTCATCCTTCATTTATATTAAAGATTAGTATAGCTTTAAACAGGTCGCCATCAGTTTCAATCTTAAAGCCAACATTCATCGCTTCAGTAAAGCTTTGAACAATCGCCAGTCCAATACCGCTGCCACTTTCACTTCTTGATTTATCTCCACGTTTAAATCTTTCAATGATTTCTTCAGGAGTAAAGTTCATTTCTGATTTGGAAATATTCTTAAATGTTACGACAAGCTGATCAGCTATCCGATTGATATCGATATAGACACGGGTATTATTAAGTGAGTATTTGACAATGTTATTTAAGAGATTATCAAATATGCGATATGTCTTATCAGAATCAAGATAACATATAGCCTTTTCAGAAGAACTGTTGAAGACAAGTTCCAGATTATTATCTCTTAAATCATCTTCTCTTTCTGATATCACCTGTCTTATCAGTTCAATCACATCAAGATTGAGCATATCAAGTTCAATATTACCACTGTTTGCCTTTGAGATTTCAAACAGGTCTTCAATAAGACTCTCAAGTCTTGATGAGTATTTATCAAGCATTTTAAGATACTCCTGACGTTTTATTGGATCAAGATTTTCATCATTTAACAGTTCAGTATAATTTCTGATACCGGTAAGTGGTGTTTTAAGGTCATGCGAGACATTTGAAATAAGTTCTGTCTTCATTGACTGTGAAGCTGTTTCTTCTCTGATTGCTTCCTTAAAACCTGTTTCAATACTTGACAGTTCATTCTTAAGTGGATCAAAGATTCCCATATCTTCATTCAGATTATCAAAATCACCCTTGGCAACTCTTGATGCATAATTCAGAATTTTCTGATAATCATTTTCAATAACTTTATATCTGTCGTATACCAAAAGAGCAATAACCAATACATAAGCTACACCAAAGATAGCACCAAATCCTGGAATAATACCGATAATCACAACAATAACCAGATTGACAATAAAGATAATCAGCATCTTTCTGATATTATTGTCTTCAAAATCAATATCATAGAGTCGATTGAAGAATCCCTTAATCTTTCTGATACATAAAGCTATTAATGTATCTTCTTTTAAGAAGCGTCCAAAACCTCCAGTAAACATATATTTCAAATAGTAGATATCAGCTACTACAGTAAGCATAAATAGACCATATACAAGATAATTAATCACGAAGATTATCTCATTGTCATAACCCGTAAATCCTAAGGCATTGATAATTCCATAGAATTCCTTATCAATTGTAATCTTCATTATTAATAAACATCCAGCGCCCAAAAGAGTACTCATGGCAGTTAAAACAGTGATAGTCAGTTCAGCTTTGGTATCAGAACATATCTTAAATGGATTAATCTCTCTTAGATATCTGACTGGATAGAAAAGGCCAAATATTAAGGCTATTCCTGCAATAATCATCATCGAAATAACGATATAAGTACTATCAAACGACGAAGCTAAAGCTGCCCCAAGTCTTGAATCCCAGCTGCGATACACTCCTTCATTGATGCTGTATTCAAAGTGATAGTCACTAGGGAAGTTAAGTTTTACTTCAACATTCTCATCTGCAATGATATTTTTAGATATTTCAGCACTTTCTTTGATATCTTCATTCATATAGTAAAGGATATCATAATAAAGCTGACCTTCCTTTTCATAAAAGCCACCACTATCAGCTTCAATCACTCCATAAAACAGTGATCCTTCCTTATTGACATTACCATATGATTCAATTATTTCATTACCTTTATATACTCTGTAATTGAAGTTTTCATCTTCAAGCAGATAGTTATAGTTATTTACTGGTCTTCTGACAATTACGTTATTAACTCTGTCAAGAGTTTCAGAATCCAGCTCTCCATCGATTGTGATAATTTGGTATTCTGGATTACTTGAGATAATCCTGTCATACATCAACTCTGCAATGTCATCACTGGCAGTATAACTCATATCACGTGACTGTAATTCACTCAGATATATTACATCATATTTATCATATAGTGTCGCTGTTGTGATTAGTGATAATAATATAAACAGCGTAAAGAATATAAGTTTCTTCTTCATAATTATCTTTTTTCTATCTTATAACCAAGACCCCAGACAACCTTAAGATACTTAGGTCTTTTTGGATCGATTTCAATTTTCTCTCTCAGTTTTCTGATATGAACCATGATTGTTTCGGTATTAATCGCTTCTTCCTTCCAGATTCTTTCATATATCTCTTCTGAAGAGAAAACACGATTGGGATAACTCATCAGCAGTTCAAGGATACTGAATTCCTTAGGAGTCATTTTAATATACTTTCCATCAACACTGACTTCCTTGCTGGTCTTATTAAGTGAAATACCGCCTATTTCAATAATATCCTGACTGACTTCTTCCTTAGAACCTTTAAGTCTTAAGATCTGTTCATATCTTCTGATATGTGATCCCACACGGGCTATCAGTTCAATTGACTTAAATGGTTTGGTCATATAATCATCAGCTCCAATATTGAGTCCACTGATCTTATCGATGTCTTCAGATTTGGCACTTAAAAAGATAATTGGAAAATCATAATTTTCCCTGATTTTCAATGTCATTTCCATTCCATCCATAACCGGCATCATAATATCAACAATTGCCAAATGAATATCATTATTTAAGACAATATCAAGTCCCTCAGCACCATTAAAAGCCTGATATACCTGATATCCCTGATTTCTCAAATAAATCGCAATCGCATCATTAATGCCTCTTTCATCTTCAACAACCAGTACCTTATGTTCCATATTTATCCCTTTATACTACGATAGTAAAATGTCATGATCAGACATACAATAACAATCCCAACCGTTTCCATAATCATTCATTTACTGTATTTAGAATATCATTACAATCAGTATCAGTGCAATTATTGCGGCAGATATTAGAAATACAGAATCTCTCATTTACCCTCCTTGTATCTAATATTCTAAAGGGTAAATCTTAAGATAACCTGAATCCAAATCTTAAATAATTCTTAAATATAATTAATGGCATGATTAACACCATGCCATTTTAACTATTTATTTAATTTAGCTTCGATATCAGCGATATCTTTTTCCAGCTCTTCGATGAATTTATGTTTATCTTCGATTTCAGCTTTATAGTCAGCCATCATTGATTCACTAAGTGTTTCGCTCATTTCTCTTTCAAGACGGTCGATATTACGCTTAGTCTTTAAAATCAGGTCATTCTTACGGTTTTTAACTTCATTCATTCTGTCTAACCATTCAGCCTGACGTTTTTCATTATTTTCCTTTAAAGAACCAAAGTATTCATCCATGATACCACGGAACTGCTTCCATACCTGATCATCCTTACGTTTACCACAAGAACCAATCTCTTTCCACTTAACACTTAACTCTTTCATCTTAGCTGTATTAGCCTTGGTGATTTCATTAGTCTCAAGAATAGTTCGAGCTTCTTCAACAAGAGCAGATTTCTTAGTATGATTTTCTGCCTGTTGAGCATGCAGTTCATCGTAGAATTTATTTCGCTTATCATAGAAGACCTGTCTAGCTTCATTGAATCTTGACCATAATTCATCATCTTCTTCTCTTGATGCGCGAGGAGTAGACTTCCATGTCTCAAATAAAGCATTCATCTTATCATTTGCCTTAAGAATATCGTCTTCTTCAGCAATCTTCTTAGCTTCTTCAATCAGCTGTTCCTTTGCTGCCTTGGCATCCTTAAACTTAAGCTGAAGTTCTTCCCAATCCTGATGTCTCTTTTCAAAGAAAGCTTTTCTGGCTTCTGAGAATTCATTCCATAGACTGTCATCAGTTTCTCTATCCTTAGAGCTACCTGCAGCCTTCCATTCCTTCATTAAGGCATTCATTAAGGCATTGGCATTCTTTTCGTTAGATTCACATAAAGCTTTTGCCTTTTTAATAATTTCTTTCTTAGTTTCTTCGCTTTCCTTAGCTGCTTCGTTTTTCTTAGCATAGAATTTCTCTACATAACTGTCAAATTCAGCTGCCAGTTCATCTTCATAAGCTGATTCCCAGTACGGAATCTTCTTCCATCTCTTCTTTAATGTATTTATCTTTCTAAGTATTTCATTAGAGCTTGTAACTTCTTCAAGCTGTTTTACTTCTTCAATTAATTCCTTACGTTCTTTGATACATTCATCAATATCTCGTAATTCGATTTTTTCTTCGCTATACATATTAGTCCTCCAAGTATAATCACACGTATCTATATTATACATATTTTAATCGAAAAGGTTAACCATAATTATCAGTAAGCGCTTCTTTTTATGTTTTTATATGTTATGATTTTTGTATGAAATCTAATGTTGAAGTTTTAAATAACCTTAAATATCTTGATGAACTGCCAGAAGCTTTTTGTATTCTGGAAGTTTTAGATCCCGATGACAGTCATCCATCAAACTATGTCATAAAATATGCCAATAATGAGTTATCAAGACTATCGGGTTTTAATAAAGATAAGATTTTAAACGCAACATTCGATGATATTTTCCCAAACTCTAAGGAAAAGTGGTTTGAAATAATCAAAACTACAGCCTTTGAAGGTAAAAAACAGAATGTAATCAAATATATACCATTACTCAAACGCTTTATCTCAACCGATTTATATCGTATGGAAGATGGATATTGCGGATGCATCATCAAGGAAGTTATCGGTTATAAAGACAGTCTTACGAACTGTTTGAGTCTTGATGGCTTTAAAATCAGAGCCGAAGAGATCATTACTAACAACCCTAAACTGGACTTTGTCTTCTGGTATTGCGATATTAAACACTTCAAATTTATTAATATGAATTATGGCTATGATGAAGGTGATCACGTACTGTCCTTTATCAGTCATGAAATTCAGAAATATCTCAGTGATTATGAAATCATGGGTCGTATTTCAGGTGATATTTTCATCATAATGTCAGTCTTTAAAAATCACCAGTATTCAATTGACCGTTTTAATGAACTGTTACTCAGCAGTGAGAAAAAACTGGAATTCGAAGTATCACATTCACATAAAATAGATATCGCCGCTGGTGCATATATCTCATATGCATCAACGCGTGAATCAATCGATATTATCAGATTCATCGATTATGCACATTCAGCCGAAATCTCTGCCAAGAAAGAAAAAGGCAGCTATTTTGAATTCTTCTCAAATGAATTATTTGAAGAAGAGAAACGGGCTGATGAAATCATCAAACATCTGCCATCAGCTCTCAGCAATAACGAAGTAGACATCTACCTTCAGCCACAGTATAACTACCTTGAAGGATTTGTATCAGGTGCTGAGGTTCTTGCGAGATGGAAACACCCAGAATTTGGTAATATCTCTCCTGCTGAATTTATACCAGTTCTTGAAAAGAGTGGACATATCTTTGAATTTGATATCTATATCTGGGATCGGGCTTTAAAATTTCTTAAAAGACTGAATAATCTCGGTTACTTTATACCAGTTTCCATCAACCTATCACGCAATGATATCTTCTCAAACCGTATCATTAATGTCTTGATCAACCTGACTGATAAATATGGCATTGACCGCAAATACCTGCATCTTGAGATAACTGAGACATCATATATCAATAATCCAAAACAGCTCATCGATGTCGTCAACGAACTTTCGGACAATGGTTTCCATGTCGAAATGGATGATTTTGGCAGTGGTTTTTCATCGCTCTCAATGTTTAAGGATTTATCGATCAAAACCATTAAACTCGATTTGAATTTTATGAAGAATCTTCGTGGTAATAATAAATCAGTCGGCATAATCAGTTCAATTGTCAGAATGGCGCACAATGCCGGTGTCAGTGTAATTGCCGAGGGTGTTGAATCCAAGAATCAGGCTGAGTTTTTAAAGAATGTCGGATGTTTTAACATGCAGGGTTTCTTTTTTTCAAAACCATTGCCAAAAGAAGAATTCACAAAATTATTAATCTCATCATCACTTGGTGACCAGCAAAAAGAGGAGCATGAATGTCTCTTTGATGACCTTGTCAAAGCTTTTAATAATTCTGATTACCTCTTTGGCAAATGCATTGGTCCATCAGTCGTTGTTGAATATATCAATGACAGTATTGAAATAGTTTATGCCAATGATGAATTTCAGATGTTGAACATGTCTGATTTTTCTACCATCGATTTTAAGAATCCTTTAAGCAGTCCATTTGAAGAATCAGAAGTCAAAGTTATCGAAGAAGCTATTAAAGAGACTGTCAAAAAAGGAACTTATAAGCTGGAACATTATTTCAAAAGAACTGATAAACATTTTAGAATCAAGTATACACTTATTACCAGAAGTTCAGCTAATGCCTTTATTTTTATCGAGCTTTCTGATTTATCATAATATGATATTTAATTATACGTTATAATGTAGCGCTAGTGCGTATCCCCTGTTCGGCTTATAAATAGGGTTTCACAAAGGGAGGATAAGAAAATGAAAAAAATACTGGCACTTTTAATTATTGTGTTACTTTGTGGCTGTGGCATTAAGGAAAAAGAAAAGACTGTTGACTGCATCTTAAAACCATATGCCGAACTGATAAGCGAAGAAAACCGTCAAAATCTTGTTATCTATTATGATTATGATGGTGTATTTGATCGATATACTATTTCTTCTTTAGTTTCACGTGAACTCGCTGATATATCAGCTTTAGATCTCAGCGATAAGAAAGAAGAGACTAAGGAACAGATTGCCGATAAATATAACAGTTTCTATAAGACGCTCACTGAAAAGATGACCTTCATCTTTAACTATGAATATGAAAGTCTTGAAAAGGCCACTATCGATGAGAACACTATCAGAATTATCATCGATAGTGATGATGTCCGTTTCTACATCTATGAAGGAGGTTACATCAAGATTATTGATAATGGTGTCAGGACCTTCTATCATACAGAAAACAGCAGTTTCAATAAAGACCTCGAGAACTTCTATAAAACAGTCAAAGAAATGGGAAATTATGGGATGAAACTCGCAACATCTATCGAATAATTACACTCTGTCATCAGCTGATTTTAAGCTTTGATGACAGTTTTTTATGCCTTAAAAACCGATAAAATAAGATTATTTTATGATTTTCATATTTTTTATAAAAATTTATTGCATTATGGTTCAGGATATGTATAATGATTATTAGCATTGTGAAACTTTATGTTTAGTAATACTAAACAAAGGGCTTCAAAATGCCAGTTAATATAAGTGAGGAGAAGAATGAAAAAGATTTTAACTGTTATTGCTGGAATATGCATATTATTGAGCGTATGTGGATGCTCAAAAGGTGGTAACACATCTGAAATCGATCCTAATGAAGTTTATGGATGTGATGTATTAAACGTCTATAACTGGGGCGAATATATCGGTGAAGATGTAATCCGAAACTTTGAAGACAAATATAATGTCACTGTTAACTATTCACTGTTTGATTCTAATGAAATCATGTATACAAAACTCATGAGCAATAATGCCTATGATGTCATTGTACCAAGTGATTACATGATTGAAAGACTTATCAGTGAAGATATGTTACAACCTCTTGATTACAGTTATATGACTAATGTCAAAGACCTGGATCCAGAAATTCTGGCTTTAAGAGATGCCTATGATAATGGTGGAGTTTACTCTATTCCTTATTTCTGGGGTTCTGTAGGTATTGTCTACAATAAGAATGTTGTTGATGAAAGCAAACTTGAATCATTAGGCTGGGAAATCTTAAGAGATACAGAATATAAAGGACGTATTTTCATGTACGATTCTGAAAGAGACTCATTCATGGTAGCTTTAAAAGCTTTAGGTTACTCAATGAATACTGAAAATCTTGATGAGATTAATGAAGCTAACGAATGGCTGATTGAATTACATGAAACTATGGATCCTGCATATGTTACTGATGAAGTAAATGACGCAATGATTAATGGTGAAAAGGATCTGGCTGTTGTATATAGTGGTGCTGCTGCATATATCATTTCTGAAAATGAAGATATGGGCTTCTATATGCCAAAAGAAGGAACTAACATCTGGTCTGATAGCCTTGTGATTCCTGCAAATGCCAAGTGTCCTAAACTGGCTAATGAATTCATTAACTTCATGCTGGATTATGAATCTGCAAAAGACAGTTCAATTACTGTAGGTTACACTTCTGCCAACAAGAAAGTTACAGATGACTTATCGGCACCTGGCGAAATGTTTGATGGTAATGAAGCTTATGTCTTCGATGTAACTAATCCAAAAAATGAAGTATTCAAACATAACGATACATTAAAGAAGATTCTATCTGATCTCTGGATTAAAGTTAAGGTAAGATAATGCGCAAGGTTAAGGTTGCAGCTGTTCAGATGGCTCCATCCATCAATCTTGAAGAAAGTCTCGATACTGCTGAAAAGATGATAAGAGAAGCTCACTTAAATGGCGCGAATATCATCCTTCTGCCTGAGCTCTTTGAAAGGCAGTACTTCTGTCAGGAAAGACGTTATGATTACTATCAGTATGCTAAAGAAACTTCTTCAAATGATGCCGTAATTATGGGTTTAAGATTATCTAAAGAATTAGGCGTTGTCTTGCTGATCAGTTTCTATGAACTCGATGGTAATAATACCTATAATACACTCGCTTTTATCGATGCAGATGGTACACTTTTAGGAACATATCGTAAGACACATATCCCTGATGATCACTATTACCAGGAAAAGTTTTACTTCACACCTGGCAACACTGGATTTAAGGTATTTAAGACAGCCTATGGCAATATTGGTGCTGGTATATGCTGGGATCAATGGTTCCCAGAAACTGCCAGAGTATTAGCTTTAAAAGGTGCTGAACTGATCTTCTATCCAACAGCCATTGGCAGTGAACCAATCCTTGAGGTTGATTCAAAAGATCACTGGCAGACAGTTATGTGTGGCCATGCTGGAGCTAATATTATTCCTGTTATAGCTGCCAATCGTATTGGCAAGGAAGAAGTTAAACCTTGCGAAGAAAATGGTTATCAGGAGTCAGCATTAACCTTCTATGGTTCATCATTTATGAGTGATGAAACCGGTAAGATAGTTGAATGTGCTTCAAGAGATAAAGAAGAAATTCTCTATCATGAATATGAACTTGATGCGATTTGTGAAAAGAGGATGTCATGGGGTTTATTTAGAGATAGAAGACCTCATATGTATTCTGATATTACTGAATAAGGAGCGAATTTCGCTCCTTTTATAATGCCTTGATTCGTCTTTCAATTTCTTTAATTACTTCTTTGAATGTTTCATCACTCATGCCACTTGGGTCAATCAGACCCCAATCATCATCAAATGAGCGACTGAGTATAGGACAGCTGACATTACAGCCCATCGAAATTAATATATCACATTCAGGTATTTGATCTATCAGTTTCGGATATTGACCCATGGCTTCCATATCAACACCATAAAGTTCCTTCATTATTCTTAAGGCATCTTCATTAATCCTATCTTTAGTCATCGATCCAGCTGAATAACATTCGTATTTATCCTTAAGATATATTCTTCCTAAAGCTTCAGCCATCTGAGAACGACATGAATTATGTACGCAGATAAAGGCAATCTTCTTCATCAGGCTTTATAACCTTCAATCAGTTTCAAAACTTCATCAGCGCTTAATACACGACCCATTGATACAACCTTCTCATTGATTACAACCGCTGGCATACTCATGACACCATAGTTCATGACAATCTGCATATCAGTAATATATTCAACAACGACTTCTCTTGTCGATTTCAAAGCTGCACTTTTAGTATTTTCATAGAGTTCATGGCACTTTTTACATCCTGCACCCAACACTTTAACACTTAGTTTTTCACCATGACACTCACTTTTAACTGGTTCAACTTCCACAAAGCTGCAGTTACATTCTAATGGTTTATCACCCTTTTTAAATAGATTCATATTCATTTTTCTCCTTTATAAAATAATATATTCCAAGGCATTGAAAATATATCCAACACCAATAATACCTAAGGTACAGATTAAGATAAATATCAAAAGCAGTTTAGGTTTAATGGCTTTTTTAAGCATTATCATCGATGGAAGACTTAAGGTCGTTACAGCCATCATAAATGATAATACTACTCCCAGTCTGGCTCCCTTGGCCAGTAAAGCTTCTGCAATTGGTATGCAACCAAAAATATCGGCATACATTGGAATACCGGCAAGTGTCGCAATAAATACCCCTAATGGATTACCATTACCAAGGAAGCTGATAATCAGATTTTCAGGAATATAGTTATGAATAAAGGCTCCAATCATTACTCCAAGTAACATACATGGTAAGACCTTCTTATATGTTGAAGACACAGCTTCAAAGGCATATTTAATACGTGTCCTGATATCTATTTCATCTTCATCAAGATCTATCGCTTTAGCTTTATATATGAATTCCTCAACCTCACTTTCAAGGTGCATCTTTTCTATCATACTGCCACCTAAAACAGCTATCACAAGACCTAATACAACATATATCAAAGCTATTCTAGCCCCAAAGATGCTCATCAGTAAGACTAACGAACCAAGATCGACCATTGGTGATGAAATCAGAAAACTGAAGGTTACTCCAAGTGGCAGACCAGCACTGGTAAATCCTATAAAGAGTGGTATAGATGAACATGAACAGAATGGTGTAACCGTTCCAAGTAAAGCTGCAATGACATTGGCAGTTAGTCCATGAAAGTTCCTGATTATTCGCTTAGACTTTTCAGCACTGAAATAACTCTGTATATAACTGATAATAAAGATTAATGTACAAAGTAATATCGATATCTTAATCACATCATAGATAAAGAATTGTAATGATGCCCCAAAACGATTATCTAAATCAAGCCCCATTCCCATCAGTAAATTACCAATGAGTCGACTCAGCCACTTCATACCCAGAATCTCTTTTTCAATAAACGACCACATATTTTACTTAACCTCGATATGACATTTATCGCAGCTTATTCTCATGATATATAACTTAAATTCCTTAAACTTTTCAGAATTGATTGAATATATCTGCCATTTACCATTCTTTTTGGAATTTAAAAGATTACATTCTGTTAGAATCTTCATATGGTGTGAGAGTGTTGGCTGACTTATATCAAGTTCTTCAAGTATTTCACAGCCACATTTTTCACCATCCACAAGCATTTCTATAATTCTTATACGATTGGCATCAGATAATGCCTTCGCTATTAAAGCTACTTCTTCTCTTTCCATAATACCTCACATCGATAATTATCTATGTGTATTATAACTTACATATAGATGATTATCAATATAAAAAGACTTCATAAGCGAAGTCCTACTTATCTGGATTGACATGAACCATGATATGTTTAACCTTAGGGAAACTACTTTCTATCTTGTCATGGACAATTTCGGCTATTTCATGAGCTTCATGAAGTGTATGATTACCATCTACCACAATCTCAACATCAACATAAATCTTATTACCAAAAACTCTGGTTTTAAGTAAATCAATACCCATTACCTCATGAGAACTGTTGATACATTCTCTTATACTGTTTTCAGTATCCTTATCACAGGCATGATCAACCATCTTATCCATAGCATCCTTAAAGATATCATAAGCAGCTTTGACTATAAATACACATATCACAAGGCTGGCTAAGGAATCCATAATTGGAAAGCCCATTCTGGCTCCAGCAATTCCAATCAGTGCTCCCACTGATGAGAAGGCATCTGAACGATGATGCCAGGCATCAGCCATTAAAGCACTTGAGTCAATCATCCTGGCATAATATCTTGTATACCAGTACATGGCTTCCTTGGATACAATCGAGATAACTGCAGCTATAAGTGCCATAATACCTGGTATTTCAAGATCGTTATAATTTCCTTCGGTGATATTTTCAAACGCATTAATACCTATTCCAAGACCTGTAATCAATAATACTACTGCCAGAAGAATAGCTGCCACACATTCAAAGCGTTCATGACCATATGGATGATCGTCATCTGGTTTCTTTGAAGCCAGTTTAACTCCAATAATTACGACAACGGTACTAAAGACATCAGAAGCTGAATGAATCGCATCTGATACCATGGCACTGGAATTGGCAATAATACCGGCAATCAGTTTTAAAACTGATAATATGGCATTACCCATAATTGTCGTAAACGATACTTTGTTGGCAATCCTTTCAAAATCATCCTGGGTTGCCTTTGTTTCTTTAAACATAAATTTCCTCCCTTTAAGACAACTCAATTAACACTAAATAATTTATGGATTTTATATTATAGGTAAATAAAAAATCCACGAATCAGTATTAGCAACTACTGTCCCGTGGATTATAATTCCACTGTCACATTTGTGACCCGACTCCATGATATACACGGTCTGCTCAGTTTGTACTGTAGATTTATATGCAGTGCAAAGAGTTTTTCATAATATATCACGGATAAGTGATCATGTCAAATCTAACTTCTGACATATTTCATCAAGTTCTGGATATGAATGCCAGTCATTACTCAAAGCTCCATACTTAACAGTATGGATTATTGAATCTTCAAAGATATAAAGATTATGAGCTACACCAGGTTTAATCATTAACGATTCATTTTCATAAAGTCTTTTAAGCTGATATCTTTCGTTTTCATATATCACAATTATCGCACTACCCTTTTCTACAAGATAGAGTTCCGTCATCATTTGATGAAGATGAGCTTTCTGCCAGTATGCAGTATGTCCTGATTTTGTGAGTATATAGGAACTTCCATGACCTGATATAAGTCTGAAACGCATTTCATCATTATCCATGATTTCATGATTTGTACTGATTCCAAACATTAATGCATCACTATTATCAATCTTTTTCATCTTAGATTATCGCATTAACAGCGTTATAGACATTTAAAAGAATAATCATAAAAACTGAAACATTAAAGATCATCGTAATAATCTTTTTATCTGATCGATGATTAACTGCTGTTCCAACAATACCACCTAATATCGCAGCTGGTAGTGCAAACAGTAAAAGTGATAAATCATATTTCATAAAGCCACCATTTAAGCCAATCGTTACCAGTTTGCTGGCTTGTGAAAACAGAATGGTCGCAATTGAATATACCGTTGCATTCTTCATATCGATATTAAAGAAGAAGACAAAGACCGCAACATTTATAGGTCCTCCACCAATCCCAAGAAAACTTGAAATAAATCCAAGAGAAAAACCGATAATTAAGATGACAAAGCGGTTTTTAACTTCCAGATTCTTATGACTGGTATTAATATTTATTAATACTACTATTAATAAAGCAGCTAGGATAATGGCTTGAGCACATTTAATCAGTGACTCATCCATTATATTTAAAAGCATATTAAAGACATTACTACCAATATTTCCACCAACAATTGCTCCTATAGCCACAAGCACTATCATAATAAAGTCAAATTTAACTTTATTACTAATCTGTTTGATTGTTGAATAAATAGCCATGGTAAAGACAGCGCTGGTTGATAAGAAACTGATAGTCGCTAAATCATGAGCACCAATAAAGTCTAATACTGGCTTGATGATAACTCCGCCACCAAGACCTGCGCAGGCTCCAAGAAATGTCGCAATAAAGATAACGACTCCATATATAACACCAATCACTACTTACAGCCTCCTAAAACTTATGAATACCATTAATATCATTCTTAATTATGCGATATACACAGGCAAATAACGGTACTGAAATAAGCATACCCATAATACCCATCATACCACCACCAATTGTAACTGCAAATAGAACCCATAATCCAGGTAATCCCATTGAAGAGCCAACAACTCTTGGATAGATGAGATTTCCTTCAAACTGCTGCAGTACAACAAGGAATACAAGGAATATAAGGGCTTTAACAGGTGATATTGTCATAATCATAAAGGCACCTACAAAGGCTCCGATATAGGCTCCAGCCACTGGTATTAAAGCTGTCAGAGCAATCAAGGCTCCAATCATTGTCGCATATGGTAAAGACATAATTGTCATACCAAGCATACATAAAGTACCAAGGATGCAGGCTTCAAGACACTGACCTACAATATAGCGATGGAAGCAGTCATTCATGACTTCAAGGACATAATAGATATTCTCATATACTCTTTTTGAAAGATAGTGTTCAAGCAGTTTTTTAAACTGTCTTTTCAAATTATCTTTATTTGATAACAGATATACTGAAAATATTAAAGCAATTAAAGCTGTAACCACTCCACTAAAAATTGATGTCACGGCTTTTAAGGCTACATCAAAGACACCACTGATACCAGTTTTAAAAAGATTAATCAGTTCATTAATACCCTTCTCCCAGTTTAATCCTGATAATAACTTAGACAGTTCTTCAGATAATATATGATTCTCATTAAGATTTTCTACAAGTTCTTCAATAGCCTCAGGTAATTCATTAATGACTAAAACAATACATGAAACAAACTCTGGTACAACAATCAATACTACAAGAGCGATTATTAGAAACAGTGTCAAAAATGACAGTAACATATTAATCGCATTGCGATACTTCTTAATTGGCAGATACTTTTCATAAAAGCTCATCAGTATATTTACAAGATAAGCTATAACTGCACCAATTATAAGTGGCATCGACGCACTTATAAATCCGATAAATATATCATGCACAAAAGGATAGTAATTAATCAGAAGATATAAACAAAAGATACTGACAACTATCTTAAAACAATCTTTCCATTCTATTTTCATCTACTAACCTGCTTTCTCTTTAATACAGTAATACTCTCAACAGATGCACAGTTTGAAAACATATCTACAGGTTTAACCTTTAATACATTATAGTATTTCTTTAAAACCATAAGATTCTTAGCCAGTGTTGATGGATTACATGATACATAAATCATATTATCAACTCTTGATCTGATTATAGCCTCAAGCATATCATCACTAAGACCTGTACGTGGTGGGTCGACTATCAATGTATCGATATGTTCCTTTTTGGCATATCTTGTAAAGGATAATGGGGCATCATCACATACAAAAGATACATTATCAATCCCATTATCTTTAGCGATCTTTCTGGCGTTATTTACTGCATCTGCAATACTTTCAACACCAATTATTTTCTTAGCCTTATCCTTCATCATTAAAGACATAATTCCTATACCTGAATATGCCTCAAATATCACATTTTGATTATCTTTTACTTCTTTTTTAACAAGCTCATACAGTCTTGATGACTGTCTGGTGTTTAGCTGAAAAAAGGCTCTAATACTAAGATTAATCCTTAACCCATTAAAGGTAAATCCAATACTTTTTTTACCTCTTAAATGAATCATCTGTTTACCAAAGAATTCATGTGACTTAGTTGTATGGATTGACTGATATATTGATTCAAGACCTTCAATTCTTTCAAGATCATCAAGACACTTACTGTCTAAGACATCTTCTCCCGTAACAATACATGCCTGATAGTGATTATCAATCACTCTGATAAATAATGATCTGATACCCTTTTTATTCTTATAATCATATACAGCATAACCATATTTATTTAATACATTGACAATATTCTTTCTAACTCTTTCAAGGCCCTTATCATGTATCAGACATTTATCGATATTCATGATATGATTAGAATCTTTCTCATATAGACCAGTGGTCAATTTACCATGATGATTCATAAATGGCAGTTTAAGACTGTTACGGTAACCAAATACATTCTCATTAGATAAAGTATCTTCAACAACACTCTCATCAATTAAGGCATACTTATTTAATGCCTCAACAACCATATCTCTTTTATAGTCTAACTGTGCACTATAATTCATATGCATTATCTGACATCCACCACAACGTTTATAGTACGGACACTCAGGTTCTTTTCTATCCTTTGACCTCTCATATACCTTCAGGCATTTTGCTTTCTTATAAGCCTTAGAATCTGATATAACCTGGTATTCAACCATTTCCCCTGGTAAAGCATCCTCTATAAATAATACTGATTTACGATCATAGGCAATACCTTCACCATTGATCCCCATTTTCTCTATTCTTGTCTTCATACATATGATTGTATCATTTTTTATGCAATAAATAACCATACGATTCAGGTTTAAAAAAGATATATTCAAATCAGTTTTATAATCTGTATGAATATATCTTAATTTTACTTTCTGATTATTTCTTTTTGATAATCCTTAGAAATCTTAAGCATGGCATTCAAAAACTCAAGATAGTAAGGTTTTAATTCTTCTTCAACATCCTTTGAGAGTTTTTCAATCAGTTCCTTTTCTCTTGTTTCATCAAAGACCGGAAGATTGTTTTCTAGTTTATATAAAGCCACATCCTTAACAGTCTTCATTCTTTCAAGAAAGAGTTTTCTGATTTCAGGATCAATCTGATTGATGATTTCTCTTGATTCAGTCAATGTTTTCATTTTTCTTCCTGCCTTTCATCTGTGATAATATTACTGCAATAAACATCAATATGCATCCCCACAATTCTCTTTGAGATAAAGCCTCATGCAAGATAAAATAACCAGCTATCGCTGCAATAACTGATTCAAGTGACATCAGTAATGATGCGATAGTAGGATCAGTATATCTTTGACCGACAATCTGCAGAGTATAAGCGACACCAGTAGAGAAGATACCGGTATATAATATCGCAATTGAGGCATTTGATATGGCAGTTATATTAATTTCTTCAAAACATAAAGCCAGAGCCAGCGATAATAATCCAGCCACTATATACTGTATCAGAGATAACAGTACCGAATTGACATCACGGGCATATTTACCGACAATAATAATCTGCATCGCAAAGAAAAAAGCACAGATAATGAGCGCAAAATCAACTGTTTCAAGGGCAAAGCTTGTTTCGCCGCATAAAAAATAAAGTCCAATAACTGCTACAAATATACTGATTACGACATATTTCGACGGTTTCTGTCTGTATATCAGAAAGGCAATAATCGGTACCATCACCATATATAACGATGTCAGAAAACCAGCTTTGCCAGCACTGGTATAGCCAATGGCGAACTGCTGCAAATTGGAAGCTATCCCGATACATGCTCCTAGTATAATTCCAAGTTTCAGACACTTTTTCAGATCGATATTATGTCTGTTAAAACCCATTAGAGGTAACAGTGATATAGCTCCAAGCAGGAACCTTAAGCCGTTAAAAGTATATGGTCCAATATAATCGGCTGCCTCACTTTGAAAGATAAAAGCCAGACCCCAGATCAGGCTTGTAAATAGTAAAATAATTTCCCCTTTAAGCTGTCTCATGAAAAGAATTCTATCATAGAAAAACTATTTTCTCAATGAAAGCAATTACTTATTAATTTTTTCACAATTAGTATTGACGGTCGATTTCTCTTCGTATAAAAACGAACTTGCTGAAAGTTAAAAATTTTACCAGGAGGAAATATGGCAGCTAAAACAAATGAAATTAAAGAATTATCTCCAGCTAAATTAGAGGTCAATAGGCTCATTAGCGATGCGATGAAAGCACTTAAGGAATATGAAGAATACGATCAGGAAAAGATTGATTATTTTGTCGTAAAATGTTCAGTAACCCTTTGGATAAACACGGTGAACTGGCTCGTGCTATCGGTCTTAAGTTCAATACAGTTGAAGAAGGTGTTAAGGCTTATGCTGATGCCTGCTACAAACTGGGTAAGGAAGTTGGTATTGCCATGGCCTTTAAAGATCAGAAGAACTGTGAAGAAGCCAAGTGGATGGAAAACGTTGAAAAACTGGCATATCTTGCATACGAAGATCAATGT
>JAQXNC010000038.1 GCA_029097145.1 Bacillota bacterium
CATGCTCATTATTTAAAAAGAATAAATTAAGACTTATTTATGGGAAATACATTGAATAATATTTCTAAGGATCAAGTTATTTTAACACTATTAAATTTAATGAAATACAGAAAAGCCTTAATAAAATGGTATCAACTTCAAGAAACGACACTATAAAAAGAGTTTTCACCATTTGGAAAAAAATGTATAGATACGCCATAGCAAAAGACATTGTTATAAAAGATGAAACTTATTCTGTTTTAGTCCCTAAGAGTGAAGTTATTGAAATTAAAAGGAATGTTGAAACTTCATATTCTGAACTTATGGAAGTCATAGAAGGTATCCAAAACAGTCACATGAAAGAAAATGATTCTTTATTGTGTCAGGGAGCATTAATGATCATGTATTATACAGGATTAAGACCTTCTGAAACTTTCGCCCTATCATCTGATGACATTGATTTTAGTTCAATGTTAATCCATGTATGGAAAAGTGTTGGAACAACTTCAACAGAAAAGAACACAATCAGAAAAACAAAAACAGAATGTTCTATCAGATATGTTCCATTTAGTGATGAACTTATACCAATTTTGAAACTCCTGATTGATAGATCAATAAATGGATATCTGTTTAAAAGAGATAATGGGCTATTTATGGATGGAACTTATTTATCTAACATTACAAGGAGAATATCAAAAGGAGAATTCAGACCATATCAATTAAGGCACCAATTCTCAACTGATCTGATTACTTCAGGTGTAGATTTAAGAACTGCTCAGGAGTTAATGGGACATAAAGAAGTAAATATGACAGTATCTTATGCAAGAAGTAATGAAAACTTAAAAAGACTGGCAATAACAAACAGAAATAAGAATTAAAATTTTTTCTGGGAACAATTTGGGAACAATCGTAACAGTTTGGGAACATTTTGGGAACAATTATAATATACTAATGAAAAACAACAAGAAAATCAAAACTCAATAAAAACCCATAAATAAAGCATTTTAGGACTATTGAGAAATATTGAATAAAATTATTAGTATGGGTTAATATCCGGCTTTGGGGACCATTTATAGATTAGGCTCTTATGAGCTTTTTTTATTTTTTGAATTATTATTTATTGATATGATAATTTAAGTTTAGTATAATGGCACAGTTAGAATATTTTTTCTAATTATTTAAGGGGTTATTATGAAAAGATTTTTTGAAAAAAATATAGAAACCAATAAGACTATACGAACCATCGAAATAATAGCGATAGTATTACTCTTATTAGGTTCTGTTGTTTCTACTGCATTTGGTCTTGTGAAAATGAATGAATGCGATGGCAATGCTTCATTTGTAGGAACTGTTCAGATGTCAATGGATGATCAGGATGAATGTGACGAAGATAATACTGTCTGTGATGTATCTTACAGTAATGATGAAAAGAGTATTATCGTTACATATACATATGAAGATTATGAAAATCTTGATGGTGAAAGCATCACTGCCTATGAATATAAGACAGCTAACGGTAAGACATTGTTCCTTGATCATGAAAATGCCACAGTAAATGAAATAAAGGACACATACAAAGAGATTACCGCAAAAGAATTATCACCAGTATTCAATTTTGGAATCTCATCAGCTATTCTTCTGATATCTGTGATGATTGTATTCATATTTGGCAGATTCTTTACTACATATGAGAAATCATGGTTTATTTCAATTATGGTTCTGGCAACCATCTTCTCAGTTATCTTCCCTGAAGAGAGTGCCAATGGAGTTAATGGCATCGTTATTATGCTGTTATACCTACTCGATACATTCCTCAATATTCTATGTGAACTGTTAATCTCAAAACAGTCAAGATATAATTTCCTAGTATCAGTAGGAGTTGAAATTGTCGAAATTGTGATGTGTATCGTTTTAATGTATCGCTTCGCAACAATGGTGACAACTCTATTCTTCTGGTTACCAATTGATATTTTAAGCTTTATCAACTGGAGCAAACACAAGGATGATGTCGAAGATGACTTGACAGTTGTTAGAAGACTCAAAGGATATCAAGAAGTTCTGGTAATACTTGGAATCATCGTTTGGACTATAGTTGTTGGTTATTTCTTAAGTGGTCTTGATATCGCAACAGATTTCATTACCAATAAGAATCTTGAAACTGCCATCATCTACATTGATGCCTGCGCATCGGCTGTAGGTGTCGCTAATGGTTTATTTATTTTCTTCAGATTAAGAGAACAGTGGATTGCTTGGTATATTTGTGCAGCACTTGAATCAATCATCAATATCCTTTCAGGCCAGTATGTCTTACTGATTCTTAAACTGGGATATTTCACAAATACTACTTATGGTTATATCAAGTGGAGTAAATATATTAAGTCACATAAAGAAGAACAGGCTACACTGTTTTAAGGCTTATTGTTGAGAAATACAGATTAAACTGATATAATTATCTAGTCAAAAAAATATATATAGGAGAATAAAAATTATGGCAATTGAAGCAGGAGATTTCAGAACAGGCTTAACAGTTATTGTTGATGGCGATCCTTGGGTTGTATTAGATTTCCAACATGTAAAACCTGGTAAAGGCGCAGCTATCTTAAAGACAAAGATGAAGAATCTGAAGACAGGTTCTACACAGGAAAGAAACTTTAACGCATCTACTAAATTTGATGCAGCAACTATCGAAAAGAAGAAAGCTCAGTTCTCATATGTTGCAGATGGCACATATTATTTCATGGATATGGAAACATATGATACATATGAATTAACAGAAGAACATATCGGATTCAATAAGTATTTTATCATTGATGGTATGGAAGTAATGCTGATGTTCTTTGAAGGTACACTTCTTGATGTTTCAGTACCTGAAAAAGTTGAATTGACTATTGCTCAGACTGACCCAGCTATTAAAGGTGCTCCATCTACTCAGACTAAAGATGCTGTAACTGAAACCGGTTTATCATTAAGAGTTCCTCAGTTTATCGAGGAAGGCGAAAGAATCGTTGTTTATACAACAGATGGCAAGTATGCAGGAAGAGCTTAATCAAGCTCTTTTTATTTTATGAATAAGGTTGTATTAATTACAGGAGCAGCTAAAGGCATTGGTAAGGCTATAGCTCTTGAACTGGCTAAAAACGGTTATGATATCGTTATTAATTATTTGACTTCCAGAAAAGAAGCTGACAATCTGGCTTCAACTATCAGAAATATTTTTAAAGTCAGATGTATTGCCATTCAGGCTGATGTTTCTTCAGAACAGGAAGTCGATGCAATGATTAGCGAAATAGAAAACAAACTTGGTGGAGTAGATATTCTTATCAATAATGCTGCTGTTGATTTATCCAATATGTTTCATTTAAAGACAGCCGATGAATTCAGAAGAACACTCGATGTCAATGTTGTCGGTGCGTATAACTGTGCCAAAAGAGTATACAGACATATGCTCGATAATGAAGATGGTGTAATTATCAATATTTCCAGTACCAATGGTATGAATACCTATTATCCGATGTGTTTTGATTATGATGCATCCAAGGCTGCGCTTAATTCTTTAACTCATGATCTGGCTGTTCAATTCAGTCCATATATCAGAGTTAACGCCATCGCTCCGGGTTTTATAGGAACAGAAAAGGAACTCGATGGTTATGATGACAAGTTCCTTAAGGAAGAAATAGATAAAATAATGGTTAAAAGATATGGCAAACCTGAAGATGTCGCCTATCTTGTAAAGTTTTTAATCAGTCCTGAAGCATCATTTATCAATAATACAATCATCAGAATTGATGGAGGACAGATGGGAAGTGTTTAGGCTTCCCTTTTTATTTTGGTCAATGAAAGCAGTATTGACAGTTTAGAATATTCTAACGTTAGACCACCTTGCATATAGAGAGTATATGGTTCAATAACCGGAGCGTCAGCTGATAATTCAATAGTACTTCCCTGAGTAAAACTACCACTGGCCATCACTTCATCAAAAGGATAGCCTGGCATTGGTGCAGGTAATACACGTACATACGAATCAATTGGTGATGATTCCTGTATACCTTGAGTAAATCTAACCAATGCTTCCTTACTTCCAAGTTCAAGTGTCTGAATAATATCGGTACGATCTTCATCGAATCTAGGAGATACATTTTTATATCCAAGTTTCTCTAACATATAAGCTGCAAATACCACAGTCTTTAGTGCATTACGCACAGCACTAGGAGCCATAAAAATCCCTTTGAAGAATGAATTGTTGAGGTTGAAATTGGCACCCTGATCCTTGCCGATACCTGGAGAAGTTAATCTTTCGGCGACCATATGTACCAATTTCTCCCTTCCAGCTACATATCCACCAGTAGTTGCGATACCTCCTCCAAGATTCTTCATTAAAGAACCAACAATCACATCAGCACCCACATGTCCTGGTTCAAGTTTCTCGACCAGTTCACCATAACAGTTATCGACCATGATTATTACATTCTGATTAACCTTGCGTATTTCTTCAATTACTTTTTTAATCTTTTTAATATTCAGCGAAAGTCTTGATGAATATCCTCTAGACCTTTGAATCTCCACCAGTTTTACATCGTTCTTTTTAAGTCTTTCTTTAATCTTTTCAATATCGAAATCATTGTCTACAAGATCAATCTGTTCAAATCTGACACCGTTAGCCATTAATGACTGGGTTGATTCACCACTGACACCAATCAGTTCAAGCAAAGAATCATATGGTGTACCTGTAATAGAAATCATAGTATCACCATATTTCAAAAGAGCAGATAATGTGAGATATATGGCATTGGTACCACTCATAATCTGTGGTCTCACCAAAGCATCTTCACATCCTAATACTGTAGCAAATATCTTTTCGAGCTTATCTCGACCACTATCATAACTGCCATATCCATTAATATCACCAAAATCAGAATATGATACCTTATTCTCAATAAAAGCTGAAAGAATACGGTTTGAATTATGAAAGCATATATCATCAATATTCTTATATATTTCATCAAGTTCGATATCCGATTTTCTAGAAAGTTCAAGTAACTCTTCATCAATCATATCTAAAATCATATTAACCTCCCAATTTAAATGGCCAATACATGGCCATTTATTTATTTTTCTATAAATTCTAATACATCATCAAATACTTGCTGTTTTTCTTTCTCATTTAGTATTTCATGACGTAATTTTGGATAGAGAATAGAATTAACATTCTGATATCCAAGGTCTTTCATAAAAGCTACTGCTTTTTTGAATTTATCCTTTGAAATAATCACAGGATCATCTTCCCCTGCAATAAAGAGAATATCCAGTTTCCTGTTTTTCATCTGATATCTGTTTGAATCATATGTATCTCTCATAAGGGTGAAGAGATTGATAAAACCATTGACTGTAAATGTAAAACCACACAGTTTATCCTTATTGTAGGCTACAACATTTTCCTCATTAAGAGATAACCATGCATTCTTAAGATTACTCTTGAAACGTTCATCATTACCTTTAAAAGCCAGATTATTTATAAATGTACTGCGATAGTGATCACCTTTAAATGTACCAATAATACCTGATAATACAAGCGCCAGAGAAACAGCACTGTTTTTACTTGGTGAACCACATACTATAAGCTTATTAATCTCATCATCATGAATTGAAGTATATTTCCTGACAACCATTGATCCCATCGAATGTCCAAAGAGATAAATTGGCAAACCAGGATGATTACTCTTGATTATCCTTGTAAGATTATAGACATCATTTACTATATAATCAGCTTTATCATCATAGAAATAACCCAGATCATCTTCATTTTTAATACTCTTACCATGGCCACGGTGATCGTTAATATATGAAGCAAACCCATGTTTACCCAGAAATTCCATGAATTCCATATATCTTTCCTTATGTTCAGCCATACCATGCACCAGCTGAACAACCCCTTTTAATTCACCATCAGGAATAGATTCAAGATAACTTATATTCAAACTGTCAGATGACGATTTAAAACTCTTTTCCTTTATCATTTAAATAGCTCCTTAAGATCATTAATAAGATAATCAACAACCTCTTCCTTTGTATCCCATGAAGTTACAAAACGAATCGCAGTATGTTTATCATCAATCGTCGACCATTCTTCAAAAAGATATTTTTCCTTCATTTTTTCAATTATTTCATGTGAGAAGACTGGGAATATCTGATTGGTTGTACTCTTAACAACCAGTGGTACATTAAGTTCAATCAGTGTATCCTGAATCTTCATAGCCAGTGAATTAGCATGTTTAGCCATTTCATAATATAAACCATCCTTAAACAGTTCATTAAACTGTACACCCAGAATTCTTCCCTTGGCTAAGATAGCCCCTCTTTGTTTCATGGTGTAACGGAATGAATCAGACAGTTTTTTGTCTTTGAAAATAACTGCTTCGCCAAATAAGAGACCATTTTTAGTACCTCCGATGTAGAAGACATCAGAATTAACAGCGACATCATGCAATGTAAGATTTGATCCTTCAGCCATTATCGCATTAGCCAATCTCGCTCCATCAATGAAGAAATAAAGGTCATTTTCCTTAGTATAGCGATAGATTTCCTCAAGTTCGTCTTTTGTATATACACTGCCTATTTCTGTCGAATTAGATATATAAACCATTTTAGGTTTAACCATATGCTCATTATGATGTAATGACATAACTTCTCTGATATCATTAACAGTTAGTTTGCCATCTTTGTTGTTGACAGGCAAGACCTTATGACCTGTTGCTTCAATACTTCCCGCCTCATGAACATTGATATGACCAGTATCACAGGCGATAACAGCTTCGTATGGTTTTAATAAATATGAAATAACACATAGATTAGCCTGTGTTCCTCCTAAAAGAAAATGAACATCCGCATCAACTCCTATTTCATCGATGATACGCTTTTTAGCCATATCTGAATACTCATCCATGCCATAACCAACTGTTACTTCATGATTAGTTCTGACAAGTGCATCAATAATCCGATCATGAGCTCCTTCTGAATAATCGTTTAAAAAGCTGTACATATTACCCTCCTACTATAAAAATGTATATAAAACAGTATATACCGCACCAATTATTAATGACAAAAATACTGTGAATCTGAAAAAGAACAGCGAATACAGCATTTTTTCATTATTCTTTTGTCTGACTTTGACATAGCGATAATTTCGTGAGAATACTACAATAATTGCCATCAGATATATCGCAAAAATCACTATCGCTACAATCTGGTAATATTTACCTGGGGTCAGTGCCATCAGATACAAAATAGCGTTAAAAATAATATGAGCTACTACTGCTGGCTGAATACTGCGATACTTCAATGTCAGTTTAATCAGAATGATTGATAAAAAGAATGTCGGTATTACTTCAGCAATACTTCCATGAAGAATTGCATACACTAGGCTGCAGCTAATCATTGCAAAATAGTTACCATAACGTCCCAATACTCTTAAAAGAATACCTCTGAATGCAATTTCTTCAACAAATGGTGTCGCAATCACAAACAATACAAAGAAGATCGGATTATAAGCCCATGAGCCATTAACAGATATTCCTAGTGATGTAATCATACTATCACCTATCTTTATATAACTGTTAATAACGATGGTTAAAAACATAAATAGCGTTCCAATAGCCGAATATACTATTGAATCAGCAAAAAGATCACTAAATCCAGCATTACACTTTCGCCAGAAATCCTTTATTCTGATATGACATGACTGCTTAAGTAAAAGAAACGGTACCAGCGTTCCAATAACGATTAATGTATATAGAATGCCAGTGTTTATCAGAGAATTATTATCACTGTATATTCCAATACTCATAAAATAAAGTTTTAAGAATTCAGGAAGAATCAGAACTATCAGTGCATATAATAACAGTGCCATACCAGCTGTTGAAAACTGCCTTTTGGCAAATTCTTTTGAAACTTTAATATTCTTTTTACTCATAAACATTTAAATTATGTCATTATTCTTCCATTTATGCAAATCTAACAATATAATAGTACATATGTTATTGATAAATCAGATTAAACTTCATCTTGATGAAGATGAATCATCATTAAAAAAACATCTATTAAAAAAACTTAGAATCAGTGAAAGCGAATTAATTACATATCGCATATATTCAAGGTCAATAGATGCCCGAAAAGAACCACTGCTGGTTTATACATTACTGGTTTCCTTGAAAAACGAAAAACGCTATATTGGTCAAAAGGATGTAAAAGAGTATGTTTCGTATGATAGAGAATTCAAAAAAATTAATACTGACAAAAGACCTGTAATTATTGGATATGGACCAAGCGGTATCTTCAGTGCTCTCTTTCTTTTGGAACATGGCATAAAGCCAATTGTTTTTGAAAGAGGAAATCGAATAAGCATCCGTAAAGAAGAAGTATATAGTTTTTTCAATGATGGGATTCTTAATCCTGAATCAAATGTCCAGTTTGGCGAAGGTGGTGCCGGTACCTTTTCAGATGCCAAGCTGACAACAAGAATCAAAGATCCATATATTGAATATATTACAGATAAATTCATTGAATATGGAGCAAAAGAAAACATTCGTTATGATGCACATCCTCATATTGGCACTGATGAAATTCAGAAAATCATTACATCTATGACAGATGATATGGCAAGCAAGGGTGTTGATTTTCATTTTGGTGAAGCAGTAAAAGAGTTTATTATCGAAAACAACAGGATTAAGGGTGTAATAACTGATAAGGATACATATTACAGTGATTATGTACTACTCGGTATTGGACATAGTTCCTATGATACTATCAGGCAATTATATAAATGTGGTGTATATATGGAACCGAAGGATTTCAGTATCGGTTTCAGAGTTGAACACCCCCAGAATCTGATTAATCTAAACCAATATAACGACTTAAGATATCTTGATATCTTAGGCCCAGCAGAATACTTTTTAAGAGCCAAAACAAGCCTCGATAAAGGCGTATATAGTTTCTGCATGTGCCCTGGTGGCTTTGTTGTACCATCGAGCAGTGATTTAAATACCATCGTCACAAATGGTATGTCGTATTCAAAACGCGATAATCATCTTGCCAACAGTGCAATCCTGGTACAGGTTTCTTCTGAAGATTTTGGAGATAAGCTGTTTGATGGCTTTGAGTATATTCATAAACTTGAAAAGAAGGCTTACGATATTTCTGGTTCATATAAAGCCTTATCTTCCAATATCAAAGATTATATCAACAATACTGTTAATCCTTTAATTTTTGAATCATCATATTCACTGGGTACAGTATTATATAATTTCAATAATTTCTTTGACGAAAAACTCAATAAAGCTTTTATTGAAGCATTTGAATATTTTGATAAGCGAATACCAGGCTTTATTGATTCAGGAATAATGGTTGGTCCTGAAACCCGATCATCATGTCCAGTAAGAATTAAAAGAAACGAACTTCTTGAAAGTGTATCAACAAATGGTCTATACCCTATGGGTGAAGGAGCAGGATATGCCGGCGGCATTATGTCAAGCGCCCTTGATGGTATCAGAGTTGCCTTAAAAATCATCGATATTTTAAGCTAAGTTCACATATATTTCACCTATAGATTCTAAAGTAAAAGTATAAACAGAAAGGAGTTTATCAATTACTGATAGAAAAGTATATGAAAATAGATTTTAAAAGTATTTTAATTATATTTCTGGTAGCTTTACTTGGAGGATATCTTGGAAATATGGGAGCTGCTGAACTGAATCAAAACAAAGAAAATCCAGTGATTTCAAACAACAACACTTCATACACTACCAAGGAGTCATCAAATGTTAAAGATGCAATTAGTATCGCTTATGATACTGTTGTCGAAATTGAAACAACCATTAAGTCAACTGATTATTTTGGAAGAGAAAGCGAATCAACCGCACTTGGATCAGGTGTCATTATATCTGCAGATGGTTATATCGTAACTAATAACCATGTCATATCTGGCGCCAGTGATATCAAAGTCAAATTAAATGGCAAGGAATATGAATCAAAACTGATTGGTACTGATTCAAAAACAGATATCGCTTTAATTAAGATTGATGAAACCGATTTAACGTATGCCATTATCGCAAATTCCGATGCAGTAGAAGTTGGTGACAGTGCAATCGCTATTGGCAATCCATTGGGTTATGGTATCACAGTCACCAGCGGTATAATCAGTGCTCTACATAAAGAAATAACCATCAACAACGAGACAATGGATCTGTTCCAGACTGATGCAGCAATCAACAGCGGTAATTCTGGTGGTGGTTTATTCAACATCAACGGCGAACTGATTGGCATTGTAAATGCTAAAACATCTTCTTCAATTCTTAACTCAACCACAATTGAAGGTTTAGGATATGCCATCCCATCTAATACTGTCAACAGTATAGTTGAATCGCTTCTGAAAGATGGTTATGTCAAGGATCGTCCAACTATTGGTATTACCGTTACTGAATTGACACAGGATATGAATGGTTTTGAAAAAGGATTATATATTACCGAAGTCCTTGAAAACAGTGCTGCAAGCAAAGCTGGACTGATTCAATATGATCGTATTATTGGATTTAATGATCAGGATATAACTTCATATAATGATTTGAGCAACGCTTTAAAGAAATGTGAAGTCGGTGATACAGTTACACTTAAAATCATCCGTAATAATAAAGAAATGTCTGTAAACATCACTCTTCAGGAAAACATCCAGCAATAAGTAAAACAACTCTCATCATAAATAACGATGAGAGTTTTATTTTACATTATCTCAATTTTATTGCGACCATCATTTTTAGCCTTGTATAAAGCTTTATCACTTAATTCATATAACTGATTAAA
>JAQXNC010000039.1 GCA_029097145.1 Bacillota bacterium
TTCAATAAACTTAGTAATAACTCCACTTCTTCCCAAAAGCATAATCCATGAATAAGCACCAATAAATGGAGCACTCATCGAACATAGGATAATCAATACCTGTAAAACTGTCTTACCCTTAATCTCATACATCTGATAGAAATAAGCCAAAGGTATACCGATAATCAATGATAATGCAGTTGCACAGACACTAACTTTTAAAGAGTTGAATATGGATTTGACATAATATTTCTGTGAGAAGAAACTCTGAAAATACTGAGTAGTAAAACTTCCATCAAGGAAGAAAGCATTATATAACAGTTTAAATAGAGGATATATCAAAAATAAAGCATACAGACAAAGGATACCAATCGATACTGCTTTCCAGATATCGAAGAATTTATTCGTAGCCTTATTCATAACTAATCCTTATAGATATCATAATCATTGATAACACCTTCAATCAGATTATGATCACCCTTTTCATCAAAGACATTAATCTTTTCTGTCTTTATCTTAAGATATATCCTGGCACCCTTTTCAATCATTGAATCAATCTGTGATTCCTGAATAATTTCAATCTTCTCACCATCAACTAGATGCACAAAGTAATGCGTATTTAATCCTAAGAATACCGCATCATCAACAACCGCTTCAAGACCATCCTTATTATTGATATCAACAATAAACTCTTCTGGTCTGATGCTGGCCTTAACTTTCTGATCTTTAATCTCAGAAATCATAACTGTCTCAAGTAATACTTCATAGTCACCAGGTAATACAAGATAAGGCTTTCCATCCTTAACCTTTAATTCACCATCCAAGACATTAGTATGACCAATAAATGTCGCTACAAAAAGATTAGCTGGTCGCTGATATAAAACCTTAGGTGTTCCAATCTGCTGAATATCACCATTATTCATAACAGCGATTCTGTCAGATACAGCCATGGCTTCTTCCTGATCGTGCGTTACATAAACAGTAGTAATACCAACATCATTCTGGATTTCCTTAATAACAGTACGCATCTCAACTCTTAATTTGGCATCAAGATTACAGAGTGGTTCATCCATTAATAAGACATCTGGTGTAATCGCTAAAGCTCTTGCCAGGGCAACACGCTGTTGCTGACCACCTGATAGTCTTTCTGGCATTCTGTCACGATATTCATCAATCTTCATCAGTTTTAAAAACTGATCAGTCTTTGACTGAATCTCTTCCTTAGGAAGCTTTCTGTTCTTTAAACCAAAAGCGACATTCTTTTCAACATTCATATTTGGGAAGATGGCATAATTCTGGAATACCATCCCAATATTACGCTTGGCAGGATCCATATCATTAATCCTTGTCTCACCAAAATAAAAATCGCCGCCTTCAATACTGTTAAACCCGGCAATCATTCTAAGCAGTGTTGTCTTACCACATCCAGATGGACCAAGGAGGGTAAAAAATTCACCCTCCTTGATATCCAGAGATAAGTTAGAAATGATTGTCTGTTCATCATATTTCTTAACAGCATTGCGTATTTTAATATATTTACTCATATTCTAACTCCTCTTAATTATTTGTTTAATTGATATTACTGAGCAGCGTTAAATAAATCTGTCCAGCGTCCCTGCCATGCCTTCTTATTAGCACCACAGAGTTCCATATCTTCATATTTAACATTAATTTCAGAGAATGGAGTCATTTGTTCAGCTGTATTATTAATGTTTGGATTTACTGGTCTTGCAGTAGTCTTAGCGATTTCAGCCTGACCTTCATCAGAAATAATCCAGTCAACCAGTAATTTAGCATTTTCCATATTTGGCGCATTCTTAATAATAGCGATACCTGCTGGTAACCATACAGCACCTTCTTCAGGATATACTAATTTAACATTTGTAGCACCATCAACCAGTAATGATACACATGGATCTTCATAAGATACACCAACAACATATTCACCAGCTACTACACCTTTATAGATAGCACTTGAAGATGAAAGCATAACACCATTGAGGTTACCAATAAACTGATTTACCCAGTCCCATGCAGCTTCATCATATGGTTCTTCACCCATAACCAGCAGCATATTAGTTAATTCAGCCCACGCACTTGATGAGTTAGCAGGGTCACCCATAGCGATCTTACCATTTAATTCAGGTCTTAATAAATCCTTATAACCTGTAAATTCATCAACATTTAAACCTAACTTAGCATATTCATCAGTATTGATTAATAATGCAGCTGAACCATCCAGACAGTAGTGAGTTGTAATACCATTGAAGTTCTGGTATGCTTCTGGAAGATTTTCATCACCCTTAGCTACATATGGTTCAAATAATGGAACATAGTCAGGATTGAAAGAGTTAGCATAGTTCATACCACCAAACATGATATCAGCCTGTGGATTATCTTTTTCTGCTGAAATTCTTTCAAGACATTCACCAGTACCTGCAGAAACAACCTGAACATTGATACCATATTTTTCACCAAATGTTTCTACAACTTCGATCAGCGCATCAGAGTTTGGAGAATAAATAACTAAGTCTCCACCACCTACTGTACCTTCATCGCCACCAGTACCTTCAGTTTCTCCACCACCACATGCAGTCATAGAGAAAACCATAAGTACTGCCATCAATAACATAATTATCTTTTTCATTTTGTCTCCTTCTAAGATGATTTAACATCTTCTTTATCTTTATTTTACACTTTTTTAATAAAAATGAAAGCCCTTCCATCATTTTTAACATTGTATAAGTAATAATCATGAGAGATATGATACTGAAGTATGTATCATGTGCGCTCTAGAGATTAAATGCAGATGCCTAATTTTATATTTTTTAAAGCAGATAATATCCACCAGTTTTATTTGATCCCTTATAGGTTATATAAGATGCAATTTTTCTTCTGATAGAGTTTCTGATTTGATTCTTATTTGTTTTAACACCTTTGTTGTTTAGAATATCTTCAATTCTATCAACCTTTATACCTGGATGCTGATTAATAGTCTTAAGAATCTCAAGATCGGTACTGTTTAGACTCTTATTTATTTCGTCATTTATTTTGTCATTTATTTCGTCATTTGTTTCGTCATTTGTTTAATATGCATTATACTATATGACCAAATAAAACATCTTTACAGGCACACAATTAAAAGAGCCTTCGTATCTTTTTATCTGATATCAGGCTCTTTTCTCAATTAATCTATAAATTTTTAATAACCAAATGTACCATTTAATGATTCATCATTCTCAATCCAGCTGTTGACATCAATAATACGATAATCATTCTCGTTATCTCTAACGATAACCGTCTTTATTCCAGCGTTGATAATCATACGCTTACACATTGAACAGCTGTTTGAATTAGATACATAATCACCTGTAGATACTTCTCTTCCCGAAAGATATAATGTCGCATCAATCATCTTATCTCTTGATGCACTGATAATCGCATTGGCTTCCGCATGAACACTACGACATAACTCATATCTTTCACCCCTTGGAATCATCATCTTCTGTCTGATGCAGTATCCTAAATCACTGCAGTTCTTTCTGCCTCTTGGTGCACCTACATATCCTGTTGAGATTACTTCATCATTCTTGACGATAACTGCTCCATATCTTCTTCTAAGACATGTTCCTCTTTGCGCTACCACATCAGCCAGATCAAGATAATAATTAATCTTATCTTTTCTCTCCATAGTTCTCCTTAATCAAAAATCTCATCGATACTCTTATGATAATAATTTATTCGACATATCTTGGAATCTATTCGGTGATAGAATCTGTCAACAATTCTCTTAGTCACAATAAATTCATCATTTTCATTGGCTAATTCTACCATAATCATAATCTGATTAGAACCATTTCTGGCATATGTATCGTTAATTCTTAAGGTCTTAGCGACAATATTATCCAGTATCTCAAGATACTTGGCATTATTATCAGATTTAACTTCCAGCACAATAATATAAATCCGCTTTTTATTACGTACATAATTACGATATTC
This sequence comes from Bacillota bacterium, assembly GCA_029097145.1. GTDB lineage: Bacteria > Bacillota_I > Bacilli_A > Erysipelotrichales > Erysipelotrichaceae > JAHHTG01. The sequence goes on from JAQXNC010000039.1 coordinate 3,979, forward strand.
AAATTCACACATCTTCTTAAAAGACAATGAATCACAATATAAAGGACCATGGAACTCTTCATCATTATGCATATCATCAAAAGACAACTCTGGCGCCTTATTTGGAAGACTACCCAGTGCAAATAATGAACTGACCCTTTCATCCAGTGGTTCATTCATAACATTCTGATATTTCTTTGAAATATAATCATAATACTTTAAGGCATCATTATACTTACGTCCCTTAATCATCGCATTAACATATGCATATATAACATCCTCATTACATTCATCAAAATTAAGGGCGTTCTCACATATAATCTTAGCCTTAGCATAATCTTCATCCTTAATATACTGGTTATACAGTAACTTCGAATTATCCATCACCAGATTCTGATAATAGTTTCGATTAATAATAGCCCAAGACATATCGGAATTACTCATAAATCTTCCAACATAATATTCAAGTCCCAGTTCAACCTTACTTAAATCATTATTCCGTTTACCCTCATTGACAAGACTTTCAAGTTCTATACAGTCTACTTCAATTCTAAAATCCGGATTAACAGCATAACCCAGCTTCTGAGTAACAATAATATTATCTAAGAATTCTGTTTCTTTTAATTTATTTCTTAATCGATGGATAGCGTACTTAATAGCGCTGTTAGGATTATCACTATCTTCCCAGAAAGTATTAATTAAAGAATCTTTAGTAATCGTCTTATTACAGTTATAAATAAAGTATGCCAAAAGACCTGATAACTGTTTACCAAGCATTTCTTCAAGATCATATGATTCATTATGATACATAACTCTAAATGAACCAAACATTTTAAACTGTAATAAATTATTAGCCATTACTTACCTATTCTATTTCGCATTAATTCTTCATTAGTTGCATAGATAATCGCATTCTCTTCACTGATTAATCCCTTAGTATATAATTCATAGATTGAATCATCCATGGTTATCATACCTGTATCCTTGGAATTACGGATATAGTTATCAATCAGATGTGTCTTACCATCTCTAATCTGAGTTCTGATGGCATTATTCATAAGCATAATCTCAAAAGCCGGATGCATATTACCATCAATACCAGGTATTAGCTGTTGTGAGACTATCGCCTGCAGAGTCATTGATAACTGCACTCTAATCTGTCCCTGTTGTGACGCTGGAAAGACATCAATAATACGATTAACTGAATCAGCTGCTCCCATGGTATGCAAAGTACTGAATACCAGATGCCCTGTCTCAGCTGCGCTCATAGCGATCTGTATTGTCTCTAGATCACGCATCTCTCCTACCAGTATTACATCCGGTACTTCTCTTAAAGCTGCCCTTAAAGCCTTGGCATAGCTTTCAGTATCGTGTTCAATCTCTCTTTGAGAAACAATACTCTTATCATGACGATGCAGGTATTCGATAGGATCTTCAATAGTAATAATATGTTTATTGTAAAGATGATTAATCTTATCAATAATACATGCCAGTGTTGTCGATTTACCACTGCCAGCACTACCTGTCACCAGCACCAGACCCTTCATATATGATGCAAAGTCCATCACCTTATCAGGTATTTCAAGTTTCTTATAATCAGGCAGATCATATCTGACTATTCTTAAGACAGCACTCAGTGATCCTCTCTGATAAAAGACATTACATCTGAAACGTGCTACACCTGGCAGCGAGAATGAGAAATCATCTTCTCCAATCTTAATGATATCTGGTCTGCCAATCAGATGATAGATATCTTCTATCAGTTCTCTTGTATCCTGTGGCTTTAATATAATGTTGTCGACTCTTTCAATTACGCCACCAATCTTAAATGATATTGGAGCTCCAGCTATCACAAAAATATCTGATGCATCAATCGATGTCGCTTTTATTAAGATATCTGTAATACTCATACTAATACTCCATACCATTACTTACTAATCGATAATATTCCCGAATATGTACTTCGTTATTTTCTATCTCAAGCACAATTTCAAGACTCTGTCTATCATTTATTAGTAAACTTTTATTTATTATATCACCATTTCTGTAATTATTAATGTTAAGTTTTATATTGTTTATGTATTCCATAGCCTCTAAATCGGCCTTATAATACTCTTCAATAATATTATAACTCTTATTTACGACGTTGTATTCTCTTCTTGCCTCGATATAGTATAAAGTCGCAAAAGCTGTAATAACCAGTATTATAAAGACCATCAGTATTGACATAATTCCTGGTGTTATTCCTATATTCTTTTTATTCATAGATATCACCCATACTCATAACCTTAACACTACTCAATACTTCATCATTATAGATAACCATAACTTCACTGATATTATCTTTAACACTGACTTCTATATGATATCTATAAAGATCATAATCTTTAAGATATGTATCCAGATCTTCTCCATCATACTCTTTCATCTTTTCAATAACCGATATATAGGTACTATGAGCTTCATTTAATACCTTAGCCTTATCCCCTAATACATCACCCTTATTAAAGATATTAACCACCACTATCATCGACAATGCAAAAAAGACTATTACTATCAATAACTCTATCAGGAAATTATACATCCCACTTTTCTTCATCGTCTTACCAGTTCCATCTTTCTATCATTAATATCTACATAGATATGATTATCTTTAATCTCTATCTTTAAATCATCGATCTTTACAATCTTCTCACCATCTAATACTTCAGTATCCCGATAATCCTTAACCATCATCTCTTTTAAATAATCATCATGATATATCACGACATCATAATCATCATTATCAATTATCAGCATATTATCCATAACCTTAATATCATTAATACTCTTAGCTTCATTAACCCTGTTTCGGATATAATCAAAAGCCACCCGATATGTATTCTCTATATTATTACCACTTACCATATCACTGTAACTCTTAGCTCCAAGTAAGATAATATAGAATGAACATAACACAAAGACACATACCAGCAATAACCCTAAAAACAGTTCATATATACTATTCTTTTTCATAACTTCGACCTATAACCTCTACCCTTGGCTTAAAGTTAGCACCCTTAGTCTCATAGAAGACATGATACTCCTTTGGATCATAGACTATATGATAATTATCCACAAGATAATCAAGACTATCAGGATAGAACCCCTCAATCGCAAAACATGTCACAGCAGCATTTTCTACTGATACCTTAAGTCTTCTAGCCCTTTCATCTTTCATATCATGATTAAGATTATTAATACTGATTAGAATATAACCTATAACACCTAAGACAACCAGTGCATTTATTATTAACTTTCGATATACTTTCATAATCAGATACTCGACATAATGCTTAATAACGGCAGCATAACACTTAACAGAATAACTCCAACAATCAGACTACATAGAATAATAATTGCCGGTTCAATAATTCCCAGGAAACGATTAACTGAATGATCAACTTCATTTTCATACTGATGAGCGACATCATTCATCGTCTTTTCAAAGCTGCCACTCTTATACCCAATCCTGATCATTCTTTCATAGACACTCTTTAGGATATGAACCTTACATATCGCATCAGATAGACTATCCCCATCATTCACATAACCACTGATCTCATCAATCTTAGTCTTTATCTTTTCATCCCTTGTCAATTCCCTTAACATCGCAAGTGATTCTGCCTCTTCATAACCACTGTTAACGAGCAGTGATAAACCAAAGACAAATGATGATACATCCATCTCCTTAGCCAGTCTGCCTGTTATCGGATTATGTATCAGCATCTCTCTAAAGGCATCATCATGATACTTATTCTTCATATATAAGACATATACAAGAATGATAACTGCCACTCCAGCTATAATAATCAGTCCATAATCCGCAAGCCACATCCCAGCCTTCATGAGCATAAGGGCATTAGTATTTAAACCTGTACCCATATTATTCAATACTTCTTCAAAGACAGGTAAAACCTTAATGACAATCACAACCATCACGACAATCATCATCAACAGAATAAATGATGGATAATATAAGGTTTCCTTAAGCTTATCAGCTGAATTATCAAGTCTTGCATAGTATTTAGATAATTCATTAATTGACTTATCAAGATAACCGGTATTCTCCCCGATATCAATCATTCTCACAAGATAATCATCAAAACACTCGCACTTCTTCAAAGCCACTGATAGCTTATCACCACTATCCAGTGCTTCCTTAGCAATCATTAATCTATCCCTAAACTGCTTATTCTCAAGATCTTCAGCTATTACAGCCATAGCTTCATTAGAACTCAATCCTGAATTTAAAACACTGCCAAGTTCCTTCAGGAATATTGCACACTCTTTATTACTCAGTTTCATAAAACCCCCTAATACTTATACAAGTCTTCATACATGCCATTATAATCGGCACCACCCATCGCATCATATGTCGGATCAATCATCGAATAATCCTTTGAATCAAAGTAGATATCCGGGTTTATCCAGCCTATATCTTCAATATAAACTTCAACCCAGGCATGATAACCTTCTTCGACATAACCTGTCACAACCTTTACTGGTATCATATGGACTCTTAACATACAGGTCATCAGTGCTGCATAGTCAAAACAGATGCCTTTCTTTAAATCCAGAGTCTCATCAAGGATTGGTAATACATATTTATTACTTACTTCTTCAACCTTGTCGTAATCATATTTAATATTCTTGACAATCCACTTATACACTGCAAAGACGCGATCAATATCAGTCTTCACACCTTCACATATTTCAAACGACTTATCTACAGCCCTGGTATTCAAATCATAATCAACAATTATACTTGGATACAGATAGGGATCATATTCATTCTCAAGTACAACACTCATATCGAAGGAGAAATTCAAGGCATAATTACTGTCACTGATATTCTCGTAAACCTTAATATGATAATTTCCATCTCCAAAGGTTAAAGGATATGATATATACTCATCATCCTTTGGAATATCATAGGTATATTCATCATCTCCAAGCCCGATTCTTAACTTTAATCTTCGATGATCAGAAGTCTTAGTCTTGACCATAATATAACCATGATCAGTATTACTGTAATCTATTAATACGATATTATCTTCTCTGGTTTTAATTCCACTCGCTTCAGGATATAAAATATTATCTTTGGACGTTTCTTTCTCCCTGGCTGATTCAACTTTAGGATAACCTTCCAGTGAATTCGAACAACCCATAAATATTATTAAAACAATTACTGATAAAAGCAATCTTTTCATGTCTCCATTATAAATTAAAAAAGGCTATGATGTTTAATCATAGCCTAATTTATTGAGTTTTTTGAGAAATTACTGCTGTACTTCTTCTTCGTCTTCATCTTCCTGCCATCTTCTGCCCAGGTAGAATGTAACAACGTTAACGAATAGTAATACAACCATTAATAGAGTCCATCTGTCGATTATAACCATCTTAGCTCTCATATCTTCTGTGAAGATAAATACAAGAACTGATGCGACTGATGTAACGACACCTAGTAATCTATATAGTTTATTTCTCTTGTAATGATTTGCTTCATCGTCTTCATTAGCAAATCCCTTCTGTTCATCCTCGTCTTCTTCCTCTTCCTTCTTAGTCTTAGAAATCAGTAAGAATAAGCCAAGTAATACTGTACCAGCAGAGCAGATCAGGTTGAGTAATGCCCAAGAATTATCTCTGGCAGCCTGAGGAGTTTCTGGTTCAACGATTACTTCAGGAGTAGTTGAAGGAGTTGGAGTTACTTCAGGAGTTTCTGTTGGTTCAACATCTGGAGTAACGATTGGATTTGGAACGAATGGTCTAGGACTTGGAGTTGGAGTAGGTTGTGGTACTACTTCACCTGGAGTAACTGGCACTGGAGTATAAGTAATTTCATATACAATAATACCTTCTTTATTAGCCATTTCTCTACTGATTACAGTTTCTTCAGCTACAGGTTTTTCAGGGTTCCAAGAACCACCTTCATAACCTGAGTTAGCTGTTGTAACTGCAATTTGTTCTTCTAATAGTGTTCCTGTACCATTTTCATCATATGTTTCACCATCTTCTGCGAATAATGTTACATATGTATGATCTAAGTTTGTTGTACCATTTGTTACATGGTATTCAACTCTTACCTGATAGAAGTCAGGAATATTATCACCAGTTTCGATGTCTTCGGTAGGTCCATCTGGATTTTCAGGATCACCAGGGATAACAGTACCAACTTCATCTATTGCCCATACAGCATATAGAGTAATTGATTCTTCGCCCATTGTAGTTTCACTAATAATACCTGCGGCATTAAGTTCTTCTTCACTTGTAGCAACTTCATTCTGAGTTAAGCTCCAACCCATGAACTTAGCACCAGTCATTGTAACTTCATCAGTGCTTACTGAAATCTCAGCACCCTTAGCATAAGTATTAGAATCTGTTGGAACAGCATCTACGCTACCGTTACCATCATAAGTTACTGTACCAAGAATTGTGAATGTTCCAGGATTATAAGTTACTGAGTAGTTACCCTGAGTAGCTGCACCACTTGCAGTAATTGTGTATGTTCCAACGTTTTCACCTTTAACTCTTGTTAATGTGTAACCAATCAATTCTACTGATTCACCTTCA
>JAQXNC010000040.1 GCA_029097145.1 Bacillota bacterium
CCAGGTGATGTCTTCTATCTGCATTCAAGACTGCTTGAAAGAGCCTGCAAACTGAATGATGAACTGGGTGCAGGATCCCTGACAGCTTTACCTATCATTGAAACACAGGCTGGAGATATCTCAGCATATATTCCAACTAATGTTATTTCAATTACTGATGGACAAATCTTCTTACAGACTGAACTATTTAATTCTGGTAACCGTCCAGCAGTTGATTCAGGTCTATCGGTATCACGTGTAGGTAGTGCTGCTCAGACTAAGGCTATGAAACAGGTATCTAAATCATTAAAGCTGGAACTGGCTCAGTATATGGAAATGTTGTCATTTACCCAGTTTGGCAGTGATCTTGATCCAATTACTCAAAGAACGATTGATCATGGTGCAAGATTACAGGAAATCCTAAAACAGGGACAGTATGAACCATTACCGATGAGTTTACAGGTTGTAAGTTTATATACTGTTGAAAATAACTATCTTGAAGATGTAGAACTGAGTGAGATTAAAAACTGTGAAAAGGGTCTACATAAATATATGAAGACTAAACATGCTGATTTCTTAGAAGAACTGGAAGACAAGAAAGAACTTTCTAAGGAAATGATGGAGACATTAAAGTCTTGTGTCGAAGCATATATGAATGAATATAAGACACTTAATGGAGTTAAATAATGGCTCAGAATAAACAGGCATTGAAGTCAAGAATCAGGTCTATCAGGGCTACCAAGAAGATTACCAGTGCCATGGAACTGATTGCCAATGCCAAACTGGCAAAACAGCGTAATGGGATGGAGAAAAACCGTGAATATGCTGAAACACTACAAAGTACAGTCAGTGAAATCATGGCTTCTAATCCAGATCTGGAATCAAGGTTTACTGAAAAGAAGAAATCAGATAAAGTTTATACTATCATCTTTTCAAGTGATCTTGGTCTTTGTGGAGCCTATAATATCAACATGTCGAAGCTTTTAAGGGAGAATGCGAATAAGAGTGATCCTTTATGTGTTATTGGAACCAAGCTTTATGGAAGTTTAAAGAATGAAGGTTACAATATCGTTAATGAAGCTGAATCTGTTGATAATCTGACCTATGAAAAGATTCAGAAGATTGCTGATAAGGCAATTAAGATGTATCTCGATGATGAGGTGGGCCGGATTCAGGTTATTTATACTAAATTTGTTAATACTGTGACATTTGATGCGGCTATCAATACAATCCTGCCTTATACAGGTGAGGCTAAGACTGCCAAAGAGACAATCTTTGATCCAAGTCCACTAGAGGTATTTGATTCTCTGATTGTAATGATGACGCAGAATGTTATATACAGTTTATCTTTAGAGACTAAGACAGCTGAACAGGCATCACGTCGTATGGCGATGGAGAATGCCAATGATAATGCTGAAGAGCTTGAAGATAAACTTGTGCTTGCATATAATCAGGCAAGACAGGCCGCAATCACCCAGGAAATCACAGAAATTGTATCTGGGGCTGATGCGCTATAGGAGGAAACATGGAAGGATATATTACCCAAGTTATTGGACCAGTTGTGGATGTTCGCTTTGATAACAGTGAACTACCTAACTTAAAGAATGCCCTTAAAGTTACTTATGAAGATGGTAAGACTTTAACTTTAGAGGTTGCACAACATATCGGTGATGACGCTGTACGTTGTATCGCCATGGGTTCTACAGATGGTCTTGTAAGAAATATGACAGTTACTGATACAGGTAATCCAATTATGGTACCTGTTGGTGAAAAAATCCTGGGACGTATGTTTAATGTCTTAGGAGATACAATTGATGGACTTGGTGAACTTGATAAGGATGTTAAGAGAATGCCAATTCATCGTGAAGCACCTAGTTTCGCAGAACAGATGACAAGTTCAGAAATTCTTGAAACAGGTATTAAGGTTATCGATTTATTATGTCCATATGCTAAAGGTGGTAAGATTGGTCTCTTTGGAGGGGCAGGTGTTGGTAAGACTGTCCTCATGCAGGAGCTGATTCATAATATCGCCAAGGAACATGGTGGACGAAGTGTCGTTACTGGTGTTGGTGAGAGAACCCGTGAAGGTAATGATATGTATCATGAAATGAAGGAATCTGGAGTTCTGGATAAGACTGTCTTAGTATATGGTCAGATGAATGAATCACCAGGTGCCAGAATGAGAGTTGGTTTAAGTGGTTTAACTATGGCTGAATACTATCGTGACCATGACCATCAGGATGTATTATTATTCATTGATAATATCTTCCGTTTTACTCAGGCTGGATCTGAAGTATCAGCTTTACTTGGACGTATGCCAAGTGCCGTTGGTTATCAGCCAACACTGGCTACTGAAATGGGACAGCTTCAGGAAAGAATCACATCAACTGAAAATGGATCAATCACATCTGTACAGGCTATTTATGTACCTGCCGATGACCTGACTGACCCAGCGCCAGCTACAGCTTTCACTCACCTTGATGCCAAGACTGTACTTGACCGTACAATCGCATCATTAGGTATCTATCCGGCTGTAGATCCACTGGAATCATCATCAAGAGTCTTAGATCCACTGGTTGTCGGTGATGAACATTATGAGGTTGCCCGTGGTGTTACATCGCTTCTACAAAGATATAAAGAATTACAGGATATTATCGCGATCCTTGGTATGGATGAATTAAGCGAAGAAGATAAGCGTACTGTTAACCGTGCAAGACGTGCCCGTAACTTCCTGTCTCAGCCATTCAGTGTTGGTGAACAGTTTACAGGTATGAAGGGTAAATATGTACCACTGAGTGAAACTATCAGAAGCTTTAAGGAAATCTTAAGTGGTAAATATGATAATTATCCTGAGCAGGCCTTCATGTTTGCGGGAACTATTGAGGACGTTGTAAGTAAGGCGAAGGAACTGGGTCACAATGATTAATGTCCGTATTGTGACACCTAATGGTTTATATAAGGAAACCACAGCTTCAATTGTCAATGTTGTATCACTGGATGGAGAAAGAGGTATTCTGCCTAATCATATGCCAATCGTTGTATCTTTAAAGATTTCTAAAATGGAACTCGCTGAAGAGAAAAGAGAAGTATATGCCATTGCCGGTGGAATGTTGTATTTCAAGGATAATGAATGTACAATTCTGACACCAGCCATTGAAAATAAGGAAGATATTGATTTAAGAAGAGCTGAAGAAGCTAAGGAACGTGCTGAGAAGCGTATTCATGATCCAAATATGGATCAGAAAAGAGCTGAAGTTGCCTTACGCAAAGCTATGAATCGTATATCAGTTAAAGGATATTAATGAACCGGGATTTGATTCCGGTTTTTTAGGAGGCTTATGAAATTATATTTTAAACAGCGTTTTTTAAGTTGGTTTGACAGTTATGATATTTATAATGAGAATGGTGAAGTTGAATTTAGAGTTGAAGGTGAACTGTCTTGGGGACATCTTTTAAAGATCTATGATTATTATGATAATCATGTATCAACTATTAAGGAGAGAATCATAACTTTATTACCAGCCTATGAAATATATAAGAATGATGAACTGGAAGGTTTAATCAGAAGAGAATTCTCTTTCTTTAAACCCTATTACATGATTGAATATCGTGACTGGGAAGTGGAAGGAGATATACTTGGATGGGAGTATAGTATTGTCGATCGTCATAATCATGAAGTAGCGTCTTTGTCTAAAGAAGTCTTTAATCTGACGGATACCTATGTCATTGATGTCAAAGAAGATGATGATGCGCTTGATGTCTTAATGGTGGTTTTGGCAATTGATATTGATAAATGCAGGAGTAAATAATCATGAATACATTTCTGGTTTTGGCTTTTCTTTTCTTTGTTGGTTCAACTTTGGGATGGATTATGGAACTGATCTTCCGTAATATTGTTCATAAGACTAATCACATCATCAATCCAGGGTTCTGTACAGGACCATATTTACCCATCTATGGTTTTGGTTTGTGTACACTGTTTCTGATTGCCTTTTTAGAGGATGTCGCATTGTTTGAAAATCAGGGAATAAATAGATTATTTATCTTTGTATTGATGGCAATTGCGATGACGCTGATTGAATATATTGCTGGTCTATTCCTTTTAAAGGTCTTTAAGGTCAGACTTTGGGATTATTCAGATATCTGGGGTAATGTGAATGGTTTAATCTGTCCACTCTTTTCGGTTATCTGGGCAATTATTGGAGGTATCTACTATTTCTTTATCCATCACTATGTCTATGACGCCCTTTACTGGTTTTCCAATAATCTTGGTTTCTCATTCTTTATTGGATTATTCTTTGGGTTTTTGATTATAGACGTTGTGCATTCATCAGGTATTATCGCTAAACTTAAGAAATACGCCGATGAAAATGATGTCATTGTCAGATATGAAAGTATCAAAGACCGTATATCTGAAAGACATGATCGACTGCATCAGAAATATCATTTCTTTAATCCATTTAAGAGTGAACTGCCATTTAATGAATTATTGAAGGAATTATCTGATAAAATTGACCATATCAATAAGGGAGAATGAGTATGAAAAAATTATTAATCTATATCCTGATATTGTGCTTTTTAGGACTAAGTGGATGTACAAATAATAACGTCAATAATGAAGGTCAAAAAGAACTGCAGGCTGAATTTGAAACGGTTCTCGATGAAGTATTTATTGAAACTATTAGTGATGATTTTCTGGATTTATATCAGACAATTGAAAATCCTGCCAACTTTGGGATTGATATGAGTAAGGTTGAGATCAGCCTTGGCTCAAGAGTTGAAGAGTTGAGCTATGAAGAAGAGATGGAACTTCTAAAGCCATATGAGAAGATTCTGGCTTTTGATAGGGAAAAACTTCTGGATTATCAGAAAGATATCTATGACAAGGTAAAGTTTACCTATGATATCTCTAAGGCTTTATCTAATGATAAGTTTGATTACTATTATCAGATTCTTGGTAGTTCTAATGGAATTCAGGTAGCGATACCACAGATACTGTTTGACTTTGAGATAAGAAATGAAGATTCAGTTAAATATCTGATCACATTACTGAAGGATGTGCCAGATTATATGGAATCAGTTATAGAATATGCTGGGGTTCAGTTAGATAAGGGTTATCTGATGCTCAATGCGGATGATGTGATTGATTATGTTGAAGGTATGATAGAAGCTGATGCGTCGAAACTGCTTGAAGGTACTTTTTATAATATTGACAGTCTGAAACTTGATAAGGATAAAGCCGCTGAATATAAGCGTGAACTTCTGGAAGTAACAGATAATGATTTTAAGGAAGCATATAGAAGCTTATTGAACTTTTTAAATGTGGCAGAAAGTTCTGGTAAGATTAATAAACTGGGTTTTGCCTCTTTACCTGATGGTAAGGAATATTACAGTCTCAATCTGATTGATGAATGTGGTAAGGAAATTACACCTGAAGCTTTTGAAGAAGAACTCAATAAAGATATTGAAAGTCAGTTTATGAAATTCAGTACTCTGGCATCATTCTATCCTGAAGAATATGAATCATTTGCGACACTATATGATGTACCAGTATCATTTAATTCATATGAAGAGATTCTGGACTTTATTGAAAGTAAGTATCTTGCAGATTTTCCTGATTTAGGAGAGATTGATTATGTCATCAAAGATATTCCTGAAGAGATTCTGGGTGAAGATTCAACAGTGCTGGCTTATTTCTTTGTGCCAACAATTGATTCAACAACACCAAATCAGATGCGTGTTAATCCTTTAAGAAGTGATCTTGGCAGTTATCAGACATATAATACAGTAGCTCATGAAGGTCTTCCAGGTCATATGTACCAGCATGCTTACATCAATAAGTACGCTCATAATAACTTTGAGAAGTCTTTTGATGGACCATCAGCCTATACTGAAGGTTATGCGGTATATGCAGCAGCTATCGCTGGTGAATATCTTGAGAATAAGGGTACTGAGTTTTTGATGATTAATGAAATTCTGACTTATGATCTGATTATGCTAGGTGATATGGGAGTTCATTATTATGGTTGGGGATATGAAGAATTAAATGAGTATCTGTCACCATATTTTGGTGAAATCGATGAAGATTTCTATGAGATGATCTGGGATGGAGCCTTAATGTTTAATCCATATTACTATGGTTATAAGCAGTTTATTGAGTTAGAGAATAAGGCTAAGGATGCCCTGGGTGATAAGTATAACCGTAAGGATTTCAATAATGCGATACTGACACCAGGATCTGCACCATTTAATGTCGTTGAAAGACATGTCGATGAATATATTGCCAGTGTAAAATAAAATACTAAATCATGATGGTTAAAAGCTATCATGATTTTTTTATGCACATTTGTTGACGATAAAGAGAATAAGCGTTAAGATTAATATACCCCATAGGGGTATAGGAGAGAATCATGGGATGCTGTGATGAGAAAAAGACATTAAGAAATGAAGAAGAACGTAAAAAACTGATTAATCGTTTAAATAGAATTGAAGGTCAGATTAGAGGGATTAAGGGAATGGTTGAAAATGATGCCTATTGTAATGATATTCTGATTCAATCAGCAGCTGTCAATGCGGCAGTGAATGCCTTTAATCGTGAACTTTTAAATAATCATATCAGAGGATGTGTCAAAAGAGATATCCTAGAAGGACATGATGAAGTTATCGATGAGCTTTTAATGACTATGCAAAAGCTCATGAAGTAGGAGGAATATGCAGGAATATAATGTGACAGGAATGACCTGTGCCGCTTGTGTAAACAGGGTTGAAAAGGCTGTGAATAATGTCAAGGGTGTTAAGACATGTACTGTCTCGCTTTTAACTAATTCAATGGGTGTTGAAGGTGATGTGTCGGCATCTGAGATTATTAAAGCTGTGGAAGATGCAGGATATAGTGCCAGTCTTAAGGGTCAAAACATTAAAGATGAAGAAGATGTACTGATTGATAGAGAAACCCCGGTTTTAAAAAAGCGATTAATGGTATCGCTTGGATTCTGGCTGGTCTTAATGTATGTATCAATGGGCCATATGATGTTTAACTGGCCTTTACCATCATTCTTTAATGGTAATCATCTGGCGATGGGAATATTAGAACTGTTACTCACAGTGATTATCATGGTAATCAATCAGAAGTTTTTTATCAGTGGATATAAGAGTTTATGGCATAGATCACCGAATATGGATACACTGGTAGCCTTAGGTTCATCAGCGGCCTTTATCTATTCAACCGTTATCCTCTTTCTGATGAGTGATGCCATGGTTAAGGGTGATATGAATAGGGTCATGATATATATGGATGAGTTCTACTTTGAATCAGCCGCAACTATTCTGACTTTAATAACCTTAGGTAAAATGCTTGAGGCCAGATCTAAAGGTAAGACAACTGATGCCTTAAAGAGCCTTATGAAGTTATCACCTAAAAAGGCTACACTTTTAAGAGATGATAAAGAAGTTGAAGTACTCACAAAGGATATCATGGTTGGTGATATCATGGTTGTAAGAGCGGGTGAAGCTATTCCTGCTGATGCGAAGATTATTGAAGGTAATGGGGCTATTGATGAATCGATGTTGACAGGAGAATCAATCCCAGCTGATAAAGCTGTAAATGATAGTGTTTATGCTGGAACCATCAATCTATCAGGTTATTTAAAATGTGAAGCCATAAAGATTGGTGAAGATACAACATTGGCTAATATTATCAAAATGGTCAATGAAGCATCAATGACCAAGGCTCCAATCGCCAGAATCGCTGATAAGATATCAGGTATCTTTGTGCCAGCAGTTATGAGTATCGCATTTGTGACAGCAGTTGTCTGGCTTATACTTGGTAAAGAGATTGGTTTTGCGCTATCAAGAGCGATAGCAGTTCTGGTTATCAGCTGTCCTTGTGCTCTGGGGCTTGCGACACCGGTAGCGATTATGGTCGGTAATGGAGTTGGTGCCAGAAATGGAATTCTCTTTAAAACAGCTGTTTCACTTGAAAATGCCGGTAAGACTGAGATTGTCGTCCTTGATAAGACAGGGACAATTACCAAAGGCGAGATGGCAGTTACTGATATCATTACAGATGACAAAAAAGAACTGCTTGAAGTAGCTATGGCATTGGAGTCAAAAAGTGAACATCCTTTATCTAAGGCTATTATGAAACTTGAAAGTGATGGTAAAATCCCTGAAATAAGTGATTTTAAAGTTTTAGCTGGTAATGGGCTTGAGGGTAGAATTGATGATACCTTAATCTATGGTGGCAGTTACAGTTATATTAAAACTAAAGTTTCTTTAAATGAAGAATATGAAAAGCGTTATCTTGAATTATCAAATGAAGGTAAGACACCAGTATTCTTTCTTAAGGGTGAAAAGGTCCTGGGGTTAATAGCGATTGCTGATACTATTCGTGATGATTCAATTGAAACGATAGCTGAAATGCGAAAGATGGGCATTCATGTGGTAATGTTGACAGGGGATAATCAAAGGACAGCTAAAGCGATAGGTGATAAAGCACATGTTGATGAAGTGATAGCTGAAGTATTACCTGATGGTAAGGAAAGAGTTATTTCAGGATTAAAGAGCCAGGGTAAGGTTATGATGGTTGGTGATGGGATTAATGATGCGCCAGCTCTTGTGAGTGCTGATATTGGAGTAGCAATCGGTGCAGGTACGGATGTCGCAATTGATGCGGCTGATATCGTACTTATGAAAAGCAGTCTTAAGGATGTGAGTGCTGCTATTCGTTTAAGCCGCTCTACACTTAAGAATATTCATGAGAATCTCTTCTGGGCATTCTTCTATAACACTATTGGGATTCCTTTGGCAGCCGGATTATTTGGCTTATCCTTAAATCCAATGTTTGCAGCAGCGGCGATGAGCTTATCAAGTTTCTGTGTGGTATCAAATGCCCTGAGATTAAATTTTGTAAAGATATATGATGGAAGTCATGATCATAAAATATTAAAAAAGAAGAAGGAGAAAAAGAATATGACAAAGACATTAAAGATTGAAGGCATGATGTGTATGCATTGTGAGGCACATGTCAAAAAAGCCCTTGAAGGACTTGATGGTGTTTTGAGTGCAGAAGTATCTTTTAAGACAGGTGAAGCTATCGTTACACTTGAAAAGGAAGTTAATGATGACATTCTTAAAAAGACTGTCACTGATGAAGGTTATACAGTTAAAGAGATAAACTAAAACCAGGGATTCCTGGTTTTACTGTTATATGAAGTATTTACGTCCTTTACCATTACCACTGATTCTGATATAACCTTTAGCAGTCAAAAAAACGGTCGTAAATAAATACGACCGGAACAATTGTTTACTTCATGACTTCATCAATAGCGTTAATCACGGCGCCTCTAAATCCATCTTTTTCTAGTGAAGCTACACCTTTAATGGTTGAACCATGTGGGGAACATACTTCATCCTTTAAGATGCCAGGATGTTTATTAGATTCATAAGCCATAGCCCCAAATCCTTCTAACATATGAGCGATGAGTGGGTAGGCGTCATCTCTTCTAAGACCGTGCTTACATGCAGCATCACCTAAAGCTTCCATATACATGGCAGTATAGGCTGGAGTACAACCAATGATGGTTGATGCGATATCGACAAGTGAACTGTCCATTATTTTGACATAACCAGTCTTTGAAAGCAGGTCAATAACCATCTTTAATTCATCTTCATCAAGTGAATGATGTTTATCGACAATATGGACACCTTTACCACATGATATGGCAGTATTTGGGATTGAAGTTATATGATGACTATGTGGCATAATGGCTTCAAGGTCATCAAAGTCAAGTGATGCGGCAAATGATACGATAATCTTACCTTCAAGTTTCTGATTTTGCATAATATCTTTAACCTGATAAGGCTTTGAACAGATGAAAATGATATCAGCGATATCTATGAGTTCACTGTTTGATTTAACCGCATGAATGCCATAAATTTTTGTGTTTTCAATTAGCTTATCATAGTGGGCAGCACTGGCGTATATATTGTCTTTGAGACTCTCATCACTCTTTAACAGTCCACTGACCATTGCCTTGGCAATATTACCAAATCCTATAAATCCTATTTTCATAAAACATTACCTCTAATTTATAGAATAATTATAAAGTATGGGTTTTTATTCAACAACTTCAAAGATAAATGACCATCATTTTTCTTAATATATTTTATAATTAACCCATGATACATATTATGGCTGATGGACTCCTCCAATTGGTATAATATGTATCATAAGATGAATAAGGAGAAGATATGAAACTACCTGGATTTGGATGTGAAGAATGGCTGAATGTTCATGAAAAGGAAGCTACGCTTGATATAGCACAGAGTACAATTGCCTCTTTGACTATGGAAGAACTGATTGAACTTGGTGAAATGAGTAAGGAAGAGTTCTATGAGGAAATAATGTCAAAGAAGATGAACTATGGATGGATTGAAGGTTCACCTGAATTCAAGGAAGAAGTATCTAAATTATATAAGAATGTAACACCAGAGATGGTTCTTGAGACTAATGGCTGTACTGGGGCTAATCTTCTGGCTATTTCAGCATTAGTGAATGAGGGTGATCATGTGATTGCTATGCATCCTTCATATCAGCAGCTTTATGATTTACCAAGAGGTCTTGGGGCTGAAGTTGATTTATGGGAAATTGATGAGGAACATGGCTGGATGCCAGATCTTAAAGAATTAAGGAAAATGATTCGTCATGATACCAGAATGATCTGTATCAATAATGCCAATAATCCAACTGGTACTATCCTTGATCGAAAATTCCTTGAAGAACTGGTTAAAATCGCAAGTGAAGTTGGAGCTTATATTCTTTCAGATGAAGTATATAAACCAATGGAAGATATTGATGTCCCATCAATTGTCGATATCTATGAAAAGGGTATTGCGACTAATTCTTTATCAAAGACCTATTCTTTACCTGGCGTGAGAGTTGGATGGGTAGTTGCGGCACCAGAAATTACTGATATCTTCAGATCATATCGTGATTATACGATGATATGTTGTGGAGTCTTTGATGACTATGTTGCGACATATGCCTTAAAGAATAAAGAGAGAATCCTGAAACGTAATCATGATCTGATATATCGTAACTTTGATATATTAAAGGAATGGGTAGATAAGGAACCAAGAGTATCACTGGTTTTCCCAAAACATGTCTCAGTATCATTTATAAAACTTGATATTCCAATTGGTGTTGAGGAATTCTGTTTAGGGCTACTTAAAGATACCGGAGTTTTACTGATTCCTGGTAATCGTTTCGATCTTGAAGGACATGCCAGACTTGGCTATTGTGCCAGAACTGAAATCCTGATTAAAGGTCTTGAAAAACTCTCGGAATACCTAAGAAAGTTTGATTAATATATGACAAAACCCCTTAAGGGGTTTTGTGTTACTTATGCTTTATTTAAAAAATTCATGACTAGTTTAACCATGGTTTCCTTTTCTTCTGGCCTTGATTCTGCAATCATCAAAGTAACTGAAACCAGAGCACTGTTTGAGATAATCTGGTGATGATTTATAAAGAGATGATTGTTGCGATTCAGGAATTCTAGGAAGATGGTGGCACCAATGCGTTTACAGCCATCAGCGAAAGGATGGTCTTTGATTAAAAAATATAAGAGATTAGCAGCCTTTTCTTCAATACTTGGATATACTTCGACACCGAAGACATTCTGATATACAGCAGCCAGGATTCCTTCGAGTTTACCAGCTTCTTTTTCAACGCCAAATACATCTGAATCAAAACGCATACTGTCTATCAGTCGGCGACATTCTTCATAACTTAAACGATAAAGAGTATCACTGCCTTCTGGTTTTTTAAGACAGCCATGATCATAATCATCAAGCATCGACAATGCATCAGCATATGCCTCAACAACATTCAGTACCTCTGCTTCATCAAGTTCAAGAGTTGATGCGATAATTCTTGACTGAATTCTGACTGCTTTGTCTAGCGCCTCAAGTCGACGATTATTGATGGCATAACCCTTAAGCATGTAGTCTTTTAGAATTGATGTTGCCCATTTACGGAAGATAATGCCATTAGGTGATTTAACACGATAGCCAACTGCAAGAATCATATCCAGGTTATAAAACTTAATAGTTCTTTTGACCTGCCTGTTTCCTTCTTTTCGAACTACCGAGGATTCCTCGACAGTTGACGAATCAAGTTCCTGATCGTCCAGAATATTTTTGATATGCAGACTAATATTGTCAGTCGACACATTAAATAATCTGGCCATTTGTGCCTGTGTCAACCATACAGATTCTCTGTCTTCACTGACAGATACTTCTAACTCTAATGCTCCATTTTTAAAAATAACAATATCATTTTTCATATGCTTAACTCCTTTATAATTTTGAAAAATGTACACAAAATGAATACTAAAAATAAATACCTGTAGATTTCTCTTGGATTAGAATCTTAAAATATATGGTGGTTTTAAATACAATTATGCTGCCTGATATAATTGTATAAAAAACCTGACTCACTTAAAGCCAGGTGTACATACATATAAATATTATGATTCTTTTAACCGATTATTCTTTTGGCTGCTGCCTTATATTTTTCGTATTCACGGTTTTCTTTATCTTTCTGACGGTTATCATATTTCATTAGGTATTTAATCACTGTATATGCAGATATGGCTTTAGCTAATGTGCCAAAAGTATTGCTGATAGCCTTTGATGATACTTCCATCTTTATAGAAGCATCTTCAAGAGATTTACTGATATCAGCAGAAGTTCTGGCAATATGTATAACAGCTTTGTTCAGTTTCTTTAAATGTAATACCATAACGATTAAAATGATTAATAAAACTGCTGTCATTCCCAGATAGCCATACATTATGTAATCATTAATCAGACTTAACATTTCCATACCCTTATTATACCATTAAACATCAACCTCAATGTCGATATTTTCATGATATACTGGCCTTATGCCTTTGGTATATTCAAGAATCTTATCTTCAATATCATCGTTGGTTGCATAGATGTAGGTTACATCGACATCATAGATAGTGTCAATCAGCTGTGTATTATTTCTCAGGTAATAATCAATGCGACTTGATATCTCATATGAGACTTTCAGTTCATATTTTCTGATAGAGATCTTTTCAACTTTCTTAGCGATATCAATAGCCTTTAAAGTTGCGTTTGAATAAGCTCTGATAAGACCACCAGCCCCAAGTTTAATCCCACCAAAATATCTGACGACAACAGCCCCGGTATCTTCCATATTACGTTTTTCTAAAGCGTTTAATATAGGCATGCCAGCTGTTCCAGATGGTTCTCCATCATCATTAGAACGTTTGACATCCTTGGATATATAGGCACTGCAGTGATGAGTTGCGTCATAATGATATTTTTTGACACTGTTTAAAAATTCCTTGAATTCTTCAACATCATTGCAGCGCTTGAGATAACAGATAAATTCTGACTTCTCGATAACGATTGTATTTTTAACCTTTTCCTTAAGATACATATCACTATTATATAATATTATGGCGATTGATAATGAAAATGTCTTAAAAATGAGTATTGTTTTGAATAATACGCAATAATCTATGTATTGCTTTCGTAATATTCGTATTTTAGAGTAAACATCCGAAAATATATGTTAAAAACTTTCGGAGGATATGATAAATAAGGGCAAAATAAGAAAATTTGTGGAACATATTCAATTAATAACCTATTCGCATTAATCCAAGTGATACTATGAATTATTGTTTGAAATTAATTAATATTCATGTATAATAAGTCGGTATGACTACAAGAAGCGATAAGATGGCTACATGGCCAATTCCTAAATTACTGTTTTCGATGGGTATTCCGGCAGTTATATCGATGCTGATACAGGCACTTTATAATATTGTTGATACCATCTATATTTCTAATTATTCTCAGGATGCGATGTTTGCAATAGGACTGGTCTTCCCAATGCAGATGATTGGATTATCTCTGGCTTTGGGTACTGGAGTTGGAATTGGAACACTGGTTTCAAGAAGACTTGGAGAAGGCAATAAGAAAGAAGCAACTCATGTCGCAACAACCGGTATTCTACTGGGTTTATTTCATGCCTTGCTGATACTGTTACTTGGAGTATTTGGGGCTAAACCTTTCCTTGAGATGTTTACTGAAAGACCAGATATTATTGAACTTGGATATGAATATTTACTGATTGTCATGTCACTTAATATTGGACAGATGCTGGCAGTCAGCTTTGAGCGAATATTACAGTCACAGGGTAATATGATAGTACCAATGATTACACTCATTATGGGCGCTGTGACCAATATTATTCTTGACCCGATTTTAATCTTTGGTATGTTTGGTTTACCAGCCATGGGTATCAAAGGGGCAGCGATTGCGACTGTTATTGGGCAGATAATATCAATGCTGGCAGATCTGTTCTTTGTATTACATGGTAAACATGAAGTCAATATTCAGTTTAAAGGTTTTAAGTTTGATATGCGCATAGTCAGAGATATTTATAGTGTAGGTATTCCAACAGCTATTATGAATATGATAGGCAGTGTAACTACGACACTTATGAATGGTGTTCTCGTAAACTTTACGGAAAATGCCGTTACAAGCTTAAGTTTATATTTTAAACTGCAGTCATTTGTCTTTATGCCGGTCTTTGGATTCAATCAGGGTGCCTTACCAATTCTGGCTTATAACTATGGTTCCAGAAATAAGGATCGCTATATGAAAACAGCCAGACTGTATCTTCTGACAGCGATAGGATTTATGTTTGTGGGAATGTTGTTGTTTAGATTTAAGACTGATCTCATGTTGAGTTTCTTTGAGATGAATGATGAACTGAAAGCAATTGCTGAAGTTACATTAAGAACGATATCCCTCTCATTTATTCCTGCAGCGATATCAATTGCGATTACGACAATGTTTCAGTCATTTGGTAAAGGTACAATCTCAATGATTCAGTCTATCTTAAGACAGCTGGGATTCCTGATTCCTGCTGCCTATCTTTTATCAAATGTATCTTTAGAAGCTATCTGGTATGCTTATCCGATTGCTGAAATAGCAGTTGTGATTATCTTTGTACCGATGATTATTAAGCTGTATCACAATTCATTTGAAGGTGCTGATTAATATATCATAATCAGCCAGAATTTGTAATTAATATATGGATGCTGATATCTGTTATGCGGATGGCATCCATTTTCTTTTGTATATATCCAAACTCAATGATTGTCATTTAGCCAAAGGATGTTCTATTGACATTTTCACAGACCTTTATTGCATACAGTAGTAACTACAGAAGACTAAAAAGGATAATATTATATAGTATCATCGGTTTTTACTGGTGATTTTTTCTATGATATAATTTATTTGGGTAAAATATGATGAAGTACATTAATTCAGATAGACATCAGAAAGCTTTGGAATATGCTTTGGAATATTTAAATCATTCAGTTTTTAAACAGTACATAAACAATGTAATCCTTTATGGCAGCTGTGCAAGAGGTGAAGAGAATTATCGTAGTGATGTTGATTTGCTGATTGAATTTGACGAGAGATTTCTGGATGTTAAAAAAGAAATGAACAGAGAGTTCAGGATGCTTAATTCTGAGATCGGAACCAATGAACTGCATGATCCAGAAGTTGATGTAAAGATAGTATTTGGAAATGAATGGAAAACAAATAAAATTTGCTTTTTCGATAATATAAAAAGGGATGGTATTAATGTATGGAAAAGACAATAATTTTTAAGACATATCTTGATATTGCTGAAGATGATTTTGGTTTTCTTTTAAAGTGTTACGAAAACAATATTGAAGCAAATGCCCTGACCTCTATAAGTCAGAATGCATGTGAAAAGTATATGAAACACATCATCGATACCTACTACAACCCTGGCAACGATCTTGAGATGGTTCATAACAAAGAGGATATCTTAAGATCTCATAATCTTGGTGTTTTGATGAAATTTCTAAAACAGAATCTCGGTGTTTCATATTCTAAAAATACCGATATGCTGCTTAAGAGTATTAATGGGTATTATTTCAACACAAGATATCCTGGAAGCGATAGTTTTAAAGTCGATTTCGAAGATATAGAGTTATGCATCGAAGCAATTAAATCGTGTAGAAAAGAGACTTTCGAGATAATTAATTCATTAGATGATGAATCAAAATAATGGTATATCAGATAAAGTAATCATCGGTTTTACCGGTGATTTTTTATGGATTAAAGAATGTAAACGCATACTTTATTTTGACTTGAGAAATCCTTAACAACATCATAGATTTAGTGGTATAATTTAGGGGCGAAATAGGAGGAAAAAATATGGCAAAGAAAATCGTAACTGATTTAGATGTCGCTGGAAAAAAGGTCATCGTTCGTGTTGACTTCAACGTTCCACATAAAGGTGATGTGATTACTGATGATAATCGTATCAGAGCAGCATTACCTACAATTAATTACTTACTTGAACATAACGCAAAAGTAATTTTATTATCTCACTTAGGCAAGGTTGATCATAAGGATCCTGAAAAGACTGCAGCTGATAAGAAGAAAAATGATATGGCTCCAGTTGCTAAGAGATTACAGGAACTTGTACCTGGTCATAAGGTAACATTCGTTAACGCTACTCGTGGGGAAGAACTTGAAAAGGCTGTTAATGAATTAGAAGATGGTAACATTGTATTAATGCAGAATACACGTTATGAGAAGGGTGAATCTAAGAATGATCCTGAACTTGGTGCTTACTGGGCATCACTTGGTGACCTGTTTGTATCAGACGCTTTCGGTTCAGTTCATAGAGCACACGCTTCAACAGTAGGTATTCCTTCTCACTTACCAAGTGCTTCTGGTTTCTTAGTAGAAAAAGAACTTAAATTCTTAGGTGACGCTGTTGAAAATCCTGTTAGACCATTTGTTGGTATCTTAGGTGGTGCCAAGGTTGCAGATAAACTGGCTGTTATCTCTAACTTACTTGAAAAATGCGATACTTTAATCATTGGTGGTGGTATGGCATATACTTTCTTAAAGGCTAAAGGTTTAGAAGTTGGTAAATCATTAGTTGATGATGAAAAGATTGAATACTGTAAGGAAATGATGGATAAGGCTGAAAAACTGGGTAAGAAGTTATTATTACCAGTTGATACAGTTGTAGCTGCTTCATTCCCTGATCCAATTGATGCTGAAATTGAAACTAAGGTTGTAGATGCAACTGCTATTCCAGCTGATATGGAAGGTTTAGATATCGGTCCTAAGACTGCTGAAATGTTCGCTGCTGAAGTAAAGGCTGCTAAGACTGTAGTATGGAATGGACCAATGGGTGTATTTGAAAACCCTACATTAGCTGCAGGTACTAACGCTGTAGCTAAGGCATTATCTGAAGCTGAAGGAACTACTATTATTGGTGGTGGTGACTCTGCTGCAGCTATCAAGAAACTTGGATATGCTGATAAAGTAAGCCATGTTTCAACTGGTGGTGGTGCTTCACTTGAATTCCTTGAGGGTAAGGGATTACCAGGTGTAGATATTATTGAGGAGAAATAAGAATGAGAAAACCAATTATTGTTGGTAACTGGAAAATGAACAAGACTTGCGCCGAAACAGTAGAATTTATCGACGCAATTGAAAAAGTATTATCAGATTCTGATAATGCAACTTATGGTGTTGGTGCTCCATTTACAGCTTTAAAGGATGCATGTGCTCATGCAAAACATCTGGTTGTAGCTGCTGAAAACTGCCACTATAAGGATAATGGTGCCTATACTGGTGAAGTATCTGTACCAATGCTGGCTGAACTTGGTGTTACACATGTAATTATTGGACATAGTGAAAGAAGACAGATGTTCAATGAAAATGATGCAGAATTAAATTTAAAGGCTAAGAGATTATTCGAAGCTGGTATGACTCCAATCTTCTGTATCGGTGAAACTGAAGCTCAGTATGATGCAGGTGAAACAGAAACAGTTATCAGAACTCAGCTGGCTAATGGCTTAAAGGATTTATGTCCTAAGTGTGTAGCTAAGATGGTAATTGCTTATGAACCAATCTGGGCTATTGGTACTGGTAAGTCAGCTACTAAGGAAATTGCTCAGAACTGCTGCCATATCGTACGTGATCAGATTAGAGTTATGTATGGTGATGAAGCTGCTGATTCTGTAAGAGTTCAGTATGGTGGTTCTGTAAAACCAGAAAATATTAAAGAATATATGGCATGTGAAGATATTGATGGAGCTCTAATTGGTGGTGCTTCACTCAAGGTTGATTCATTTACAGCTATTATTGATGCAACTAAATAATTAGGTATAAGGAGGAAATATAAATGCCTGGAATTATTGATGTATATGCACGTGAAGTCATTGACTCTCGTGGTAATCCAACTGTTGAAGTTGAAGTAACAACTGAATCTGGCGCTTTTGGACGCGCTATGGTACCTTCTGGTGCTTCTACAGGTGAAAGAGAAGCTCTTGAATTAAGAGATGGTGATAAGAGCCGTTTCTTAGGTAAAGGTGTCTTAAAGGCAGTTGAAAACGTTAATTCTATTATTGCACCAGCAGTATTAGGTATGGACGTTACAGATCAGAACTTAATCGATAAGACTATGATCGAATTAGATGGAACAAATGGTAAGACTAAGTTAGGTGCTAACGCAATCTTAGGTGTATCTATGGCTTGTGCTAGAGCTGCTGCAGACTTCTATGGAATCCCTCTATACAAATATTTTGGTGGATTCAATGGTAAGACTTTACCAGTTCCTATGATGAATGTATTAAATGGTGGTTCTCATGCTGACTCTACAGTAGACTTCCAGGAATACATGATCTTCCCAGTTGGTGCAAAATCAATCAAGGAAGCTTTAAGAATGGGTGCTGAAACATTCCATAACTTAAGAAAAGTATTAAAGGCTCGTGGATACAACACTAACGTTGGTGATGAAGGTGGTTTCGCTCCATCTTGCCGTGAAGGTAATGAAGAACCACTTGAATTAATCGTTGAAGCTATCAAGGCTGCAGGTTATGTACCTGGTGAAGATATCTGCATCGCTATGGACGTTGCAGCTTCTGAATTCCACAACCATGATACAGGTTTATATGAATTAAGTAAGTCTGGTCAGGGTGCTAAGACTACTGATGAAATGATTGATATGTATGCTGAATGGTGTGAAAAATATCCAATCATCTCTATCGAAGATGGTCTTGGTGAAAGAGACTGGGATGGATGGAAGAAGCTAACTGACCGCTTAGGTGATCATATCCAGCTGGTTGGTGATGACTTATTCGTTACAAATCCTGCAATCTTAAAAGAAGGTATTGAAAAGGGTATCGCTAATGCAATCCTTATCAAGGTTAACCAGATTGGTACATTAACTGAAACTTTCGACGCTATCGAAATGGCTAAGAGAGCTGGTTATACTTGTGTAGTATCACACAGATCAGGTGAAACTGAAGATACAACAATCGCTGATATCGCTGTTGGATTAAATGCTGGACAGATTAAGACAGGTTCTATGTCAAGAACTGACCGTATCGCTAAATACAACCAGTTAATCAGAATCGAAGATGAATTAGGTCCTATCGCTCAGTACTTAGGTAAGGCTGCATTCTACAACGTAACTTTAAAATAATTAAAGATTAACATTATTAATGAAATACCACTCATCATTAGAGTGGTATTTTTTTGGTTATACGGTGGTTATAATATGAAATATTGGCGGTTTTATTGGTTATGAGCAGATTGACTGTTAATATATAAATCCATATAATGTAGGTGGATTAGTCTCTAATTTTAGTATTTAAACCAGACTTACAGGATATTTAACTTAACAATGTTATATGTGGTGTTAATGAGGTTTTAAGATACATACGATTTTTAGTTAAAGATCCATATTAATAATAATAATATTCTTTGGGAGGGTTCTTATATTATGAAAAGAATGATTATTTTAGTTGCGCTTGTAATATTTATGCTTATAAGTGTAGGTGGCTGTACAAATACAGACAATTTAAAGAAAGATGAAAGAGTACATATACAGTTTTATGTCTGGGATAAGAGTATGGAGAAAAGCCTGACTCCATGGCTACAGGAAAAGTTCCCTGAATATGATATTGAAGTTGTTCAGGGTTACAATAATATGGATTATTATACATATCTGAATGAACATGGTGAAATGCCAGATATCATTACATGTCGCAGATTTTCAATCAATGATGCAGCACATATGTCGCATCTGTTAATGGATTTAAGTGAAACGGAAGTAGTTGGAACCTTCTATTCAAGCTATATTGAGAATAACCGCGAGGCTGATGGAGCTATCAGATGGTTACCTGCATGTGCTGAAGTCGATGGTATCCTAGCTAATAAGGATCTCTTTGATAAATATGGTATTGAGATTCCGACTAACTATGCTGAATTTAAAGAAGCATGCAGGAAGTTTAAGGAGGCAGGTGTAACGCCATTTATTACAGACTTCGGTGCTGACTATACTAATCTTGAAATCATGCAGGGTAGTGCTGTCAGTGATCTGATGTCAATGCAGGGTACTTCATGGAGAATGGAATATGAAAGTGAAAGCGATGAAAACCCTGTTGGACTCGATGATAAGGTATGGCCAGTTGTCTTTGAAAAGTTTGATCAGTTTATAAAGGATACATATGTAACTGAAGATTTTACTGGCTACAGTTTTGATAACTGCTCAAGACCACTTAATGAAGGAACAGTTCCAATGATACGCGCAACTGCCAATGACGCCGTATATTCAAGAAACAATTATGGTCATAATGTCTATATGCTGCCATATTTTGGTGAAGAGAGTGAAGATAACTGGGTTTTAACTTATCCGATGTTTCAGATTGCTGTAAGTAAAAAGATTGAAGAAGATTTGGCTAAAAAGGAAGCTGTCTTTAATATTCTGAATGCAATCTTTACTCCTGAAGGTCAGGAGAAGACATCTAATAATACAGCTGTCCTGAGTTACAATAAGAACGTTAATTTTGAATTTGATAACTGTTTCAAATATATTGAAGACTGCATCAATCGCAATCATATGTATATGCGTCTGGCATCAACTGAAATCTTCGCCATTTCCAAAACAGTTGGTGATGCTGTCATAAAGGATGGCGCCACACCAAAGGAAGCCTATGATTTATTCAACAATCTTCTGTTAAAGAATAACAGTGATGATGAGTCAGAAGTTCTATTGACACAGACAACCTCTTACCCTCTGACTCTGGGTGAACATGGATCACCTGCCTGCTCATCAGTTGTCAATACACTAAGAGATGCCTATGACCATGATATCGTAATTGGATTTGCGAATATCGCATCATCAGATGTCTTTGCGGCTGATTATACATATCAGAAGATTAAGTGGCTGTTGTCATTTAAGGCTTATACCAATACCGCCGTATTAACTGGTGCGGAAATCAGAGAAGTTATGGAAACACTGATTAATACTGATGAAGAAGGTAATAATCCAATCAGACACTACAATCTCATTCCAGCTACCAGTGGTATGGAATATACAATGAAAGATAATGGTGATGGTACATATACATTGCTTGATTTGAGTATCAATGGTGAGGCTCTTGATGATAATCAGGAATACAATGTGCTCTTGCTTGGAGAATTTGATTTTATTGATGCAGATATCTACTGCAATAGAAAGTTTAATGAGGAGCTTAAGAGTAAGTTTAAAAGTACTGAGACCAGATACTTCGATTATTTTGTTGATGGATCAGTTAAACTCGGTCAGTTCTCTGCTCCAAATGATTATGTGACAATCATCAAATAAAGAAAAGAAGGGGGTGAAAACTCATGAAGAAAAAACTGTTATATTTTGTATGCGCAATTGTCATGATATGTGTTTTTGGCACGCTTATGACAAACTATGTAAGCTTTGTCAAAAAGACAGTTTTTGATGAGAGTTCAGCCCATTTAAAGGAAATCTATCATCAGACCAATCAGTCAGTACAGTCGATGGTTGGTAAAAACTGGGAAGTAATGGAAATGTGGGTTCCATATTTCGAAGATGCGGAAAGTGATGAAAAGATTTCTGGATATATTGAAATTATAGCTGAACGAACAGGTTTTACCGACTTCTATTTCATATCGGATGAGGGTGAATATAACTCAATCGATGGAAATAAAGGATATCTTGATATGAAGGAAGGTTTACGAAAGCTGGTTATTGATAAGGAGAATGTCGTTGTCACATCAGTTGTACCTGGTAAACCTGAAATTCTGGTATTTGCAGTTCCATGTACCAAAGGGACCTATAAAGGTTTTGAATATTCATCAATTGCGATTACCTTTAATGCGAGCGATTTGACCAGAACACTGGAATTATCAAGCTTTGATGGTCAGTCATCAAACTATATCATCTTCTCGGATGGACGTATACTAGTCGGCAATAATGTAGATAATCAGATTGGTGACATCTTTAACTTTGTTGCCTTACTAAAGAACCGTTCAGATCTGAGTATTGAAGAAGTTAAAAAAATACAATCAGAATTTTTAGATGACGAAATCAATGTTCGTCTTGTGAATATTGATGATGTGCCATACTACATGGTATATGAATCGGCTGGAATTGAAGACTGGGTAATTATGGGTATTGTGCCAGCCAGCGTTGTCAATTCGAGTATGAATGATCTGCAGCAGATGACGATTTCGATTGTATCATTTGTATCAATCGGGTTATCGCTGATAATCATTTTTGCCATATTTAATAATTATCGTAACAGTCTGAAAAAGAAGGATATTGAACTCATGTATCGCGAAGAACTGTTCTCGGTATTGAGTAATAATGTTGATGATGTCTTCTTAATGATCGATGCGGACGGCAATAAGGTTGACTATGTCAGCCCTAATTCTGAAAGACTGCTGGGAATAAGTGATGGATCTTTAAGAGAGGATGTCAGAAATCTTGAAAGACTATTACCAGATAATGTCGATAATTCAATCATCGATGAGATTGATAAGATTGAAGCTGGTTCTTTCCTTGAATGGGAAAGGGAATATATCCATCAGAAGAGCCTTGAAAAACGCTGGTTTTATGTCATTGCGTTATGCCGGGAAATACAGGGTAAGAAGAAATTTATTCTTTCAATGTCTGATCGAACCAAGGAAAGAAATATCAGTATCAGTCTTGAAAACGCAGTGAATGCAGCTCAAAGCGCTAATCGTGCCAAGAGTACTTTCCTTTCAAATATGTCACACGACATCAGAACGCCTATGAATGCGATTATTGGTCTGGCGACACTGGCAATAACCAATGTCGACAAAGAAGAAAGAGTCAGAGATTACCTCAATAAGATTCTCTCTGCCAGCAATCATCTTTTATCACTGATTAACGACATTCTCGATATGAGTAGAATAGAAAGTGGCAAGATTTATCTTGAAGAAACTGAAGTATCACTCTCAGAAGCACTGCATGATCTGAAAACAATCATATCAGGCCAGGTTAATGCCAAGCACCTTGAACTCTTTATGGATGCCCTCGACATTAAACATGAGTTGGTCTATTGTGATAAGACAAGACTTAATCAGGTTCTGTTGAATCTTCTGTCTAATGCGATTAAGTTTACACCACCTGGCGGTACAGTATCAGTTAAAATCAGCGAACTGCCAGGTATTGACGGTGAAAAGGCTTCATACGAAATCAGGGTTAAGGATAATGGTATCGGTATGCCTCAAGAGTTTGTGAACAGGATCTTTGAACCGTTTGAAAGAGAAAGAAATTCAACTGTCAGCCGTATTCAGGGTACTGGCCTTGGTATGGCTATCACCAAGAATATTGTTGATATGATGGGTGGCAGTATCAGGGTTAATACAGAGCTTAATAAGGGCAGTGAATTCATTGTATCGTTAAATTTAAGGGTAGCTGAAAAGATGACGTCTGACGAACATATTGAAGAACTGGATGGACTTAAGGCTTTGGTAGTAGATGATGATTTTAATACCTGTGACAGTGTTACCAAGATGCTGACAAGAATTGGTATGCGTTCAGAATGGACGCTTTCAGGTAAGGAAGCTGTCTTAAGGGCCAGACAGGCTATAGAAATCGAAGATAGCTTCAGCGCCTATATCATTGACTGGCATTTACCTGATCTAAATGGTATAGAAGTAGCCAGAGAAATCCGCAAACTGAATAATGAGACACCGATTATCGTCTTAACTGCCTATGATTGGGCTGATATTGAAGAAGAAGCCCGGGAAGCTGGAGTTACTGCTTTCTGTGCTAAACCATTATTTATGTCTGATTTAAGACATTCATTGCTTGAATCACTTGGCACAGGTGATGCATCAGTTGAAAAGCATAATGATATGGTTTTTGATGAAGCATTCTCGAATAAGCATCTGCTGCTTGTTGAAGATAACGAACTCAACAGCGAAATAGCTTATGAAATATTAACTGGTTTTGGATTTAGAGTTGATGTCGCCGTCAATGGTAGAGAAGCTGTAGATAAGGTAACTGATTCGATTACTGATCCATATGATTTAGTGCTGATGGATATTCAGATGCCAATTATGAATGGTTTAGAAGCGACTAAAGCCATTCGTGATATTGGTGATCAAAAACTGTCTAAAACGCCAATTGTTGCCATGACGGCAAATGCCTTTGATGAGGACCGCAAAGTGGCAAGTGAAGCTGGTATGGATGGTTTTATAACTAAACCTATCATTCTTGATGAGGTTATATCGGTAATCAGCAATATATTGAATAAGGAGTAAACGCATGACGTTAGAAGATTTTTATAAAAGTATCGAAAGTAGTTATGAAGAAGCCAAAAGAAGACTTATGTCTGAAAAACTAATTCATAGGTTTCTGAATAAATTTCTAGATGATCCAAGTTTTAATGAACTAAAGACAGGTATTGATAATGATGATTTTGAGATGACTTATCGGGCAGTTCATACACTTAAGGGTGTTGCGATGAATCTTGGATTTGAAAAACTATCTAAGCCATGCATTGAGCTTAATGAATATCTAAGAGATCATAAACATGATATCGATGATCACGCATGCGAATTATTTAAAGATATAGAAAAAGAGTATCTGCTGATTATAGGGTTAATCAAAGAGATTGATAAAGTTTAACCTGAAATAGAATACATATGCCCACCTGATGGTGGGCATTAATCATATAATAAACAATTATGATTCTCTTTTGGTATACCAAACTTAACAGGGTTTCAGCTTAAAAAATGGTGAACATCTTTCGGGTTTATGTCACATTTTTCATATGTGAAATTAATAATTTTTATATTATGGAAGGGCTTACATTTTATGGTATACTTAAAATAACTAAGGAGGTCTTTATGGATAAGAAGTTAAATGAGAACTCCCTTGAAATCATTAATAATGCGATAATGGCAAATAAGGATGCAAGGGGTCCGGTAAAACTGATACTGCATGAGATTCAGGCTAAACTGGGATATATTCCATTTGAAGCTATGGAAAAGATGTCAGAAGTATTAGGTATACCAGCAGCTAAGATATATGGAGTTGTAACCTTCTATTCACAATTTACTACTGAGCCTAAGGGTAAACATGTAATTGGTGTATGTTTAGGAACTGCATGTTATGTCAACGGATCGCAGACAATTCTGGATCTGCTGGTTGAAATGACAGGTTCACCAGTTAATGGAACCAGTGAAGATGGCTTATTCTCAATTGATGCGACCAGATGTATGGGAGCTTGTGGACTGGCACCAGTTGTCAGTGTCGATGGTACTGTATATGGTTGTACAAATCAGCTTGAAGAATTAAAAATGCTGATACTCGACTACAAGAAAGAAGAAATGCTGAATGCTGCTTAAAGATATCACTCAGGTGGTAAAGGCTAAAGCTTTAACACCTCTCAGCGATGATATTCTGAATATGGAGATTGGGAAAGCATTTGCCAGCGATCTGATGTCGGATGTCTTATGTTACTTAAGAGATGTTGAGGATAATGTCTTACTGATAACTGGACTGACTAATCTTCAGATAGTGCATACAGCCAGTACAATTGATATCAAGGCAATTCTGGTTGTGAGAGGCAAGACGGTTGAGGAACATGTCATAGAGGCTGCCAAAGATCATGAGATCAGTATCTTTGTGACTGATGAGACTCTATTTAGTGCCTCAGGCAAGATCTATTGTCTGGAGAATATGCATGATTAAGCATTATACGGTAGAAAAAGATAATTATGATGATGCTGGATATGCCAGTATTGACATTAAGAAATATCTGAAGAATTCAGG
The DNA here is from genome assembly GCA_029097145.1 of Bacillota bacterium. GTDB lineage: Bacteria > Bacillota_I > Bacilli_A > Erysipelotrichales > Erysipelotrichaceae > JAHHTG01. The sequence goes on from JAQXNC010000040.1 coordinate 26,222, forward strand.
TTTTGAATCCTCAATAATCAAGAGAATTTCAATCGCTTCATATGAAGCTGAGATTAATCTTGTGATACATTCGCTCGGTGGTGAAATAGGCTTTGATATCGATGATGAAGAGCGGGTACATCTTTATTTTGATGATATCGGGCCAGGTATAGCGGACATTGAAAAGGCAATGCAGAAAGGTTATTCAACGGCTTCAAAGAAAGCCAGAGATTTTGGATTTGGGGCAGGTATGGGACTTGATAATATGAAAAACTGTGCTGATATCTTTGAGATTAATTCATCAAAGGATGGAACCCATATCCATATGGTATTTGAATGAGTGATCTGATAAATAAAAGAGATCATGAATGTACCCACTGCATAAAATGTCTGAAGAAATGTCCGACGGATGCGATCAGTATCGCTAATGGTGAAGTCGTAATTGATGATGATAAATGTATTCACTGTGATTACTGTATTAAGAACTGTGACAACCGTAATTTAAGAATCGTTAATACACACCGTGAAGATACACTCAGTCTTCATGAATATAATGTTGCCTTAATTCCGACTTCAATCCTGTCTGATATGAAATCATATGAAGATTACTGTATTACGATGGAAGCTATCAAGAATCTTGGGTTTGATGAAGTCTTAAACTATTCTGAGATTGAAGGTTTTCTTTATAAGAAAGCTTTAGAAGTTAGAGGTAATACTGATGAAGTGATGATTACATCCTTCTGTCCGGTTATCAATCGTCTGATTGAGAAACATTATCCAACTCTATACGAAAGGATACTGCCATTTGAATATCCAGTTGAAATAGCTGCCAAAAGAGTCAGAGAAAGACTTAAGGACAAGGATGTCGGGATTTATTCTATCTGCGAATGTGTCGGTAAGATGGCTCTGGCTAAATATCCATATGGGAATATGGAATCAAATATTGATTATGCCATGACTATTTCACATATATTCCCAAAGATTGATAAAGAGAGTGTCAAGGAATATCCAAGACAGACGATTCATCGCAAAGGGGTTGAGAGTATTGTTGGTCGATCATATGGCAATCATGCCTTATCGGTCTTTACGGTTGAAGGTTTAAACCAGGCCAGAAATATTCTTGAACTCATAGAATTTGATCAGCTTAATCATATCGATCTCGTATCGATGTATGCCTGTTATGAAGGCTGTGTCGGTGGTTACTTCTTATGGAATAATCCATTTGAGGGCTGCTACAACATCGAGAGGATGATGGAACATTATAATGCATCTGATATCAGTCTTGATGAAGATGAATATCTGGTTAAAAGAGAGCTTTCTAAATCAGAGATGCTTTCAAGGAAAGAAAGAATGGAATGGTTTAAGAGAGTTAATGAAATCTATGAGGCTTTACCACAGTTTGACTGTGGAGCCTGTGGATATGCAAACTGTCGCTCGCTGGCTCAGAATATCGCACTTGGTAAAGAGAATTACGATACATGTCGAGTATTGAAGAGGAAAAATGATGATTAGTGAATGTCGCTTAATAAATAAAGATTATGGTAAGAAGGTCAATGACATATATATTGGCGATCTTTTAAGTGTTGTAATGGGACATATTAAGGAGAATACCTTATGGATTACTTCACAGAAGTCAATGAATGTCATTGCGATAGCCAGTCTCAATGATGTGAGTACCATAATCTTTGTTCACTCAATGATGCCTGATGAAGAAGTAATAAAGAAAGCAGATGAATGTGAGATTACCTTATATAGTACCGATTTAAGTGCCTATGAGGTAGTTAGGGAGCTTATCAAAGATAATGTATTATGATCTGCATATTCATTCATCACTCTCACCTTGCAGTGATGATGATATGACTGTAAATAATATTATCAATATGGCAATCATTAAGGAACTGGAACTGATAGCGATAACTGATCATAACAGTTTATTACAGAATAAAGCTTTAAGGGATGCATCTGAAAATAAGATTAAAGTCTTATATGGCGCAGAACTTGAGAGTATTGAAGAGGTTCACTGTCTGGCATTATTTGATAATTATGATAATGCGATGAGAATGAACCAGTTTATTGAAGATAAATTAATTAAAGAATTTAATGATTATCTGTATTATGGACATCAGTATGTAATGGATGAAAACGATAATATCATAAGGGAATATCCGTATCTACTGATTAAGAGTCTTGAGATCAGATTAAAGGATTTAATAGATGTCATTCATGAATATCATGGGATAGCGATACTGGCTCATATATATGCCAGAAGATATTCGGTTCATTACAGTTTTAAGAAGATTAAAAGTGAATGGAACTTTGATGGGGTAGAGGTCAATAAGGCAGAAGACATAATAAGATTCAAGGAAGAATACCCTGAATATAAAGACAGAATTATTCTGGTGAACTCTGATGCCCATAGTTTATATGATATTAACGAAAGAGAGAATGATATTGATTATAAAATACTGGAAGAAAGGTTTGAAAGATGGAGGAATTAGCTTTAAATATCTTAGATATTATCTATAATTCTATCAAAGCTAAGGCGACATTTATCAGACTGTATATTCTTGACAGTATTAAGGATAATATCATCAGGATTAGAATTGAAGATAATGGGGTGGGGATGCGTAAAGATATCCTCAAAAAAGTTACAGACCCCTTCTTCACAACCAGAAAGACAAGAAAAGTAGGATTGGGGACATCGCTTTTAAAACAGATGTGTGAAGACACTGAAGGTGAATTTAAGATCAGCTCAAAAGAGAATGAAGGGACAGTTGTTGAAGCTTCATTCAGAAAAGATCATCTCGATACGCCACCAATGGGAGATCTTGGGGATACGATGGTCTGTCTTGTGAGTGCTGATATCAGTATTGACTATGAATTTACATATCAGGATGATGAACATATCTTTGAATTTAAGACGAAGGAATTCAAGGAAATTCTTGAGGATGTACCAATCAATAATGCTGATATATTGCTTTATATCAGAGATTATATTAGGAAGGGTGTTAAAAATGAAATCGATTGAAGATTTAAAGAGAATACGTGAAGAAGCCAAGGCTAAGATGAGTATGCGAATTGAAAGTGATTATAAATATCGCGTTGTCGTTGGTATGGCTACATGTGGGATTGCAGCAGGGGCAAGACCAGTCCTCAATACACTGGTAGAAGAGGTGGCTAAGCATAAACTGCCAGTATCGATTCTGCAGACAGGATGTATCGGTATGTGTACTCTCGAACCGATGGTTGAAGTATATGATAAGGATAATAATAAGACGACATACTGCCTTGTGGATTCAAATAAGGCTAAGGAAATTGTGGTTAAACATCTGATTGAAGGTCAGGTTATTGAGGAATATACAGTAGGACAATATAAGAAATAGGTGAATTTATGGAAAGAATACAGGTATTAGTATGTGCTGGTACTGGATGTACAATCGGGAAGTCTGGAGAACTGATCAAGGCTTTTGAAGATGAGATCCATTCACTGGGACTGGAAAAAGAAGTTAAGGTATTAAGGACAGGATGCCTTGGATTATGTGGTGGTGGACCTAATGTAGCGATTTATCCGGATAATATTATCTATCGTGGTGTTCATAAGGAAGATATTAAGGAAATCGTTATGGAACACTTCTATAAGGGACGTCCGGTTAAGCGTTTAATGCTTAATGAAGCAGATATGGATAAGAAGGAAATCCATGATATCAATGATACAAACTTCTATAAGAAACAGAAACGTATTGCCCTTAATAACTGTGGTGTTATTGATCCATTAAATATTGAGGAATACATTGCGGCTGATGGTTATTTTGCCCTGGCTAAAGTTTTAAATGAAATGACACCACAAGAAGTGGTTGATGAGATTAAAAAGTCAGGACTTAGAGGCCGTGGTGGCGGTGGCTTTAAGACAGGCTTAAAGTGGCAGTTTGCCTTAGATGAACCAGGAAAAGAAAAATATGTAATATGTAATGCCGATGAGGGTGACCCAGGAGCATTCATGGACAGATCAGTTCTTGAAGGTAATCCACATAGTGTTTTAGAAGCTATGGCAATCGCTGGTTATGCGATTGGAGCTAACTATGGTTATATCTATATTCGTGCTGAATATCCTATCGCTGTTGAAAGACTGAAGATTGCGATTGAACAGGCACATGAGCTTAATCTTTTAGGTGATAATATCTTTGGAACAGGTTTCTCATTTGATATTGAATTAAGACTTGGAGCAGGAGCCTTTGTATGTGGTGAAGAGACAGCCCTGATCGCTTCAATTGAAGGTGAAAGAGGTATGCCAAGACCTAAACCACCATTCCCTGCGCATAAGGGTGTCTGGGGTAAGCCAACGATTATTAATAACGTTGAAACATTTGCTAATGTTGCTCAGATTATCTTAAATGGTGCTAGCTGGTTCAGATCGATCGGTACTGAATCATCACCAGGTACTAAGGTTTTCGCCCTTGGTGGCAAGATTAAGAATACTGGTCTCGTTGAGGTGCCAATGGGCACAACACTTCGAGAAGTAATATATGAAATTGGTGGTGGCTGTCCAAATAATAAAGCATTCAAGGCTGTTCAGACTGGTGGTCCAAGCGGTGGATGTCTGACGGAAGAACAGCTTGATACACCTATCGGTTTTGATGAACTGGTTAAACTCGGTTCAATGATGGGTAGTGGCGGTATGATCGTCCTTGATGAAGACAACTGTATGGTTGACGTAGCACGATTCTATATGGATTTCATCGTTGATGAATCATGTGGTAAGTGTTCACCATGTCGTATTGGTACCAAGAGAATGTTAGAGATTCTTGAAGATATCTGTGAAGGACGCGGTACAATGGAAAAGCTGGATGAATTAGAAACATTAGCTAATACCATTAAGGATACAGCGTTATGTGGTCTGGGACAGAGTGCACCAAATCCGGTTTTATCAACATTAAAACTCTTTAGGGATGAATATATTGCACATATTGTGGATAAGAAATGTCCAGCTGGTGTATGTAAGGATTTATTGAGATATGAAATTAATCCAGATAAGTGCCGTAAGTGTGGATTATGTAAAAGACAGTGTCCAGTTAATGCGATTGATGGTGTACTGGGTAAAGAAGTATTTCATATCGACCAGGATAAGTGTATTAAGTGTGGCAGCTGTATGAAGGCTTGTCATTTCAGTGTAATCGAAAGAAAGTAGGTTTATATGGGAAAGATTAAAGTTACAATCAATAATCGTGTTGTTGAGACATATGAAGGTAAAACTATTCTTGAAGTAGCCAAGGAGAATGGTATCCATATACCTACACTTTGTTATTTAAAGAATTATACTGG
>JAQXNC010000041.1 GCA_029097145.1 Bacillota bacterium
TGAGCCAGTTCCAGCTTTAATGACTTAGATACCTGTTTCATAGCCTTAGTCTGAGCAGCACTACCTACACGTGATACTGATAAACCTGAATCAACTGCTGGACGGTTACCAGAATTAAACAGTTCAGCCTGTAAGAAGATCTGTCCATCAGTAATTGAAATAACATTAGTTGGAATATATGCTGAGATATCTCCAGCCTGGGTTTCGATGATAGGTAAAGCTGTCAGGGATCCTGCGCCCAGTTCATCGTTCAGTTTGCAGGCTCTTTCAAGCAGTCTTGAATGCAGATAGAAGACATCACCTGGATATGCTTCTCGACCAGGAGGCCTTCTTAACAGTAATGACATTGTACGATAAGCTACAGCGTGTTTTGATAAGTCATCATAAACGATTAAGACATGCTTACCCTGTTCCATCCATTCTTCACCGATAGCACAGGCACTGTAAGGTACAATATACTGCATTGGTGCTGATTCACTGGCACTGGCCATGACAACAGTTGTATAACTCATGGCGCCATGCTGTTTAAGCTTTTCAACAATCTGAGCGACAGTTGAAGCCTTCTGTCCAATCGCTACATAGATACATAATACCCCTGTATCTTTCTGATTCAGGATTGTATCAATCGCAATTGCCGTCTTACCTGTCTGTCTATCACCAATGATAAGTTCTCTTTGACCACGTCCAATCGGAATCATTGAGTCAACAATCTTTAAACCAGTCATTAATGGTTCATGAACACTCTTACGAGTCATAACTCCTGGAGCTACTCTTTCAATTGGACGGTATTTATCACTTTCAATTGGTCCTTCACCATCAATAGGTTCACCTAATGCATTGACAACTCTACCAAGCATGGCATCTCCAACCTTAACCTCAACAATCTGTCCGGTTCTTTTAACAGTCTGCCCTTCCTTGATATTTTCATCATTACCTAAGATAACGACACCAACCATCTCTTCTTCAAGATTCAGTATCATACCGTAAGTATCATCTTCAAAGACAACCAGTTCACTGGCCATCGCCTTATCAAGACCCTGAATTAAGGCAATACCATCACCAACAGTTACGACAACTCCAGTATCATCTGATTCTATCTTTTCTTCATAGTGTTTTATTCTCTTCTTTATAAGAGCACTGATTTCTTCTGCTTTGATATCCATTATCTCACCAGCCTTCTTTTAATAATTCTTTCTTCATAAGATCAACACGTTTTCTGAAAGTCGTATCAATCTCTTTACCACCGATGACTACCTTAATCCCAGCTACAAGCTCTGGATTAATATATTCAATCAGTTCTACATCACTTTTATATTTATTACTTATAGCATTTATAATCTCTTGTCGGTTCTTATCTTCTATCTTACGGGCACTATATACCCTGACTTCCTTAATATTTAAAGCTTCATTACATTTAGATACAAAGGTCTTTAATATATCAAGCGTATACGCACTACGATTGACATCAACAAGAAGACAAAGCAAATGTCTCATAGTATCAGAATAGTCCTTAAACCATTCTTTGATACATTCCTTCTTCTCTTCCTTGGATACCTTTTTAAGTCCAAAGAAATGAATCACATCAGCTGTGATTAAAGTACCAAGACTTTTAGCTTCTTCTTTATATTCCTTAAGCTTATTTTCTTCCTTCGCTAAATCAAATACAGCTTCAGCATATCTTTCACTTATCTGATTCATCACTTAATTCCTCAACAAACTTCTTAATTGATAATTCATCCTGTTTGTCTAATTCCTTGGAAGTAATCAGCTTTTCACTGGCAACTAAGGCTACATCAACAATTTCCTTGCTGATATCTTTCTTTAGTTCCAGTTCTTCTTTCTTGATTCGATCGTGAGCCTTTCTTAAAATCTCATCAGATTTTTCCTTGGCATCACTTACAATACTGTCCCTGACATCCTGGGCTTCCTTCTTGGCACTTTCAACAATCTCATGTGACAGCTTCTGAGCCTTCTCAATCTCCATATTTGAAGTCTTAAGATTCTCATGAGCTTCAGCATTGAGTTTATCAGCGTCATCAAGTTTAGACTGTACATAGTCAGCCCTTTTCGCCATCATCTCTCTTGCAGGATTAAATAAGAATTTATATACAAAAAAGAATAAGACAGCTGTTACCAGTAATGTATACAGCATTGTAAATGGATTAGGAAATAACTGTGAGGAAATATCAATTCCAATATCCATCAGTTAATTACCTGTTATTTGAATACAAAGATTAAGATAAATGCTACAAGCATACCATAAATGGCACATGTTTCAGCCAGGGCGCAACCTACAATCAGCATTGTACGGATTGGACCAGCTGCTTCTGGATTTTTACCTACAGCTTCAACAGCCTTACTTGCTGCCAGACCCTGTCCTAAACCTGTAAGCATACCAGTCAGTACTGACATACCTGCACCAATCGCAACTAAACCTCTAGTAATATCCATAATTAAACCTCCTATTCACTCTTTAATTCATTGGATATAAATACCATTGTCAATGATATAAATATAAACATCTGGATAAATCCGGCAAAGACATCAAAATATGCATGCAATGGCGGAGCTACCACTAACGCTATTATATTAAAGCCTGAGTTAATACCCAAAAGACCTAATAGCCAGTTTGAAGCCAGGCTTGTAGCACTATAGACTAAAGCCATAATAATTGAACCACTCAGTATATTACCAAAAAGACGGATAGACATTGAAATAAGTGGCGCAATCTTACCAAAGAAGTTTGGTATAAAGAATAAGAAGATTGGTTCAAAGAAACCATGAATATAGGTTCCAAGACCATTATCTCTGATTGAGTTATACTGAATCATAATCCAGGTGATAAGGGCATATGTCAAAGTCACACTGTAATTTAATGTTGGGGCATTAAGTCCAAATAAACCACTGATATTACATAAGAATAAGTAAATCATCAATGTACCAATATATGGTCCCAGATTCTTGACATGCGATTCTCTGACAATTGATCTAACCTGATTATCAGCCAGTTCTACAAGCCATAAAGCCAGCAATACAATACCCTTAGGTTTGGCATATGGATCAGCCTTCTTAATCTCATGTCCAGCATATACACATAATGCACATACTATTACTGCCACAACCGTCATCGAAAATATTTCTCTTTGAATAACTATTGTCATACTCTAACCTCTAAAATTCATAAGTACAAATATAAACTTCTCCAGTATCAGTCCAATAAAAAGACCCCAGTAGTTAAAGATATCACTGCATACAAATGTCACAATAAAGACAACACCCAAAAGCAGTATATCCTTCATAAAGGTTAATACCAGAACCCATTTACTGCTATCACCAAGTGATACAATCTGTCCGACATTATAGGTCATCATCCATAAATATATAAATGAAGCTAACAATCCCAGAAAAAGACCATTAGCTATCCTGATGTCGATAAATGCCAGAATTAACCCAAGTATGATACTGATAATAATACTGATCTGATAACTTCTTAAATGTTCATTAATCATTTCTTTAATACCATACTGAATAAATATAATATTGCCAATATAAATCCTGTAATAATCCCAAGACCTATATTACCAAACAGATGACCAATATATGTAAAAAGGATAATCGTTAAAGCAATGCTTATACCAAAAGATATCGGGTTTTTCATTCAGTCACCTATGCATATATTTTATCACAAATACGCCCTTTTAAAAGCTAATACAAGTTAAAAAAATAACTAGTATTGAGATATAATATATCACAACATTGAACCATATTCAAACTCTTTTATATTCACTTCATTATTAACTTCAAAGAGATTGAAGTTAGTTTGAAGTGACTTTGAAGTAGACATTGAAGTAAGATTGAAGTTGACATTGAAGTGACATTGAAGTAAGATTGAAGTAGTTCAAAGCGAGGTGCTGGTGATGTTTCTAAATGAAATAACAGGAAAAAACAGAATTGAAAATAGCCATTTCGAATGCAAAGCTTTATTAAATCGTCAGGATACTATCGGATGGCTCAAAACCATCGCCGGGTTTGCCAATGCCAAAGGTGGTGAATTCTATATCGGGGTTGAAGACAAAACTTCTAAACTTATTGGGTTTAATGCAAAAGAAGCAGATAACGAACGCAATTACTTCAACAACTGTGTTAATGAACATTTAATCCCAAGACCTTCTATGAAAATAGATTTTTTAAACTACACAGTAAATGGAAATGAACGCTATATAATCAAAATAACTGTTTTAGAATCATCTATCAAACCAGTGGTACTTAAACATAAAGGAATACCCGAAATATATATGCGCCGCGAAGGTTTCACCAATGGTGCAACATATGAAGAAATTATCGAAATGAGTATCAAAAGTCAACATATCCAATATGATGCGCAAATCTCAGATATAAAATATGAAAAAAATAACTTTAAGGAGTTAAGAGAATTCTACTTTGATCACACTGGCAAAAAACTCAGTGAAAAATTTTTAAAGTCTATAGGTTTTTATAATGAAGAAGGTTTTCTGGCCAATGGCGCTGTCCTTTTTATGGATAATTATGATGGAAATAAAACTTCTGTACAATGTTCACTATTTAAAGGACTAAATAAAGGCAGTGAAAGAATAATTACTATCAACAGATACAAAGGCAATATTATTCGAATAATCAAATACATGACTGATTTTGTCAAACAGCGAATGAATCAATCGATGATTAAATTAAGTGACTCGCGTATTAATATTGATGCCTACCCTGAACGCGCGCTTTTTGAAGGGATTATTAACTCAATTGCCCACCGTGATTATTATATCGATGGAACGGATATACAGTTAGATATGTTTGTTGACAGGCTTGAAATATCTTCTCCAGGCGGATTTTACCGTCATGAACCTATAGATAAAACATACGAACTATCGAATATCATTTCCAAAAGAAGAAATGAGCTTATATCAGCAATTCTTGTGGCCTGCAGAGTCATGGAGGCAGCTGGAACTGGTTTTGATAAAATTGTCGAAGAGTATGCTCCATATGATGACATGCATCACCCGTATATTTATTCAAAAAGTGATCACTTTACTTTAGTATTGCCTGATCTTACATATGAAAACGGTGTTGTTGACTCCAATATTCCTATTGTAGAATTCCCACCGGTTAATAATGGCAGTGAATATGATGATAAAATACTATCATACTGTTACTTCACACCTCGAAAGGTTGCGGAAATCACAAAATATCTCGGAATATCAAATTCAACATATTTCAGAAAACAGGTTCTTATGAATCTCTTATCAAATGACTACCTTACCATGAAAAAAGAAGGCAATACATCATATTACTTCACCAACAGAACTTATGTTAGATTAAAATAACAAACAATTACGCAAATAAACACATTAAGTTTGTAGCAATCAATAAAAGTAGACAAAATAAATACCCATAAAGCAGGTACTCACTGTACTAGTGAACCCACCTTATGGGTATTATTTTATATATTAATTAGAATGATATTTCCTTGTTGCCTGTAACCTTCATATATATCAGTAATGATATGATGGTTGTGACAGTAAGGATAGTTGCATAGGCTGCAGCTATGCCATAGTTACCTCTTGATACATATGTATACGTCGCAAGAGTTAAGGTAATTGTATTGAGGTTGTAGAGAATTATCGCTGTTGATAATTCAGTAATAATAGTTACCCATGACATGATAGCTCCAGATAAAATACCATTAGCCATCATTGGTACAGTAATCTTAAAGAAAGCCTTTAATTTACTTGAACCAAGTGAAATAGCTGCTTCTTCAATTGATAATGAAATCTGCTGAAGAGTAGCGGTTGATGATCTGATAGTATATGGTATACGTCTTATTACCAATGCGACAATCATGATTGTAATTGTACCAGTTAATACTAACGGTTTCTTATTGAAAGCCATAACCAGCGCAATACCGACAACTGAACCTGGAATGATATATGGAACCATCGATACTGTATCAATAATCTTATTGAGAATATTATTTCTTCTGACTACAAGGTAGGCAATCAGAATTGCCAGAATTATGACAATCACAAGGGCGATACCACCAATGATAAAGGTGTTAGGAATAGCCTTTGTCAGATGGGTAAAGGCATAACGATACGAATCAAGTGAATATCCCTTAAGGAAGATCTTACCTGAAGTCTTAAGGAATGATGTATAGATGACATATAACTGTGGTAAGAAAGCTATAGCGACAACAGCCCATGAATAGAAGTTTACAAAGAGACTATGAATACCATGAACAGGTTTTCTTTCAATCGGATGTAAAGCACTCATGGTGAAGTTGAACTTACCATTGATATATTTCTGAATCAGGAAGATAATCGCTGTTATTACAATCGCAATGATTGAAATAGCTGCCCCAAAGTTATGGTCTCCACCTGTTTCTGCAAAATATGAGTTATAGATAATAACCGGGAAGGTCTGATAACCCTCACCAATCAGAAGTGGTGTACCAAAGTCAGCAAAGGCTCTCATAAAGACCATTAAAGCTGCTGCAATAATAGTTGGCATACAAAGCGGAATAACAATCGTCATAAAGCGTTTAAAGCCACTGCAGCCCATATTTTCACTGGCTTCAAGTAAAGAGTTATCGATATTCTTTAAAGCTCCTGATACATATAGGAATACTAATGGGAATAACTGTAATGATTCAACCAGCAGAATTCCATTAAAACCATAGATATTAGGCATTCTAATAGGAATCAGTGCTTCAATAAACTTAGTAATAACTCCACTTCTTCCAAGCAACATAATCCATGAATAAGCACCAATAAATGGAGCACTCATCGAACATAAGATAATTAATACCTGTAAAACTGTCTTACCCTTAATCTCATACATCTGATAGAAATAAGCTAAAGGTATACCAATAACTAAAGATAATGCAGTTGCACAGACACTGACTTTTAAAGAGTTGAATATGGATTTTACATAATATTTCTGTGAAAAGAAACTCTGGAAGTATTGAGTAGTAAAACTTCCATTAAAGAAGAAAGCATTATATAACAGTTTAAATAAAGGATATATCAGAAAAAGAGCGTATAAGCAAAGGATACCAATCGATACTACTTTCCAGATATCGAAGAATTTATTCGTAGCCTTATTCATAACTAATCCTTATAGATATCATAATCATTGATAACACCTTCAATCAGATTATGATCACCCTTTT
>JAQXNC010000042.1 GCA_029097145.1 Bacillota bacterium
CTCTAATATGATATTAAATAATGTATCATTTCTTGACTGTATCTTTCGTGAATGTGATCTTGCCAATAAAGAATTTGAGAATATATTTATTATTCGTACAGAATTCTTTAACTCACGTTTAACAGGTGTTAATATATCCAAAAGTAAACTTCAGGATGTTCTTTTCGGTGATTCACTTATGAACTATTTTACAATTTCAGATTGTGCTGTTGAAAATACTGAATTTATTAACTGTAATCTTATCTCTTCGAGACTCTTTAATTTAAAACTTAAAAACACCGAGTTTAAAGAATCGGTTATGCGTGATTTTGAGGTAATAAACACATCATTAAAAGGAATTGATCTATCAACTGATGAAATCAGTAATCTGCTTGTAAATATTGGCGATATAGCTGGTATCAAGGTTAATATGTCACAGGCAATAGATTTGCTTAAACTGTTAGAAATAGAGGTTAAATAATGGAACATTATGATATAAATGGTAAATATTCATATACACTAGGTATGTCAATCAGTATTGAATTAATTAATAATCATCCAGAACTTGTTTCTAAAGTTTATTATTCCAGCAGGATGAATATAAATGAGAATTACGATAAATTAAAAAAACTTTGTGAAAAACATCATATAGAACTGATCAATGATGACCATGTGATAGATTCTCTTTCAGTTAAGGAAAACTGTTATGTTATTGCGGTATTTAGAAAATTTATTAATGAACTTAGATCACCTAATCATCTGGTAATCTATGGACATGATGATGAAGGGGCTTTAGGCACTATTCTAAGAACAGCAGTTTCCTTTAATCATCGTGATATTATCCTGATTAATAATCATACCGATTACTTCAATCCTAAGGTAGTAAGAGCCAGTATGGGAGCTGTATTTTATACAAATATAAAAAGATATTCATCAGTTGATGAATATCTAAATGATTATCCTTCAAGACATATATATTCAATATCTAATGAAGGAGATACTGAATTAAGTGATGTGACATATGAAGAACCGTATTCACTTGTCTATGGTTATGATATCGGAAGTAAAATTTATATTTCACATAATAACTCAAAGAAGATATCTGATCCTTTACTCTTTGCGATATCACTTCACCATTTCTATTCGGAATCAAAACGTAAACGATAGGTACATCTTTGACAAAGAGGGGATATTAAAACTCCTCTTTTCATATTATCAATGATACTGATATATTTATCTGAATTGATTATCTCGCGCAGTGATTTTTCGTTAATGTTTCCAATTGTGGTATGCCCAGCTGCATCAAGACAACACAAGACCACATCACCATTGCATCTGATACCAAGCATATTTCTTGCACCATAACATCTGCCTCTACTAGATATATATGGATCGTTAATATCAGGCCATTTAAACAATTCCTGAATATAAATATATACATTATCTTTAATATAATATGAATCTTTTTTAGTGGTCAATTTGACACTGTACTTTGTGTTTAATTCATCATAATAATGTCTGGCTTTCCCTTTAAGATTATTTATGTCATAAAATCTCAATTCTATTGCAGTATCTGAACTGGTTTTAATTAACTGATTAATGGTATCAAAATATCGGTCATCGATATTAAGTGTATCGATACTGTGAATTGAAACAGAAAGTTTGCGTAATGATGGATGCTTAAGTATATCAGGAAATTTATACAAAAGCGTGCCATTAGTAACTAATTGAACTTTAAGCGATAGTAAATCACAATAGTTCATAACTTCATCAAAAAAAGGATGAGATAAAGGTTCACCAAGAATATGCAGATAAACATAATCGGTGATAGTTTTAATCTCATCCAGATTCTTTTTTATTTTATCTAATGACATGAAGTCATGACTCTTTATAGCTTCACAAAAAGAACAGTTTAAATTACATGAATTAGTTATTTCAAGATAAATACGTTTAATCATGAAATAATTATAGCTTAATTATTGATAAAACGAGAGAGGAATTGTCTTGTTCTTTCATTTTTAGGATTTGTAAAGATCTCATCAGGAGTACCACTTTCAGCAATTACACCCTTATCCATGAAAACAACACGACTTGAAACATCCTTTGCAAACTGCATTTCATGCGTAACAATCACCATTGTTAATCCTTCATCAGCCAAGTCTTTCATAACTTCTAAAACATCGTTGACCATTTCTGGATCAAGAGCACTTGTAGGCTCGTCAAAAAGAATTATTTCAGGATTCATGCATAGAGCTCTGGCGATTGCGACACGTTGTTTCTGTCCACCGGATAATGTAGTACTTGAAGCATCTTTAAAGGCAGCCATTCCAACTTTTTCAAGGTAATGCAATGCGCGATTACGCGCTTCTTCCTTTGATATTTTTAAGACCTTAGTCTGCCCGATAGTACAGTTATCCAAAACATTCAGATTATCAAAGAGATTAAAATTCTGAAAGACCATTGTAATTCTTGAACGATACTGATTGATATTCATACCTTTTGAAAGGATGTTTTTACCACCAAAATAAATCGCTCCATCATTCGGCTTTTCTAGCAGATTGATACATCTTAAAAGGGTAGATTTACCACTTCCTGATGAACCGATAATTGTTACAACTTCACCTTTAGAAATATTTAAATCAATACCTTTTAAAACTTCCAGGTTACCAAATGATTTTTTTAGATTCTTAATTTCAAGCAGTTCCATATTTTTCTCCTAGCTGCAGAAATCAACATGTGAGTTTCTGTCTGATTTGTTGATACGTCTTTCAGTGTAATTTAACAGAAGTGACGCTAATGATGTCAATATCAAGTAGATAACAGCTGAAACAAGATAAGTTTCAATATATCTGTAGTTACTTCCAGCTATAGAAGATGTCTGGAAGAATAATTCGGTAATTGATAACACATTCAGCATCGAACTGTCTTTAATATTTACAATTAACTGATTTCCAATTGAAGGAAAGCTATTTTTAATCGCCTGAGGGAAGATGATATAAATCAATGCATCAAATGAACTCATTCCAAGACTCTTAGCTGCTTCACTTTGTCCTTTTGATATTGACTGAATACCAGAACGGATAATCTCCGCCATATATGCACCAGTATTAACAGAAATAACTGTTAATCCGGCAGTCAGGTAGTTCCAATGGAAAACAGGTTTTAAGAAGTAATAGAAGAATAAAGCCTGAACCATCATAGGCGTTCCGCGTAATACCCAGATATAAAAACGTGTAAAGAGTTGTGACACTTTTTTAATAATAATTACGAAATTAGAATCAGTCTCATTAATTTCGATAGCTCTAATACCGCCAATTACTAATCCAATTAACAACCCGACTATAGTTCCAACAAACGCAAAGAGTAATGTTAACATTACTCCATGCATGAACATATCGAAGTTATTGATGAATATAGATAGAGCCTTGGCTAAATCGATACTCATGATTATTCCTCTGTAGGCTGGTTTTCAACTGCTGTTGCCATTAACTGCATTCTTGTATCTTCATCGATAGATGAAAGAGCATTTGCAACAGCATTAAAGAAATCTGAACCTCTTGTTCCTTCAGCTAAGCCGATAGAAACAGTTGTATCACAATCAAATCCCTGACCTTCAGCAAATTCTACTACAGCCAAATCTTTATTAGCTTCAACTACGCCAATAGCTACAGCCATTTCAGCAGTAATACCATCAACATCACCAGCCTGTAATGCTACAACCATTTCAGGATATGTTGCCTTAGGTGTTACGTGATTTACACCTTCAATCTGATCGATAACATCATCATAGTTTGTGTTAAGCTGACCGATTACATTTTTACCACTGAAATCCTGAATTGAAGTAAATCCAGCTTCTTCGCTTCCAGCTCTGACAATCATAATCATGCCATGAGAATCATAATAAGGATCAGTGAAATCAATACCTTCTTCTCTTTCAGCGTTTGCAGTCATACCAGCAATAATTGCATCTATTTCACCGTTCTGTAAAGCTACAGGTAATCCACCCCAAGCCATCTTCTTAACAACAAGTTTCTTACCTAATGAATCTGCAATTCTTTGAGCAATCATTACATCATAACCATCGCAGTATCCACCGTCGATTTCAACGCTTGTATCACTAGGACTTGAAATCTGATAGTTAAATGGTGCATAAGCACATTCCATACCTACAGTAAATGTGTCATCTACTGTTTCGGTGTTGTTGTTTGAGTTACAGCCAGTCATTGCCAGTAATAGGCATAGGATAAATAATAATTTCTTCATAAAGACCTCCTGAAATAAAATAAATCATATGCTACAACATATGATTCTATCAGACAAGTCTCATTGTTATAGCGCCACTACAATTAAGTAGGAGTGTTAATGGTATTTCCATTAACCCCATATCATCCGTGCGTCCACAAATGATATTCGGCGATGATTGCCTTTCGTATAGATCATCACCCACCGGCTAACTATACTACTAATCTGCATCGCTACCTCTATAAATTTATTTTACATGTTTTATATTAGACTTATTTATTTATATTGTCAACAAAATGATAATATTTTCAAATAATTCTGAAAAATTAATCATCGTTTTCATGTTGCCAGAGATTGACCTGTTTTTGATTGTGAAGAGCCAACAAAAAGTTTTCTTTGGCATGTGGATACTTATGATAAAGTGCGTGCAGCATATCCTTTGCTTCTTGACGCATTGTATATCCATCGTTAGGACACCCGCTTTTTATCTTAGGTATTTCAAGTTCAATAGCTGTTTTCTTGATATCGTTTTCGAAGGAATATATAAAAGGTCTAATAAACATTATATCCTGAGTGCTAAGATGCATCTTGGGATCAAAGGTCGCAATCTTACCTCCGTATATCATGTTCATTAAGAGTGTTTCAATCGCATCATCAGCATGATGACCAAAGGCTACTTTATTACAGCCAAGTTCTTTAGCTGTTTTGATTACAGCGCCTTTTTTGAGCTTTGAGCAAAGACTGCACTGTATTTCATTATTTTTGAGATTTAACTTCAGGATATCGGCTATCTGACTTTTTTCTTCATGAATTTCTATCGGATATTTGGCAAACCATTCACGTATTGGTTTAAAATCTTCTTCACCAAAATTTAAATTAATATGAATACCGATAATTCTGAAGTGTTTATTAAAAGTATTGGCAGATAAGAACTGATAAAGATATAGTGAATAAAGTAAAAGATTAGAGTCTTTGCCGCCACTTAATCCAACTCCAATAACGTCACCATCTTCAATTAGACCATAATCCTGATCTGCTTTACGCATAGCTGCTAAAATCTTTTTTATAGGCATAATCATATTTTATACCAAACATTATCAATATTACAGATTAAATTTGATATAATATTGAATGCTATGAATAAAGTTTTGTTTGTAAATAAACCAAAGGGTATAACTTCGTTTGACTTATGCTTTAGAATGCGCCGGGTATTTAACACTAAAAGTATTGGTCATACAGGAACTCTGGACCCAAATGCGACAGGTGTTATGATTGTGCTGATTGATAAAGCCTGTAAAATAAATCAGTTTATTGTTAAGGATACTAAGGAATATATCGCAACTGTAAAGCTGGGATTTATGACCGATACACTTGATGTTGATGGTGAAACAATAAAAAAAGAAGAATATAGAAATCCATCGAAAGATGAATATCTTGAGGCTTTTAAAAAGTTTATTGGCAGATATACTCAAATACCACCAATGACATCAGCAATCAAGGTAAAGGGGAAGAAACTGATTGATTATAAACGTGAAGGAAAAGCTATAGAGATTCCAAAGCGAGAAGTAGAGATATTCAATCTTGAACTTCTTGAATATTTTGAAGATGGATTTAAATTTAAGGCAAATGTATCCAGTGGTACATACATAAGAACACTTATGAAGGACATACTTGAGTCGATGGGACTTATTGGTACACTTATGGAACTCGAAAGGACTAGTGTTGGTTCGATTCATCTTGATATGTGTGATAATCTTGAAGATATTATTCAGGGTAATTATCATTTACATGATATTTATGATGTATTAAAAGATAATTATGAAGTTATTGATTATCCTTGTGATATTGATATTAGAAATGGTAAGAGAATTAAATTAGATACATCAAGTGATGAAGTGATGATAGTTAAAGATAAAGAAGTATTAGCTATTTATGGAAGAGAAAAGGGTAATATCTATAGGAGTATTAGAGGTTTATTTTAATGGAAATAGTGTATTTTGATATAAATGATCCAATAGAAATCAATGGAAGTCTATCGGCGTGTATAGGTTATTTTGATGGTCTTCATAGAGGGCATCAGGCTTTAGTAAACAAGGTTAAGGAAGAAGCGAAGAAAAACGGTTCCAGAACATGTCTTATTACCTTCTTTCCAGATCCCAAGGATGTCATAACAAATACCAAAAACAAGCATATACAGGATTTTGATACCCGTCTAAAGATAATCGAATCAATGGGTATAGATGTATGTGTTATTGGTCATTTTTCAATTGAGTTATGTCATACATCGAAAGATGATTTTTTCAATAAAGTTTTAATGAATTTAAATCTTAAGTGTCTTGTCTGCGGTTTTGATTTTCATTATGCAGATAAAGGTAGTGGAAATTATGAAACGTTAATGGCTGCTGCTAAGGATAAATTCGATGTTTATGTGATTGATTCTGTAAATTATCATGGCGAAAAGATTTCATCTACAAGAATCAGAAATGCCATTATTGATGGTAATATTGAACTTGTAAACAATATGCTCGGTTATGATTATCATTTAAGAGGACAGGTAGTTCATGGTAAAAGATATGGACATATTTTAGGATTTCCGACAGCGAATCTCTCTATTAATGATGAAACATTAATTCTTAAAGAAGGTGTTTATATTGGCTATACAAAGGTTAATGATGTTTACTATAAATCAATGATTAACATTGGATATAACGAAACAATTGCCTCTGATAATCCAAAGACAATCGAAGTCCATATACTGGATTTTAATGATGATATATATGATTGTGAAATTCTGGTATACTTCACAACTAAAATTAGAGATACTAAGAAATTTGCTTCACTTGAAGAATTAAAAAAACAGTTATCAGCTGATGTAAAAAAAGCAGGTGATTTAGATGAAAGACAAGACTTTATTCTATAATCGAATGCAGGATATATATAAAGATGAATATGATGAATTTCTAAAAGCGCTAGAAGATAAACCTATTTCATCTTTTTATATCAACTCATTAAAAGATTCAAAAGAGAATATTCTTCATGAGATTGGTTTTAAGTATAAGGAAGGTAGATATAATCCTGATTCATATTATTATGAAGATGTACAGATTGGGAAGACAATAGCCAACGATTTAGGATTGATATATCCACAGGAAATGAGCGCTTCAATTCCATCATTAATCCTTAATCCAAAGGAGAATTCATGTATCGTCGATATGTGCAGTGCACCTGGTGGCAAAAGTATCAATCTGGCTTGTATATCAAAGGATAGTGGTATTCTGATATCTAATGAATACGAATATAAAAGGGCTATGATTCTGACATCAAACCTTGAAAGAATGGGCATCAGCAACGTGATAGTGACGAATAAAAACGGAGATGATCTGGCAGTTTCTTTAATGGGGGTTGCTGATTATGTATTGCTTGATGCACCATGCAGTGGCGAAGGAATGATTAGAAAGAATCATGAAATAATTGATAATTACTCAATGGATAATATCGAGTTGTGTTCATTAAGACAGAAACAGCTGATTGAAAATGCCTATGATATTTTAAAAGAGGGCGGTTATCTTGTATATAGTACCTGTACTTATGCCAAAGAGGAAAACGAAGATATCGTTCATGACTTTCTGAAAAGGCATGAGGATATGGAATTAATGACAATAGATAATCGTTTTATAAGAAGGGGTATAAACGATCCTAATATGGTTCGTTTTACTGTTCTTGATGGAACTGAAGGTCAGTTTGTAAGTTTAATGAGAAAGAATTCTGCAGGTTTCTCAAAAAAAATGACATACAAAAAACCTGTCAGAAATAAGATTATTGAAGAATTTATTAAAGAGAATCTATGTCTTGATGAATATTATATATATGAACAGAACGGGTATTATTATATGTCATTAAAACCATTATGGGACTTAGGAAAAAACGTTCTTCGTTATGGTATCTATATTGGAGAAATCAAGAAGAATATTTTCTATCCATCTCATAATCTTTTCCGATCTAATGCATTGAGAAACTGTTTTAAGAAAGTCATTGAACTTAATGATGAAGAATATCTGAAGTATCGTAGTGGTTTGAATTTGTATCATGAAGATGCCAATGGCTATTATTTATTGACTTATCATGGCTATGCCTTTGCATATACAAAGGCTACCAAAGGTGACTTAAAGAATAAATATCCAAAAGGCCTTAGATATTAAGTCGGTAATTAATATTTATACATTTTAGTGCTATAATTATAAAAAAGGAGACCAGTATGGCAATTGAATATATTAAATTACAAGGTGATAGCGATAATGGACTAGCAATGATGAGCCTTGATTCTATTAGAGATATTGTATATTTTGCAGTATCAAAAGTTAAAGGTATTGTATTACCAAAAAAGCCTCTTGATTTGGTTGATTTAAAAGTCAAGGAAGATAAACTTTCTGTTAATCTGAATGTTAAACTGCTGCAGAATCTTGATATCGCAAAAACATGTGAAACAATTCAGGAAAATGTGTATCGTACAGTTCTTGAGATGACTAACATTAAATGCGAAGATATCAATATTGATATCTGTGGTTTTATCAGCGACAAGGACTAAAAGGGTTACCGTCTATCGGTAATCTTTTTTTACAATAAAAAACAGATTCCACTAAAATTTGGAATCTGTTTTTTATTATTCTGATACTGTTATCGAAACAGTTGCTGATACTTTTTTACCACTATTGTCATATGTAACAGTTATTTCATACTTTCCAGAACCTTCAGTAGTAAATACAATCTTTGAACCAGTACCGTCTTTTAACCTTATTCCTTCAGCCATAACAGTCCATGAGTAGTTACTGTCACTTGAATTTGGAAGATTAGTGTTTGCATTAAGTGTAACCTCAATACCTTTGCTGATAGGGCTATCTGGAACACCACTGATTTCAATTTTAGCATCTTCTAGAGTATATGTCTGACACGTCCAGCTGGCTTTAGCGATTTCGCTCTGTTTCATCTTCATCGTCTTACCTGTAATGTTTTCGTTCTTTTCGTTTAGAATTACACTGGTGTTGACTAGTGATGTATCGGTAGTAGGTATTGTTTCGTATACAAGTTCAATACCAATAGCTTTTGCCCATTCCTGAATTGATGCCAATGGTTTCTTAGAATCAGGAACAGTTACCGATAATTCTTCATCTGCAATTGTAAATGTCTTGCAAGCAGAATTAGATTTCACATCACGATCCTGATATGCATAATATCCACAGATTTCAAACTGATCTCCAAATGTGTATTCTATCTTGTGTACCATATCTTTATTTTCAGATGTTACAGTTTCAACGACATTTCCATTGCGTTTGATATCTGCTTTATATCTAATTGGACCATAGACCCATGAATAATCAAATAGTCTTGTGCCTGTTGCTTCCTTAATAACTGATCCATCAGATCTCTTGAGAGAAATATCCATTTCCTCAGAAGCTACCTGTAGTTTAGATTCATCTGGATATGTTGGCCAATTAAGAGTTAATTCGCCAGTAACACCATTAAATGATGCTTTAAATTCACCTGACAACTGTTCGATTGTTATATTTTCTGGACTGACTAATTTTGCATCAGCTGATTTAATATATCCAGTAGATATATATTTTTCATCCATTCCTTCAATAGGGGATACATATGGGTATGTTCCAAGAATATGAGAAATAGAAGTTACAGTATTTGGTTTAGTGATTTTAGAAGGTGTTCCATATAATTCTACAGTTTTATCAAGCAGCATATTACATACCTTACCCTGAATATTAGCTAGATATTTACTGTTAGAAAGATAGGTGTTCTGATCTTTTATGGCTCTTTCATAACCGATCCATGTACATATTGTATAATCGCTTGTTGAAGCTATCATCCATCCATCTTTAGCAGCACCCTGAGGAATGCCATAAGGTTTACCAGCATTTCCCCAGTCAGTGGTTCCAGTTTTAGCGTAAACTGGATAATTATCCTTTAAAATCTGCATAAGATTTGCATAAGGACCGTATACGTTATTATATAGCAGTTCAGTAGTCAGGAACGCTGCTTCTTCAGATAGAGCCTGAACACTATCATAAGTAGGTGTGATAGGTTCCTTACCATTCATGAACTCGATTCTTCTAATTGTATGTGGTGTTACGTGTACCCCGCCATTGAGTAATGTAGTCTGAGCAGAAGCGAGCTGCAATACACTTACCTGGAATGTCGAACCACCTATACCATACTGCACATTAAAATCTTCAGTTGTTACCTGTGAGAAACCAAGATTATTCATATATTCAACGACATATGCGCTTGATTTCTTATCAATTACTTCCTGCAGAGTTAATACTGCTGGAGTGTTAAGTGAATTACCGACTGCATCTTTAAGAGTAATTTCTCCTGAATATTTACCATTGGCATTAGTTACAATGACATCAGTTCCAGCCCACATGATTGGTCTATCAACTACAGTATGACTTGTTGACCATCCAAGATTCTCAAAAGCTAACGCATAATCGAGCATAGGTTTAATTGTTGAACCTGGCTGATTATACTGGTCTGTCGCATGATTAAGCAACAGTGCACCACCGTACGAATAGTTTCTACCACCAAGAATACCATTAATTTCACCAGTGTGATTATTGATGGAAATTGAAGCCACTTCAAACAGTTCGTCAGGATATTCAAAATATCCTTCAACATCACCAGCCTGGATGTCGTCCATAACTGATTGTACTTCTGGATCCATGCATGTATAAATCTTCATTGGTGTTACAGTAGGATCAAGACCGGTTAACTGAATTGTCTCAGCAATAACTTCATCGATATAAGCCTGGTATGGTGTGCCACTTCCTGCATTTCCACGTTTAGTTGATGTAGTGAGTAAATCTTCAACTTTGATAGATTTTGCAAGTTCATACTCTTCATCGGTAATATATCCATGATAATTCATGAGATATAGAACCTGATTTCTTCTTGATGTAGCTAAATCAAGGTTGTTATGAGGGTTATAGGCATTTGGCGCATTAATAACACCTGCCAGCATCGCACTTTCAGATAGATTCAGTTCACTGACATCTTTACCAAAGTAATATTGTGACGCTTTCTGGATACCACGAATATTACCAGTACCTCCGAAGTTTATCTTGTTTAAATAGAGTTCAAAGATGGTCTTCTTATTAATCTGTTTTTCAAGGTCTAAAGCCAGAGATATTTCCTGAACCTTTCTTTCGATACTTTTGGCAGCACCAACTCCTGCTTCATCATCCATGAAATAGGTGTATTTAACAAGCTGCATGGTAAAAGTACTACCACCCTGTGAGAAACTTAAAGATTTGATGTTTTCAAGCATAGCTTTTGTGAAACGCGAAATATCAAATCCAGGATGAGTGAAGAAACGAGAGTCTTCTACTGCAACAAAGGCGTCAACCAGATGATTTGGTAAATCGTCATAAGAGATGTTTTCACGCTTTACACTGCCAACTTCTGCAATAAGTTCACCATCTTTATCAAATATTTGAGAAGATTGTTCACTTACAAAGTCTTCGGTATTGAGCTGTGGACGATCTTTTAACATACCTGTTAAGACTACAAGGCCCATGCATAAACAGATGATACCAATTGTCAAAATCGCAACAATAATACCAGCAAAAAGATTGGTTTTACTGATTTTCTTTTTTGGCTTTTTCTCTTTTATGTTTGTCATTTTATACTACTCCTAAAATAAATCTCATCAATGGTTTTTAGAAAATCACAAGGTATCAGGTATTTGTATTCTATAATATGTCCATTATTCTTTATCCACTCATAAGGGAGTGATCTTCGACTGGCGGAATTATAGAAATCCAAAAAGTCTTCAGCCCTGATCAGGTAGTCAGTTTCATAATAAACCATTCTAATAATAATAAATGCGATAGCACCATGCCTTAAGACATCTGATAGATGTTTAATCTGGTGAGGATGAATTGAATTGAAGGGGAATGCTGTCTGACTCTGACATTCTTTAGCTTCAAAATCAATATATTTGCCCTTATATATACCGTTATAATCTGTTGTACTTGGAACTTTGAAATATGCTTCTGTTATCTTAGCCTTATTTCTGCTTGGATAATCAACATTAACTATCGTTACAGGAGTAGGTTTTTTGTGAATGTTACATAAACCTTCATCCAGATAATACAAACATGACTGATTGATATCATTTTCCAATGACATACCACGCCTTGAAGTATTTTTAGTCGCTGTGTGTTGATAAGTTTTATTTGAATTTGGATATTTCATATAATGTTCCTAACTAATTATATTATTTCTTTAATATAAATTCTAGTATACTTGTATTTTAAGGCTCTTTTTGCGATAATAGTAACGATATATAGGGAGATTTAAAACTATGGAAAAGGTTAATTTAACGGTTGAAGAAATTCTTGATAAACAGTTTAATGTTGATTTTAAAGGATACTCTGCTTCTGAAGTTGATGCCTTTTTAGATATAATTCTCGAAGATTATCAAATCTACGAAGAGAATCTTGATGAATTGAAATCTGAAATACAAAAACTTCATGAAGAAGTTGCTGAGCTGAAAAAACATAATCTTGAGCTTGAAGGTAAACAACGTGTGATTGATTTATCAAATACAACTTCATACAGTTCTGTTGATCTTCTAAAACGAGTAGCGAGATTAGAAGAAGAAGTTTATAAAAAATAAATATATTTTAGACAATCGCTGGTCATGCCAGAGGAAAGTCCATGCTCGCACAGTCTGAGATGACTGTAGTGTTTATGCTAATTTAATAAATAAGGTTAGGCAGTATTATACTGACGGCTGAAGATGAATCTAAGGTTTGTACTATGATTCTATTCTATAAAAGTGTCAAAGAGACGAGCTTTTCAGAAATGAAAAGAGTGGAACGTGATAAACCCCATAAGCGAGAAACCCAAATTTGGTAGGGGAACTTCATCGAGTGAAATGAAATAAGATGAGGACATAGCAATATGTAGATAAATGATTGTCACCTTTATGGTACAGAACATGGCTTATTAAATATATTTATATATTAGACATTAGGATTACCTAATGTTTTTTAATTATGCATTAAGTTTTCGTTATACATAGTTTATGATATAATCTAATAAGTGCGAGGTGTGTTATGAATTTACCTAATAAACTAACTGTCTTTAGAATTATTCTTGTCCCAATAATGATTTTTGTATGGTTATTTCCATATGAACAGTTTAATTTTATGTTTTATGAATTTAATTTTGGTCCAGTGTCTTTATCGTCGTTAAATATAGTCGTTCTGGTGATTTTTGCACTTGCGAGTATTACAGATATGCTTGATGGCATGATAGCCAGAAAGTACAACATGATTACTACCTTTGGTAAATTTGCTGATCCAATTGCTGATAAACTTTTGGTAAATACAACGCTTATTATCATGGTATCAAAACATCTGATCCCTGTATTACCAGTAGTTATTATGTTAGGGAGAGATATCATAGTCGATGGTTGCCGTATGATTGCGTCAAAAAATGGTGTTGTTGTGGCTGCTGGTTATCTTGGAAAACTTAAAACTGTCTCACAGATGATTACAATAATCCTTGTATTATTGAATAATCTGCCTTTTGAACTCTATGGCATACCTATGGCTTCTATTGTTTTGTGGTTTGCAACACTGACTTCAGTAATGGGTGGATATTCATATTTTATTCAGCTAAAAGATTATATTTTTGAATCAAAATAATGCGAAATCACCGATTTTAGGGTTATAAATTATAGGAGGATATAAGTGTTATGGCTAAAGAAGTAGCAAATAAAGATAATCGTGAAGAGCTATTAAACGAAGCTTTAAAACAGATTGAAAAACAATATGGTAAAGGTTCAATAATGAAACTTGGTGACAGAACAAATGTTGATGTAGATGTCATATCAAGTGGATCAATATCTATTGATTACTGTCTTGGTGTCGGAGGTTTTCCTAAGGGGCGTATTATTGAAATCTATGGACCAGAATCAAGTGGTAAAACTACATTGGCTCTACAGGCAATTGCTGAGTGCCAGAAAAGTGGTGGACGTGCAGCTTTCATTGATGCTGAACATGCGATAGATCCAAAATATGCAAAAGCCCTGGGTGTATCGATTGATGATCTGATTTTATCCCAGCCGGATTCTGGTGAACAGGCATTAGAAATTACTGAAGTACTTGTTAAGTCAGGAGCTATTGACTTGATAGTTATTGACTCAGTTGCGGCATTAGTTCCTCAGGCTGAACTGGATGGTGAAATGGGCGATCAGAATGTTGGTTTACACGCTAGACTGATGTCTAAGGCTATGAGAAAACTTGCTGGAGCTATGTCTACTCATAATTGCTGTGCCATTTTTATAAATCAGTTAAGAGAAAAAGTTGGAGTAATGTTTGGCAATCCTGAAACTACAACAGGTGGAAGAGCTCTTAAGTTCTATTCTTCTATTAGAGTGGAAGTCAGAAAGTCAGAAGCGATTAAGACTGGAACCGAAATCATAGGTAATAAAGTAAATATCAAAGTTGCTAAGAATAAGGTAGCTGCACCATTTAAGACAGCTACAGTTGAGATTTATTATGGAGAAGGTATTTCTCATCTCTCAGAGGTAATTCAACTTGGTGTTGATCTCGATATTATTGAAAAATCAGGAGCCTGGTTCTCTTATAAGGGAGAAAAAATTGGTCAGGGTAAAGAAGCAGTTAGAAATTATCTAAAAAACAATCCTGAGATTGATAAAGAAATTACTGCAGCTATTAAAGAAAAACTTTTTAATTCAAGTAATGAACAATAAGCGCTACGGCGCTTTTGTTTTTTACCACTTGTGAACAAAAGGCAAATATTGTATCATTATGTGGAAAGAATACTTTCAGATAAATATTATAAAAAGAGGAGGATATATAAATGTTTGATTTATCAACTCCTTCTATTGTAATGGGTCTTTTTATCGGTTTACTTGTTGGTATTATAGTAATGATCGTAATGAGTCGTCTTGGCTTAAATAGGGATAAGCAAAGAGCTCAACTCATTCTTGATGAAGCTGATGCTAAAGCAAAAAATACTATAAAGCAAGCGGTGCTTGACGGTAAAACACAGGTTTATGATTTAAAATTACAAGCTGAAAAAGAAATTAAAGAAAGACGCACTGAACTTAATGATTTTGAGAATAAATTATTAAGACGTGAAGATTCTTTGAATTATCGTGACGAAACGTTAAATCACAAAGAAAAGAAACTCGATGAGAAATTGAAAAAAGCTGAAGAAAAAGCTTTGAACCTAGAAAAAATGGAAGAAGATTTGCAATCTAGAATTAACGGACAGATTGCCCTTTTGGAACGTGTTTCCAACATGAGTGAAGCTGAAGCTAAGGCTGAACTTATGGAAGTAGTAGAAAAAAAGATTCAAAACGAAGTTGCAGCATATATCAGAGACAGCGAAGAAGCTGCACGCCTTAAAGCTCAGGAAACTTCAAGAGAGATAATTGCAACTGCTATTCAGAGATATTCTCAGGAAGAAACTATTGAAAGATGTGTATCTGTTGTCGGATTACCTTCTGAAGAGATGAAGGGACGTATCATTGGTAGAGAAGGACGTAATATACGTGCAATTGAACAGGCGACAGGGGTAGATTTAATTATTGATGATACACCTGAAACTATTACTGTTTCATGTTTTAATCCAATACGTCGAGAAATCGCTCGTCTTTCATTAGAAGCTTTAATTAAAGACGGTCGAATCCAACCCGGCAGAATTGAAGATGTTGTTAATAAGGTTACCAAAGAGATTAATGATGTCATGTATAAAGCTGGTGAAGATGCATGTTTCAAACTGCAGATTGGTAAGATTGATAAGGAATTAATCAAACTGATTGGACGCATGAAATATCGTTATTCATATGGTCAAAACGGATTAGAACACTCAATGGAGGTTGCTTTCCTTTCAGGTATGATGGCTGCTGAACTTGGATTAAATCAGTCTATGGCTAAGCGCGCTGGTTTGCTACATGATATTGGCAAGGCTGTTGATTTTGAAATGGATGGAACTCATGTTGAACTTGGTGCTAAACTCGCTAAGAAATATGGTGAAAATGATATAGTCGTTAATGCGATTGAATCACATCATGGTGATAAAGAACCTAAGAGTCTGATAGCTAATCTGGTTGCAGCTGCTGATACTTTAAGTGCTGCAAGACCTGGTGCAAGACATGAAGGAATTGAAAATTATATTAATCGTCTTGAGCAGCTTGAAAAGATTGCGATGGATTTTGATGGAGTTGAAAAATCATTTGCAATTCAGGCAGGACGTGAAATACGCATCATGGTTGTCCCTGACAAAGTTGATGATGCTAAATGTCATCTGATTGCTCATGATATAAAAGAACGTATTGAAAACGAATTGACATATCCTGGTCAGATTAAGGTTACTGTTATTCGTGAAATGCGTGCTAATGAAATAGCAAAATAATGAAGATTCTGTTTTTAGGCGATATAGTAGGCCGCAAAGGCCGAGATATCGTCTTTAAATATATAAAACAACTCCAGAAAGACCATCAGATTGATTTTACTATCGTTAATGCTGAAAACTCAGCACATGGAAAAGGCATTACAACTAAGATTTATCGTCAGTTAAAGGAATGCGGTGTAGATGCCATCACACTTGGAAATCATGCATTTTCAAAGAGTGAAATCTTAAATACATTTGATGAACTTGATGATCTTATTGCACCAAGAAATAATCTTACACATAAAACTGATGGTTATCAGTTATATAACGTTAAGGGTTTAAGATTGTGTGTTGCCAATATTTTAGGGAGCGCTATGATGCATGAAAACAGTAACGATGCATTCAGTACTATGAGCGAAATTCTTTCTGAAACCGACGCTGACCTTTACTTTGTAGATTTTCATGCAGAAGCGACTGCTGAAAAAATCCTTTTTGCACATTATTTTAAGAATTCTCTAACTGCAGTAATAGGAACACATACTCATGTACAGACAGCTGATGAAAGAATTATGTCGGGAATGGCATATTTATCTGATGCTGGTATGTGTGGAGTCTATGACAGTGTTATTGGGCGCGATATAGATGAAATGATAGATAATATTATCAAGCATAAGGAAACACGTTTTACTGTAGCTGATGGTGATGCTATGTTATGCGGAGCTATTATTGAGATAGATAAAAACACAAAAAGAGCTATAAATATTGAAAGAGTGCAGATAAGGCCTTATTAAGGTTATATCAGTTATATTATTTATAAAATCCATTTTCATTTGAATATGGATTTTTTATTATGTTATATTTTATGTGAAGTTATATCTTTGAGGTTTTGTTATGAGAATTATTGATAATCAAAAAATCTGTATCCAATTATTATGCATATTATTGATGATGCTAATTATACCTTTTAATATAGGTGCCAAGGAATTTAGCCCAGTTGCTAAAACGGGTATTGCTGGTGAAAGTATAGTCTATGAGTCAGGCAGTAATACAACTGTGATCAATGATGAAAATACACCACTTTCAAGAATTGACAATACTTGGTCACTATATAATCTCATAACCGCTTTAGCATCATGTATCATTGGATTTGTTATGTTATTCAGAAGACAGGATTCTGATAACCATAATTATTACAGGTATAAGATGTTTAGAGTAATGGCTATGGTAACGGGTTTTCTATCTATTATAGTCTTTGTGTTAACAGAGAGTACTACGGCTTTAATGGTTATTTTTGATGATTTTTCAATACTGATGACAGTATTACTTGCAGTTAATATAGTTATATTGTTTGGTGGAAATACAGTTCTTGATAATGATAGGGATATCAAGAGTTCGCTTTGATGCTATTGTTTTAAAGAGGTTATTTTGATATAATCTATATAGTCAAGGAGGATTTTTAAATGCCAGTTACAGTTGACAAAGATGTTTGCATCGGTTGTGGTGCTTGCACAGGTGTATGTCCAACTGGTGCAATTACATTAGGCGCTGATGGCCATGCTGAATGTGCTGAAGATGTTTGCATCGATTGTGGTGCTTGTGTAGGAACTTGCCCAGTATCTGCAATTTCTCAATAAAAACCAAGTTCATCTTGGTTTTTTTCTGGCATGAATATAAACTATGAAAAATAATACACATTATGATTTACCATCGATTGGTGATGCAAGAAAACGTAGTAAAGAAAAAATAAACATAGAAAGAGAACTGTTTAATATCCCAGCTGAGTGTCGAGGACTGGGTAATGGACGTAACTACTTTTTACGTACTTATGGATGTCAGGCTAATCAGCGCGATTCTGAAACGATTGCCGGAATTCTTGAAGAACTTGGATATGCTGCCTGCGATAATGAAAATGAGGCAGATTTAATCCTTTTAAATACATGTGCGATTCGAAAGAATGCTGAAGATAAAGTTCTTGGTGAAATAGGAAATCTGAAAAAACTGAAGAGAAGTAATCCTGATTTAATCATTGCGATGAGTGGCTGCATGGCTCAAGAGGAAGGGATTGTCAATGAAATTCTTAAAAAGTACCCACAGGTTGATTTGATATTTGGTACTCATAATATTTATAATTTGCCAAAATTACTTTTCAATGCTACTGTTGCCAAAGAAAAGACTGTTGAGGTATTTTCTAAAGAAGGCGAAATCATTGAAGCTTTACCTAGTTCGAGATTTATGCATCATAAAGCCTGGGTCAATATCAGTTATGGCTGTGATAAATTCTGTACTTACTGTATTGTTCCTTATACAAGAGGAAAAGAACGTTCACGACTGATTCAGGATATAATTGCTGAAGTTAAAGACTTAAAAGAACATGGATACAAGGAAGTTTGTTTACTTGGGCAGAATGTCAACGCATATGGTCGAGATCTCGATTTACAGAATGGATTTGCCAAGTTACTTGAAGAGGTAGCTATAACAGGTATTGAACGTGTGCGTTTTATGACTTCACATCCTTGGAATTTTGATGATGAGACCATTGATGTATGTGCAAAATATTCTAATATAATGCCATATATTCATTTGCCTTTACAGTCAGGCAATGATGAAATATTAAGGAGAATGAATCGTCGTTATAATTCAAATGAATACCGTATTCTCTTTGATAAACTTAAAAAGGCTATTCCTGGATGTGCTTTTACTACTGATATAATTGTAGGTTTCCCAAATGAATCTGACGAAGCTTTTGAAGATACGCTTAAAATGTTAGATTACTGCCAGTATGATAATGCATTTACATTTATATATTCTCCACGTGAAGGTACTCCTGCAGCGATGATGGAAGATAATGTTGAAATGCATATCAAGGAAGAAAGATTGGCAATACTAAACGAAAAAGTAGCACACTATGCTAATTTAAATAATCAGAAGTATCTTAATCAGACTGTTGAGGTATTGATTGATGGTGTGTCTAAAAAGAATGATAGAATTTTAAGCGGTTATACAAGAGATAACAAGCTTGTTAATTTCACTGGTAACGCTAAAGCTGGCGATATTGTAAATGTTAGAATTACCGCTGTTAAATCATTTTCACTAGATGGTGAAATGATTGAAGAATAACCTATATTTGTTTATAATTATTACGTTAACGGAGGAAAAAATAATTCATGCAGAAAGTTCGTTTAATGGCATTAGGTGGACTTGATGAAGATGGCAAAAATATGTATCTCATTGAAATAGATGAAGATATATTTATTGTTGACGCCGGATTGAAGTATCCATCTGAATCTGAACAGTTGGGAATAGAATACATTATTCCTGATTTTTCATATGTTGTTGAAAATAAAAACCGTGTTAAAGGTATATTTATTACTCATGGTCATGATGATGTAATGGCTGCATTGCCACATCTAATCAAAGAAGTTGATTTACCTGTATATGCAACACCACTCACTTCAAAAATACTTGATAAGGAATTTAAGAAAGCTAAGATTAAGAAAAAAGTTAATCTGATTAAAAGAAATGATGTTTTAAAAATTGGAAAGCATAAAATCAGAACATTCCCGGTTATGCAATCAATAGCTGATGGTTTTGGTCTTTCTTTTGAAACAAAATACGGTCAGATCATTTATACAAGTGAATATATAGTTGATTATGACTTTATGAATGAAGCTTTTGCGATGGACATTAATACATTCTCAGAAATGGGTAATAATCATGTTTTATGTTTAATGACTGAATCGGTTGGAGCTAATCGTGAGGGTTATACATCACCAAGACATAGAATCAGCGGTTTTATGGAACAGTACTTTGAGATATGTGAGAATCGTATAATCGTTACTTTATATAAACAGAATCTATTCAGAATTATTGAAGTTTTAGAATTGGCCAAGAAATATAAACGTCATGTAATGTTTTATGACGAAGACCATGAAAAACTTTTATCATACGTTGAAGAGCTGGGTTATTATCATGTACCACATGACTTAATTATCAGAAACAAGGATTTTACCAACGATATGGAAGATGTTGTTTGTGTTGTATCTGGTAGTGGTAACGAAGTGTTTAAACTGATGAACAAAATTGCGATTCATGAAGATCCGACTATTGAGTTGCGCAGCTCGGATACTGTTATAATTTCATCTCCAGTAGTTCCTGGTACCGAAAAAGAAGCCAGCAATATGGAAAATGATCTGTACAAGGAAGGTGTAAAGGTTATTAAAGTTAAAGCTAAAGAAGTATTATCGATGCATGCATCGATTGAAGATTTAAAAATGATGCTTTATATGCTTAAACCAAAGTATTATCTTCCAGTTAAGGGTGAATATGCATCACTGATTGCGAATGCAGATATTGCAACAGGAATGGGGTATAAACCTGATAGAATTATCATTCTGGATAATGGACAGTTTGCGACATTTGAAGATGGTCGTCTTATTTCAACCAGAGATTCGATAAACCTTAACGATACATTGATAGATGGTAATGATAAGCTTGATGTTCAAGGTATGGTATTAAGAGACCGTGAAACACTTTCTACAGATGGTGCCATAGTTGTTGGAGTATTCTTAAACTTCCACAATAAGGAGATCATCGGTGGACCAGATGTTCAATCAAGAGGTGTGATTTATCTTAAGGATGCTGATCATATAGTAAATGAAATCGGTAATATTTTAATTGAAACTATTAACGATGCCGTTAGGGAAAATCGATATGAAAATATGGCTACCAGAATGGAAGCTAAAGAGAAAATATCTAAATATATTTTAAAAGAGACTGGTAAAAGGCCAATGATTCTACCTGCCATAGTCGAAATAAATATCGAGGAATAATAAATGGCATCAAAGAAACAAAAAAAGGTATCTAATGAAGAAGTTATCACAAAGATTATCATTGGCATTATAGTTTTTGTGATTATGCTGGTTGCAGTATTAAAACTGGGTGCGGTAGGTATTTTCCTAAATAACATTCTTAAATATCTATGTGGTGAACTGTATTATGTTCCTGTTATTTCAATTTTGATACTCTGTTTTTATTTCGTATTTTTACAGAAGAAATATAAACTGGAAATTAAGATGATTGCGGGTGTATCACTGTTGAATATTGCAGTTATCTTATGGAGTGCCATGAATGAAGTAGAAGCCGGAATTAGTGGTTTTGGAATTATTAAGAGTTATTTATCGTTAAATCCAATGTTGTTTAGCGATAATACTATTAACTATGGTGGTGGGATACTGGGAGCCTTTTTCTATTCGCTCACATCCTCACTGTTTGATAAGACAGGCACTTTAATTGTAGTAATTGCAATCTTCTTAATTGCTTTACTGTTAATTATTCCTTTTGATACGTATATGAATATCTTAAATTCAGTATCTTCAAAAAATGCTGATTTAAAGAATAGAAGACAGGTTAAGAAACTGGCTAAAGAAAATGAAAAACGTGAACGTCTTGAAAAGATGGCCATTGAAGAGAACGAGCGTTTAAAACGTAATGACTTTAAATTTATAGACTATAACTCATCAGATATTAACAAAGAAGAAACTGATAACGTTATTAAACGCAGGAAAGATTCTTTATTCATCGATATAAAGGACAGTTCAACCACAAAGGAAGAAAATCCGAAGATTGATCTTATTGAAAAACCTGAAGATACTGTGAAAGTAGCTGAAAACAATGATGTACCACACATCTTAAAAGAAGATCATTTCATTTCTTATAAACTTCCAGGAATGAATGTCTTTGAAAACGTATCATCATCTAAATCAGGAAATATCAATAAGACTAGCGCAGATGTCAAAGGTAAGAAGATTATTGAAATATTAAATAATTTTGGCATTGAAGCTACGCTGATAAATACGCATATTGGGCCTAGTGTTACTAAATTTGAGATCAAGCCTGACAGCAGTGTCAAGGTATCAAAAATACTCAATATCCAAGATAATATCAAGATGGAATTAGCTGCCAGAGATATTAGAATTGAAGCACCAATTCCTGGTAGAAATGCTGTTGGAATAGAAATTCCAAATGTAGAACCAATTCCTGTTAAGATGCAGGAACTTGTAAAGATGTTGCCGCCTAATAAAAAGGATAAACAATTGTTATTCTTCCTAGGTAAAGATCTAATGGGCAAACTTGTTACCTGTGAGATAGATAGAATGCCCCATCTTTTAATTGCTGGTGCTACTGGTAGTGGTAAATCAGTATGTATCAACGCCATAATTACATCTCTTTTATATCGTACTAACCCAAGAGATGTAAAATTAGTGCTGGTCGATCCAAAGAAAGTTGAATTCACCCCATATCACGATGTTCCTCATCTTTTATGGCCAGTTATTACAGATGCAGTAATGGCAAACAATATGCTTAAGAAGGTTGTTGTGATGATGGAGGGACGTTTTGACATTTTTGCTGAAGCAGGTGTCAGAAATATTACTGCTTATAACGATGCGGTTGAAGCTTTTAATAAAACCAACACAGATCCTGAAAAAGAAATGAAGAAAATGCCTTACATCGTAGTTATTATTGATGAATTGGCTGATTTGATGATGATTGCTGGTAAAGAGGTTGAAGCATCTATTCAAAGGATTACACAGCTCGCTAGAGCCAGTGGTATTCATCTGATTGTGGCTACTCAAAGACCATCAACCGATGTAATTACAGGAATCATCAAATCAAATATTCCTTCTCGTATATCGTTCAGTGTTGCGTCATCGATTGATTCACGCACAATTCTTGATCAGACTGGGGCTGAAAGACTTTTAGGCAATGGTGATATGCTCTATTTCCCTCAAGGCGAAACATCGCCTATTAGATTACAGGGCGTGTTTGTAACCGATAATGAAGTCAAAAATATTACAAGCTATGTTAAAAAACAGGCGAAACCAGAATATGATGATGCATACTTTGAATTTTTGAATCTGAATAATGCTGGTGGGCAGGTAAGTAATTCAAGGCAAGATAAAGATTCGTTGTATGATGAAGTAAAAGAATACGTCATCGAATCACAAAAGGCATCAACTTCTCTTTTACAGCGACGTTTTGGTATCGGTTATAACCGTGCTGCTGGATTGATTGAAGCTCTTGAAGATAATGGGATAGTAGGACCACAAAACGGTTCAAAACCTCGAGAAGTATATATCAAAAAAGAATCAGACTCTGATTAAGTTCAGCTATGATTCTTTTTATGTATATCGAATGTATTGCGATATGCAATATTATTAGTATAGAAGTGTGAGGATAGGGGAAAATGATAGAAATAAATCCAAATGTAAAGGTTAAAGTGATAAAAGATAGTAAATTTAAACATATCGATGTGTCATTTAAATTTATTAAGAACTTTAAAAAAGATGAAATGCTCACTGATTATATATTAGGAGAAATTCTCGGTGAATATTCTAAGGCATATCAGACAAAATCCAAAATGGCTAAGCGTAAGGATGAATTATATGGTTTAAATGTTTATTCATATCAAGACATACTTTGTGATCACAAGGTCTTTAATTTAACATATCATTTTCTTAATCCTTTTTTTGTTGATACCAAAATCCAGGAATATTTTGATTTTATCAAAGAGACATTGACAAGACCTTTCTTCTCAAGTGAAATTCTTGATGAGATTCTTTATAATTATGATCTGAAAATTGCAAGAATACTTGATAAACCTCAAAGGTATGCAACTAATCAGTTAGTAAAAATAATTGGTAAAGATAATCATTTGAGTAATAAAGATCTCGATAATCGTTATCTTATTAAAGACATGACACTGGATAAAGTTATCTCAGGTTATAAAGAACTGATGAATAACTCCTCAATATATATTTATGCAATTGGTGATATCAATGAAGATAGTTTTATAGAGTATTTTAAAGATTTATTTAATGGCGTTCGACCTTATATAAATTATCAGCCAAAGAAAATAACTCTTACGAATCAGGAAGATATTATTGAAGATAAAAATATATCACAGTCATATCTCAAAATTGTCTATGAAACTGATTATTCTAATATGAATGAAGACTATTATAAATGGCTTGTTGCTGATGCAATGCTTGGGGCTATACCTAATTCTTTACTTTTTAGGGAAGTGAGAGAAAAAAGAAGTTTGTGTTACACAATATCCTCGGGTATTCTTAAACCTGAAGGTTTATCAATAGTTTCTTCTGCTATATCTTTTAGTACCTATAAAGAGATTGTTGATCTGACTGATAAATGTATACAGATGCTCATAGAAAAGAATTATGATTATCAAGAACTTGAAACTACTAAAAAAATTCTGATCAATTCACTAAATGCCAATAGTGATGATGCGAGAAGTACTATTGATTTTATTCATTCAAATGAGATTAATAATAAGAATTATTCAATAAAAGATATCACTGGTATTATCGCAAGAATAAATATCGATGATGTCAGTGAAGTGATGCAAACGTATAAACGTCGTCTTGTGTATGTTTTAAGAGGTAATGAAAATGCAGAGAATTGATTATCCTGATTTTAAAGAAACATGTTTCTATGAAGAAATGGAAAACGGACTGAAGGTCTATGTTTTTCATAAACCTGATTTTAAATCTTCCTATGCAGCATTTGGTACGCCTTATGGTGCATTGGATATTCATCAAAAATATCATGGAAAGCACTATGATTTTCATCCTGGTATTGCGCATTTTCTTGAACATAAGGTTTTCGAAGATGAAGATGGAGATGTATTATCGAAGTTTGCTGAATTAGGAGCTAGTGTCAATGCCTTTACATCATATACCGAGACAGTATATCACTTTTCTTTGACTGGTGAAGAAAATTTCAGAGAAGCTTTAGAAATGCTTTTGGATTTCGTACAGAAACTTAATATTTCGCATGATTCCATTGAAGCTGAGAAGCCAATAATTATTCAAGAAGTATCGATGTATGAACAGCAGGCAAATACACGACTTTTAAATGAAACTTATAAATCACTGTTTAAAAATTATCCATTAATTAATGATATTGGTGGCGATGTGAAGAGTGTCAATGAAATCAGCAAGGATGAACTTGAAACCTGCTACAACATAAACTATCATCCTTCAAATATGATTGTTTCAATAGTGTCCTTTATGGATCCGGAATATATAATCTCTATTATTAGAGATAATCAATCTAAGAAAAAATTTTTAAAGGATGAGACAGCGACTAATGACAATCATCCAGAAGCAGAATGTGTAAACCGTGAATATTTTGAGTTTAACATGGATGTATCGACAACTAAAAATGTGTATGCCATTAAACTTAATCTTGGAAAACTGACTAAAGATGATTCCTTGCTTTATGAAAATGCCATACGTTCCTATCTTCAGTTATGTTTTTCTAATTTGAATCCTGAATATCAAAAATGGATTGATCAGAAACTGATAACTGATTATTTCTCGTATGAAGTAGAAATTAATGAAGATGTAGCATATATCCTGTTTTGTTCAGAAGATAACACAGCTGAAGAACTTAAAACGTTTATTGATAGAGAAATGGCCAGATTTGAAGTTAAGGAAGATACATTAAAGCAGTTGAAACACAGATATATTGGTAACTTCTTTGATGAATTTTCTGACCTGGAATCATTTAACATCACATTCATAAGAGATATGCTCGATGAGATTAAT
This sequence comes from Bacillota bacterium, assembly GCA_029097145.1. GTDB lineage: Bacteria > Bacillota_I > Bacilli_A > Erysipelotrichales > Erysipelotrichaceae > JAHHTG01. The sequence goes on from JAQXNC010000042.1 coordinate 26,289, forward strand.
CCATTCGATGCTTATTGCCGGTATTTGGAATTAGATACAAAAACTATTGAAAATATTGTAAAATCACTAGATTTTTCACATTTTTCACTAATTTCTTTAAAAAGTGCTTAATTGTCGAAAAGAGCAATTAACTCCTAGGAGATAATTGCTCTTTTTGATGTAAAAAGAGCAATTAAGGTGATTTGAAATAAAACTTGAAATCATTTATATTATTCTCACAGGCAGCAGAAGGAGGAAAATGAATCAGGTTGTTATATTTGGAAATGTTAAGGAGATGCCACTTGTAAAAGAAACAAGTAATGGTGTTAGTTATTGTAGTTTAATTATTGACTGTCCTAAGCTCTATGCCAATAGTGATGGTGTAATTGAAAGTGAAACATATTGTGTTACGGTTTGGCGTAATATGATAGATGAAATTATGAAATATGTCGAAATCGGAAGACCGGTAGCCGTTAGAGGGCGTTTACATCCTAATAATTTTAACAAGGATGATGGAACAGTTATTTATAGAACAGAGATTATTGCTGAGAAGGTATCATTTCTGACTCAATCATAAAGATATCTGAACTTGTGAATTAATCACTATTTTAATATAATAGAAAAGGTGATTAAAAATGGGATTTGATTCTTTACAGGAAAAACTTACTAAATCGCTCCGTAATCTTCAGGGTAAGGGCAAACTTACTGAAAAGAATATGGAGTCTACTCTACAAGAGATTCGTGCAGCATTACTGGAAGCAGATGTTAACTATAATGTCGTTAAGAATTTCTTAGTCAATGTTAAGGAGGCGTCTTTAGGACAGGATGTCTTAAATGCAGTTGATCCAGGTCAATTGCTGGTAAAAATTGTCCATGATGAAATTGTTAAACTGCTGGGAAGCGATGATAATTCTATCAGCTTTAAAACTAGTGGTCTGACAAAAATTATGGTTGTAGGTTTACAGGGTACTGGTAAAACTACACATGTGGCAAAAATTGCGAAACTATTAAAGAATAAACAGAGTCGCAAGCCTTTGATTATTGCTGGTGATAATATTCGTCTGGCAGCTGTTGAACAGTTAAAGACACTTGGAAATGAAATTGGTGTCGAAGTGTATGCAGAGGATATCAGTCATAGTGCACTTGATATCGTTAAGAATGGTGTCAAATATGCACAATCAAAGGGATATGATACTGTCTTAATCGATACCGCTGGTCGTCTGCATATCGATGAAGTTCTGATGAATGAGCTCAAGGATATTAAAGAAGCTGTAAGTCCGGACGAAATATTACTGACAGTCGATGCTCTGACTGGTCAGGATATTGTAAATGTCGCTAAATCTTTCCACGAACTGTTAAATGTGACCGGTTTAATTGTTACTAAATTTGATGGCGATTCTAAAGGTGGAGGTGTCTTATCTGTTAAGACTATAACTGGTGTTCCTATCAAATTTACCGGTGTTGGTGAAAAGGTTGATGATCTTGAAATTTTTTATCCAGATCGTCTGGCACAAAGAATCTTGGGCATGGGTGATGTCGTATCATTTGTTGAAAAAGCACAAGAACAGATGGATATGAAGGAAGCTGAAAAGAGTGCTGAAAGATTCATGTCTGGTAAATTTACAATGGATGATTTGTTGAAACAGATAGAAGCAACTCAGAAAATGGGACCTTTGGCTTCAATTATGAAGATGCTTCCAGGAATGGGAGAGGCTGCAAAAGCTCTAGAGGGTACTGATGCTGATAATCAGCTTAAGAAGGTAAAAGCTATTATTCAGTCAATGACGCTCGAAGAAAGGGAAGATCCATCAATTATCAGAAATTCACATAAACGTCGCATTGCACTAGGGTCTGGCACTAATGTTAATGACATTAACAAACTGATAAATCAATACGATCGCATGAAGAAACTTATGAAACAGATGTCATCTATAAAGGGTGGAGGATTTGGAGGTTTATTCAGATAATGTCTGACGATTTAAAGTATATTTTGAATAATCTTAAAGAGATTATGAATATTGATTCACCTTCAGGTTTTACACAAGACGTTATTGCGTATTCAAAAAAACTTGCAGAAGAGATGGGTTTTGAAACAGCACTTTCTAATAAGGGTAATCTCATAATTGAAGTACCTGGAGAAAGTGATGACGCCTTTGCCTTATGTGCGCATGTCGATACACTTGGGTTGATGGTAAGATCTATCAAGCCTGATGGTACACTGGCAATTACAAAAGTTGGTGGTCCTATAATGCCAACACTTGATGGTGAATACTGTCGTATATATACAAGAGATAAAAAAATATATACAGGCACTATTATTTCGAATTCTCCTGCTGTACATGTATTTAAAGATGCTGAAACACTTGAAAGAAATGTTGATACAATGTGTGTCAGGATTGATGAAGAGGTTAAATCTAAAGAAGATGTATTGAAACTAGGGATAAATAATGGCGATTTCATAGCATATGATCCAAAGACAGTTATAACTGAAAGCGGATTTGTTAAAAGTCGTTTCCTTGATGATAAATTAAGTGTTTCGATACTGTTTGGTGTATTGAATCATATCAAAGAACATCAGATCAAACTCAAGAATAAAACCTATTTCATGTTTTCAACATATGAAGAAGTTGGTCACGGAATGGCTTGGATACCAGAAGACATCTCTGAGATCCTTGCAGTAGATATGGGATGTATCGGCTCTGATTTAAGCTGTACTGAATATGATGTATCAATTTGTGCCAAGGATTCTAGTGGACCTTATGATCAGAAAATGGTTGATGATCTTGTAAGACTTGCTAAAGAGAATGAACTTTCATATGCGATTGATATCTATCCTTATTATGGCAGTGATGTCAGTGCTTCACTAAGAGGTGGTAATAATATCCGCGGTGCACTGATTGGCAGTGGTGTTGCAGCATCTCATGGCATGGAAAGAACTCATATTAAAGGCATAGAAAATACCTTTAAACTGATTCTGGCTTATCTTAATAAATAGCGTAAAGTAAAAATACTATGTTAAGTAAAAATACTTGACATGGTATTTTTTAATATGTTATCATTATCCATGCGTAAAGGAGGATTTACAAAATGGCAGTTAAATTAAGATTATTAAGAATGGGTGCAAAGAAAGCCCCTTTCTATAGAATAGTTGCAGCTGATTCTAGAAGCCCAAGAGATGGAAGAAATATTGAAGTAGTTGGTACTTACAATCCAACAAAGAACCCTGGAATCGTTACTATTGACGAAGAAAAGGCTCTTAAGTGGTTAAACAATGGTGCTATTCCATCTGATACAGTTCGCAATATCTTATCTAAAGAAGGCATTATGAAGAAATTCAATGATGCTAAAAAGAGCAAATAAATGATTAATCTTGAACAAGTTTTACTTAATATTGTAAAGCCTATGTGCAAGGACCCTGAGACAGTTCTTGTAAAGGAAATGGAAAGCGTAAACGAAAACGAAACACTGTTGTATGTTTATGCACCAAGTGAAGATATTGCTCGACTGATTGGTAAGCAGGGAGTTATGGCAAATTCAATTCGCCAGATGCTTCAGGTTGCATCAAAAATTCAAAATAAGAAGATTTCAATTAAGTTTGAAGCTATCTAAGGGATGATATTTCATCCTTTTTTTATTATAATATGTTGTATGGAATACAGATTAATTGGAAAAATTATAAAACCTTTCGGATTAAAAGGTGATGTCAAGATTGAGACTTATACCGATTTTATTGATGACAGATTTAAGAATGGAAGCAGTGTCTATCTTGATATAAACGGCTTTAAAAAAGAGTTTACAGTATTAAGACACCGTATGCATAAGAATCAGTTATTAGTCACTTTTAAAGATTTTGAAGATATAAATATGATTGAGAAATATAAAGGCGTTGAGATCTTCAAAAATACTGATGATATAAAACCGTTAAAAGAAGGCGAATACTATTTTGATGAAATAATTGGACTTGATATCTATATTAATGGAATTAAAGAAGGCGTTGTAAAAGACATGGAAGAAGGCGTTATTTATAACTTTATGCGTATTATCAAAAATGATCATAAAGAGGTTCTTGTGCCTTTTTTAGATAAATTTGTTCAAGATGTTAAACTAAACGAGAAACGTATCGATTTGTATGATATAGAGGGTCTAATCTGAAAATAAATTAAGCTTTTTTGAAGTGATAAAACTTGAAAGGAGCGCATAGTGCCCCCTTTCCCCCAAAAACGGGAGGTTAAGCAGGTGATGCTTCTGATTCTTCAGAGACTGGGTTAAGTAACTCAAGAATTTGTTCAGTTGTTAAGCCGACAGATTTTAATTGTTTAACAGACTGTTTGAAGTTGTTAGAGATATAGTTGATTCGCAGTTCAACAGGTGTTTCTATATCTGCTAAATCTGTAGGACTGAATACTTCGCCAGTAGACAACATGTGATAGATTGCGACCAGAATCTTTCTGGCAATCGCAATATAAGCACGTTTCTTACCTCTACGCTTTCTGATCTTATCGAATTTGATTGCGTAATAAGGATTATCCTTGCATTTGACAGCTGCGTGAGCGATTTCAACCAGACAAGGTTTCAGATAGACACCAGCTTTAGAAATGCGAACAGATTTCTTCTTTCCTGCAGATTCATTCTGGGAAGGAGAAAGACCAGCCCATTTCGATAAGCGATGATGATTTGAGAATTGGGACATGTCGATTCCAATCTCAGAGATGACTGTGATTGCAGATTTTCTTGAAACACCAGGGATCGTACAAAGCAGATCAATGTAGTCCTGATAAGGCTCAACCATCTGTTCAATCAATGCATTCATTTTGTCTTTGAGACTTTCAAGATATTCCATGTGTTCTTCAACGATCTTGATTCTTGATTTTTGAACTGAGTTCAGATCAGTACCATAAGCGGCTTCAAGGATATCTTCTTTTGAAGCTTTGCATCGTCCATGAATTTTGGAAAGAATGTCTTCGTCAGAATAAGAATCATTTGATAAAATGAGGTTGATGATAGAGGAAGCAGATTTGCCAAAAACATCGGAGAAAACCAGATCAACTTTACAGTTGCCTACAGTCAGAGCGTTTTGGTAACGATTCTTCTCTGAAGAAGTCATGCAGACAATCTTGTAAAGATAACGAGTGAGTTCTCTAAGAACACGAAAATCTTTGGAAGGAATGAAACTGCTTCTAACAATGCCAAGTTTAAAAAGATCAGCGATCCATTTGGCATCTTTCTTGTCATCTTTCTCGCCTTTAATGGCTCTGACCCATTTCGGATTGGCAACGACGACATTGGAGATGTGATTCTCCAATGCATTGTATACAGGGATATAATACTTGCCGGTACTCTCCATGCATACATTGTGGCAGTCATTTGAAATCAGCCAATCACGGAATTGAATCAAAGAGTTCTGATAAGTCGAGAATCTTTTACGGATGTATTTGGGTGTGATGGAAGTAGAGTCGCAGATGACAGCGACGATAAAAGATTTGTGCACATCGACACCACAAGCTTTTTGATAGATAACTTGCATAAATAAAAGCTCCTTTCTATGGTGAAGGAGCTGCAGTGACTGTACCATCAACACTAATGAAGATGATTAGTCAATGATTAATCTGCTGTCTTAAAAGAACCACTCAGGTGTGCTTGAAACGATGATACTTGCACTGGTTATTATGCTGCTTTGAACTGAATGAGATGCAGTAATCTGCAACTCACCTCCACGTGCTTTGTAGTGTGAGCTCCTTCAGGTACAACATAAAAGAAAAAAAATAAGAAATCAAGGCATTTTCATACCTATGTGTGCCTTGTAGAAAGGAATGTTTGGTTATTATGATCAGCGTAGGTGTTGACGTTTCAAAGGGCAATAATACAATCAAGTTCGAATAAAAAGATAAAAAACGAGACGATTATCGTTTTTCATACATAGGATTTCCTTGCGTAGGGAATCCTCTTTTCTTTTGGTTAAAAACCTGATGATCAATTCATCAGGTAATCATTTTATGACTTTCCAATAGCCATTTTTGTTTGAACCAACTCTTTCGATAAATCCCTTTTCTTTTAGATTGGAAAAATATCTTTGCACACTTCTAAATGGAATATTTAATTCTTCGCTCATACTTTTAGCTGAGAGATAAGGAGACTCTTCTAACTTTGATAAGATCAAGTTTTCTTTTGGGTCAAGCTCTTCTCTATTTACGCCACTTATTGCGCCACTTATTGCGCCATGATTTAACAACACTTCTTCATTAAAAGGAATAATAACTCTAAGATAGCTTTCGCTGATTTCAAATGCATCCATACCATACTTTTCGACAATAGTAGGAATTCCGTGACCAGTATGTTCAACTATACCCAGTCTTGCAAAAATGTTCATTAACTGTTCATTTCTTGGTTTGCTAACGCCCTTAAAGAATTCTTCCTTTGTCAATCCATTTGGCAAGCCTCCATGAGAAGTAATTTCTAGTCTATCATCGAAGAAAGCTACTTGGGGATCTGTTACTCTGTAGTCGTTATGAATAATTGCGTTAACCAAGGCTTCATTAACAGCATCCATGTCATAAAGATATATATCTTTCCGTGGACGTGGATTCGTAATCGTTTTACAAATATTTTCCAGTTTCAGTCTTTCCTTCATCTTTTCATAAGCAAGAATGATACACTGACTTCCATAATCGCTTCTTTCTGAAAATGATGCTTTATTCTTTCCTTTAAACTTTGCAAAAATAAATGATAATGAGTTAGAATCAGCTAACAACTCTGCTAAGTAGTTATATGCACCATCGTTGGTCCTTAATTTAAAGTTGCTTTCAAAAGAGCTTTCTTCAATGTGATAACCATTTTCTAGAAGCAGCATTTTAAACTTGGTTAATGTGATATTTTGAAAATAAGATTCTCGTTTGATCATTGTATCAAAATTTGATAGTCCTGATTCGAATCTCTTTTTAATCATTTCCAAAGTCATAGATTTGCAGGTTGTTCCAATACGATAGTGACATCCGTTAGATGAGAAGCCATATTTTTTAATACAATAAAGGGAAGAATATCCTTTTTTGATAGATATTTTGACAACTATTTTTTCTTCGATAAATTCAACTTCAGGACGCACGCAATCTATAGCATTTGGCTCAATTTGATCAGAAATAATATCAGAAATACATCTTAATAGATTATCTAACTGATTAACACCGACTACATTACCACTATCATTAATTCCAATATAAATAGTTCCTCCTTCGGTGTTAAGAAATGATTCAATTTCTTTGGGGAGTGATTCACTTAGTTTTTCTTTAAATTCTATTTTGTCTGTTTCCTTGAATAACATCTGCATCACCTCGCAAAACTATAATAACATTTATTACGTCAAAAATACAGTTTATTGCGCCATTATTACGCCATTATTACGCTTAATTTATAGTTATAGGATATAGAAAAACTTTCCCATAACCACCAGCTAGTAGTGGATATGTAAAGGAATATTTTGTTTTTTGTTAGATAGATAAATTAGTGTTTATCCTTCTCTTTAAAGTGTTCATTAATCTCTCAAACAACCTAGTGGAATAACAAAAACACCATCCTCTCGCCTATAACCATACTGACTGCCTGTGATTACCATTTTTAGATCAGGTAATCTTAACGGTGTTTGAGTTTCCGTTTTGTTATGCTCTTTAATTAGGCTTTCTATTTTACATAAGTGTTTTGCTCCTTCATCAACCTCGCTCTGTCCAAGCTTTATTTCAATAAGAGCATATCTTCCGTCGTCAAGATGCAGTACGGCATCTGCTTCTAGACCGTATCTGTCATGGTAGTAGGAGACGGTTCCATTGCTCGAAGACGAGTATATCTTAAGGTCCCTGATACATAGGGATTCAAAAAGAAAACCGAGAGTTTTGTAGTCGTTCGCAAAGTATTCAGGTGAAACTCCAAGTGCAGCCGCTGCAATTGATGGATCGATAACGTTCCTTTTCTTGGAGGAACGGATGGCAGTCTTGGAACGTATAGAAGGGCACCATGCATCTACATCTTCTACGATCATCAGTTTCTCAAGAGCAGAAATATATTCGTAATATGTCGGCTTCGACATTTCACATGTTGAAACGATATCTCCAAAAATGGCTTTGGTTTCTGTCATGGTACAGAGGTTCCTTGAATAGGATCTGAGCAACGTTCTGGCCCAGCGGGGGTTTCTCTTTACATGATCAATATTTGAAATATCGATTTCACATGTCTGGCTGAACAGATCCTTGGCGATTGCAAGCTTCGCTCTGTCTGTCTGAGCTTTAAGGCTTCCTGGCCATCCGCCTCTGCATATTGCAAACTTAATTCTATCAATTGTCAGGTCTGAACGACATCCGTTAAATGATTCAGGGTTATTAAACAGTGCATGCAAAGAAACAGAACCGTTTGATTCACCGCTTTCAAAAAGGCTCATGGGATACATCTTCATCCTTGATATTCTGAGTGTGCCAGTATGAGGCGTATCTGCTGCTGAACTTGAACCTGTCAGAATATACTGGCCAACTTCGCCTGAGTCATCAACATCCTTTCGAATTGCACCCCAGATTTTTGGCGCATCTTGCCACTCATCAAAAAGACGAGGTTTGTCTCCAATCAGCAAATCAGATGGATGCGTATTGGCAATCAAGAGGTAGTTTTCTCTTTCGTCTTCATCCTGGAATTCAACATAGCTTTTTGCCTGTTGCTTGGTAGTTGTTGTTTTCCCACATCCTTTTGGACCGACAATCAGTGCAGCTCCAAAGGCTTCCAGTTTTAACTTCAGCAGTTCATCAGAGATCCTTGGTTTATAGTTTTTCATACCCGCTGCCCTCCTTTAACTAGATAATAAATTCATTTAACACATTTGCCAATTTATATTTAATACATTTGCGTAATATAATTTAACATATTTGTGATAGCGGACTTCTCAAATTGGCGATAAGAAATGCGAGAAAGTAATTTCTGGAAGTCAGGATAAAATTTGCACATGTGGCTGTGGTAGGGACAATAAAGAGACAATAAGATTGCAAACCCTTTTCTATCCATATGAATTGTGCGAAATATAAAGCAATTTTTGACTTTTCCTTTATTGAAAAGTCGTGCACCAAATTTAACGAAGTGTTAATCAATTTTATCGTCAAGAGATTACAAGATCACTCATTTATTGGATGGTCTTTTTCTTTTATAAAAAGCTTCACGAGGATGCTTAAATTTGTTATTTAATTATTTCCCAATACCCAAATCTATTTTTCCAACTCTAAGAATATAACCTTTTCTTGATGATGAATTTACAATTCTTTGTATTGATCTAGTATACAAGTTTAGGGTATTTCAAAAAAGAGTATGTAACGAATAAGGCACCGAGGATATGGGGATACTATCCCTTATCCATATTACCTTTCCCTTATTTGATGGTTATTATTAGGGGTAAATTCGCATGAGATATTGAATATTCCCTTATAAATGAATATAATATAATGGAAAGATATGGAGGCTAAGGGAATGAGAATTTTTAATTACTCAGCTATCAAGAATCAGAAATGGGATTCTGAGATCCTTGGGCTTATTGCTGCTATCTATAAAGAGGCTGGTAAGCAGGAGCTTTATCTGAAACAGCGCCCGGACGAATTGGAGAAATTGGTTGAAATCGCAAAGATTCAGAGTACAGAGGCATCCAATGCGATTGAAGGGATTGTTACCACCAATACGCGAATCCGGCAGCTGGTTGAGGAAAAAACCACGCCAAGAAACCGGGACGAGTTGGAAATTGCAGGATATCGAGATGTGCTTTCTATTATTCACGAAAGCTACGATGCCATTCCTCTGTCAAGGAACTATATCCTGCAGCTTCATAAGATTATGTACAGCTATATGAATAACCCAATGGCTGGACAGACGAAAAATGTACAGAATTATATCAGTGCGACTTTCCCTGGTGGTCATACCGAAATACTTTTCACGCCACTGGCTCCGTTCGAGACGCCGGAAGCTCTGGATCGGATCTGTGAGGAGTACAACAAGGTGATCGGTAACATGGAATTGGAGCCCTTAATTGCGATTCCGATCTTCATTCACGATTTCCTGTGCATTCATCCGTTTAACGACGGTAATGGAAGAATGAGCCGCTTGCTGACAACACTGCTTTTATATCGCAGCGGATTCTATGTTGGAAAATATATCTCCCTGGAGGCAAAGATCGCGAAAAACAAGGATTTGTATTATGATACACTGAACCGTTCACAGCATGGCTGGCATGAAGGAACCGAGGATGCCGTTCCGTTTATAAAATATCTGTTGGGTACCATTCTGGCTGCGTATAAAGACTTTGGGGACAGATTTGCCATCGTGGAAGAGAAACTTCCTGCCGTTGATATGGTTCGCAAGGCTGTTCTGAATAAAATCGGTCGTTTCACGAAGCAGGATATCAGAGAGCAGTGTCCTTCGCTGAGCCTTAGTTCTGTAGAGAGTGCGCTGCGAAAAATGGTGGCATCCGGTGAACTGAAACGTGAAGGAGCCGGAAAATCGACCTGCTATATTCGCTTGAAATAGCGTATAAGAATTTTGAAAACTGGAATTTGACGAGGTAGGATAAATGGTCGAGTTATATAAACCTAAAGTTGAGGATTTATGGTTTAAAGAAAAGTTGTTAAGTGATGAAGATACCAGAATTACATTAGCCAAAGGTCTGGCAATGGGGCTTGAATTTAAGTTAGGTAGTGAAATACTGCGTACAGTAGTAGTCAGAGAATGGAAAGAGATTTCGATTGTTGCTGGAATTATACTTTTAAGAGCTGACGTTCTTAATCCATTGGGAAATAAAACAGGAAGAAAAGGATGCGTTAACTAAGAAATGCGAGAAATAAGTGTCAGAATAATCAATAACGAAATATACAAAGCTTTTTTGGAGCTTTGTTTTATGTATGATGAAAGTACTCGCTTTAAAATTCAGGATGCATATGAGAAAAGCGAAGGCAGAGAAAGAAATGTTTTAAAGCTGTTAATTGAAAATGAGAAACTGGCTAAAGAGAATAATATACCACTCTGTCAGGATACAGGGATGGCTGTAGTTAATATGGAAATAGGTCAGGATGTAAGACTTGTTGATGGAGATATAAAAGAAGCTGTTAATGATGGTGTTAGAAGAGCGTATCTCGATGCTTATTTACGCTGTTCAGTAGTAGATGATCCACTTTTTTCAAGAATTAACACCAAAGATAATACACCGGCTTTGATTCATTATGAAATTGTTAGTGGTGAAAATATCAAAATTACATGTCTGGCAAAAGGTTTTGGCTCTGAGAATGCTTCAAAGCTTGTAATGTTGAATCCAAGCGATGGACTTGAAGGTGTTAAGAAAGAAGTTCTTGAACAGGTAAAACTTAAGGGTGCCAATGCCTGTCCGCCACTGAGTATCGGTATTGGTATCGGTGGAAGCTTTGATTATGCTGCTTATATGGCTAAGAAAGCTTTAATGCGTGAAGAGGAATATAACAGTGATTCAAGATATAAAGAACTTGAAATAGAACTTAAAGAAATGATAAATGAGCTATCAATTGGTCCAGCTGGCTTAAAGGGTAAAAATACGTGTCTTAGTGTTAAGATTGAGTATTATCCTACTCATATCGCTGGTTTGCCACTAGGTATAAATATTAACTGTCATGCAGTCAGAAAGGCGGTAATCAATTTATGAGAAAACTGAGGTTACCACTTGATGAAGAAACTATTGTCTCTTTGAACTGTGGTGAAGAAGTGCTGTTGAGTGGCTATATTTATACAGCCAGAGATGCAGCTCACAAAAGAATGATGGATGACATTCCTTTTGAAATAAAAGACAGCACAATCTATTATGTTGGTCCCAGTGCTTTTAAACCTGGTGAGATTTATGGGTCATGTGGTCCTACTACGGCATCAAGAATGGATGCCTATACACCATATCTTTTGGATAAGGGTTTAAAGTGTATTATTGCCAAGGGGAAAAGAAGTAAAGAGGTCAGGGAAGCTCTTGTCCGTAATAAGGCTGTTTATTTTGTGACTGTTGGTGGTCTTGGGGCTTATTTAAAAAAATGTGTTAAGGAAGTTAAAGATATTGCCTATCCGGATTTAGGAACAGAGGCTATTAGAAGATTATATATTGAAGATTTTCCAGCCTTTGTTGGTATAGATACCAAGGGACAGGATATTTATGAATGATTTATATTATCACAAGATATACTGCCACTTTTGAATAGAGTGGCTTAGAATATATTTATTTAAAGTTTTAGATTTGATATATTTGATACAAGGGAGAAGAATATAATGAAGAAATTATTAATAATTATGACAGCCTTAGTGCTGGTATTATCAACAACTGGATGTTCAAAACCAGATCCAGAAAAGATTTATAAAGATGCTTATGAGAAGATGGCCGCTCTTGAATCTTGTACCTCTAAAATGAATATTGAGATGACAATGGATGCTAATGGCAGTAATATCACATTGAATACAGAGAGTCTGGTTGAAAAAAGTGGTGATAAAATGCATATGATAGCTACTGCTTCAGCTTTAACTGCTTCAAAGACAGTTGAAGGATGGCTGATAGATGGTGTTTACTATGGTAGTGCAGATGGGTCTTATGCAACTATGGATGCCAGTGAATCTGATTTTGAATATATGAAAACCAGTTTTGATCCTTCGATTGTTGATAGTTACGGATATAGTAGTGTCGATGGTAAGGATGTTGTAACATTGACACTTTCGGATGAAAAAATCGCTGAAGCATTATTTGATTCATTATATATGTTTGTTGGTGTTGCTGATTTTGATGGTTTTACTTTCTCACCAATTGAAGTTACAATCTCAAAAGATGGTTATATTGAAAAGGTTACAACGACATTAAATGTCGCTAATGAGAGTGGTAGTATTGTTATTAAGATGATAAGTATATTTAGTGGATATAATAATACGACTGTCAATGAACCAGATTATACATTATGGGAGAATAACAGCTTAGACAACAATGATAGTGAATATGTTCCATCAGAAGATGTTGAATTGGATATTACCAAAGATGATGAAGCTAAACTTTTAGAAGCGGGATATACTGTATATTCAGATGGTTATTATGTAAATGCTGAAGGTACTGTTGATGTCGATACAAAATATAAAGTACTTTATTTCATTGATGGTGATCTCTATGCTGAATATGACTGGGAATATCAGATTGGTTATACGCTAGATTCTGACGATAATTACTGTCGTTATTATTTCAGTGATGATACAGCTGATGAAACATGTACAGATGAAATGATTGGGTTACTTAAATCAACCCGTGATATCTTCCTAGATTTATACTATTCAATCCATTAATATATAAATAAATGCACGATACTCATATGATATCGTGCATTTTTTACATACATATAATTTTAACAGGCTTTATCAATACTGCAGGCAGCACCTGATACAATCTGACTTAAAGCGTTATAGATTTTAGAATGCATTTCAGACAGCATTTCATCAGTCAGTTCTTCATAGGCATCAGTCTGCTTTT
>JAQXNC010000043.1 GCA_029097145.1 Bacillota bacterium
AAATCAGATGGACTTAGTGCTTTCACTGGTTCTGGTGATTTAGGCTTATTTGCTAATATAAAAGAAAGAGGTCCTGAGAAAGTGATTTCTAATGCTACAATGGTAGTTGGGATTATCTTCTTTATAATAGTTATAGTAATAAGAATCTTAGGATAAGGGTAATAAATACCCTTTATTTTTTTATTATGAATAGACAGGATATATTGGATTTATTAATTAAAAAGGATGGGCTTGATGTTCATGAGATAGCGGATGCATTAAAGATGGAGGATACTTCATCATTTATTGCGTTGAATCGAGAACTTAATGATCTTGAAAGAGATAATGATGTCTTCTTTGGAGATGATGAAAAGTATTATATCGTTGATGACAAGAAAATAAAAAAGGGTACAGTTATTATTAAGAGAAATAATAATGCCTATATTGATGATGATGAAGGACTCTTTGAGATTAGAAGTAATGACTTAAAGGGTGCGATGAATAAGGATGTGGTCCTTTATGCAAGATATGGACATTACGCCAGAATCCTAAAGATTATTTCACATTATTCAAGTGCTGTTGTAGGTTTAATCAGGATTAGAAAAGGTAAGATTGAATTCTATGCTGATGATATCAGAATGAAGGATTTTAAGATTACCAATCTTAAGAATTTTAAGCTTAAGGACAGGATGAAGGTCAGATGTATTATCACTAATTATATTAAAAAAGAGATGATCCTAGAGAGTATTATTACTTATCTTGATGATCCAAGGAGTAGAGAACTTTCTATTCTATATAGTTATAATGTACCAATGGAGTTTACTTCAACAGCCTTAAATGAATGTAAGACATTTAAGAAATATATTGATGTAAAGGATTATCCAAAAAGGGCAGATCTGACATCAGAAATGGTGATGACTATTGATGGTGATGATTCTAAAGACTTTGATGATGCGATCAGTGTCTATCGTCAGGGTGAAGATTATCTATTAAAGGTGCATATTGCTGATGTCAGCGAATATGTTAAGGAAAACAGTGCATTAGATAAGAATGCCAGAGATCGTGCTACATCAATCTATTATGCTGATCGGGTAATACCGATGTTGCCACTTGAATTATCTAATGGTCTATGTTCACTTAATCCTGGGGTTAATCGTCTCACGATTACAGCTGAGATGGTCTATGACCGCTATGGTAATCAGCTTGATTTTAAGGTCTATGAATCAGTGATTAAATCAAAGTATCGCATGACCTATAATAATGTCAATAAGATCTTTGATGGCGATGAGACATTAAGAAAAGAATACAGTGAATTACTGGATATGCTTGATGCTGGATATGAATTATCATCTATTCTAAGAAAGAGAAGAGAAGATGGTGGTTCAATTGATTTTAAGGATGATGAAGCGAAACTGATTATTAAAAATGATAAGGTATATGATATCGTCTTAAGAGAGCGTGGTATAGCTGAAAAGATGATTGAAGACTTTATGATTGGAGCCAATGTGGCTGTGGCTTCATATATGAAATATCTTGATTATCCGATGATATACCGTAATCATGATTATCCAAAGACTGATAGATTATTGAGCTTTGTTGAAGTTGTTGAACAGATGGGATATAAATTTAAGGGTAATAAATATGCCATTAGATCTAAACAGTTAAGAGAATGTCTTGAATACTATGAGGGTAGTGATCTTGAACTCGTGGTTTCTAATCTGATGTTGAGGTCAATGGCTAAGGCTGTATATGATAATGTACCTGAAGGACATTATGGTTTAGGGTTAGAGGATTACTGTCACTTTACATCACCAATCAGAAGATATCCAGATCTTGTTGTTCATCGTATGCTTAAGAAATATGTCTTCAGTTATGATCATCTTGATGATAAGGATAAGGATATTAAAAAGAATGGTGAGATAGCTAATCTTGCAAGTGATAGAGAAAGAAGAGCTGTTAATATTGAAAGAGATATTATGGACCTTAAGAGGTGTGAATATATGGCTGATAAGGTTGGTAAGATCTATGATGGAGTTATATCTTCAGTATTGTCATTTGGGTTCTTTGTAAAGCTGGATAATACAGTAGAAGGGCTTGTGCATGTCAGTGAACTTGATGGTTATTATACCTTTGATGAGAAGATGATGGTTTTAAGAAGTGATAATCAGGAATATAAGGTTGGTATGAGAGTCAGAGTTAAAGTCAGCGATGTCGATCTTAGAAGATGCAGTATTGATTTCAGGTTGTATAATAAAAGAAGAAAGAGAATTGGTTTTTAGATATGGGAAGAAAAGAAGTATCTGTAAACAGAAAAGCATATCATGATTACTTTATTGATGATACATATGAAGCAGGGATGGTTTTATTAGGGTCAGAGATAAAATCAATCAGAAAAGGTAAGGTGCAGTTTAAGGAAGCATACATATCATTCAGTAATGGTGAAGCCTTTATTAAAGGTATGCATATAGCTCAATATAAGGAAGCTAATATCTTTAATCATGATGAGACAAGAGACAGGAAACTGTTACTGCATAAAAGAGAAATTGAGAAGCTTTACAGTAAGACTAAACTTCAGGGATATACAGTTATACCTTTGAAGTTATATCTTGTGGATGGACTGGCTAAAATGGAAATAGGACTGGCTAAAGGTAAGACTCTTTATGATAAAAGAGAAGATGATAAGGTCAGATCGATGAAAAGAGAAGCCATGAAGGCTATGAAGAGATAAATATTAGTTTGAAAGGGCAGTTTATGTTAAATAAGCTGTCTTTATTTATGGAGGTATCAGTGAATTTAAGAAGAATTATTATGATTATGGCTGGTAGTTTTATACTGGCTTTTGGAATATATAATGTACATTCAATATCAGGGGTTACTGAAGGTGGAGTATTGGGATTAATACTGTTACTTGAACACTGGTTTAGAATATCACCAAGTATTTCATCATTTGTATTGAATACCTTATGTTTTATGATGGGACTTAAGGTTTTAGGTAAGAGTTTTATTATTTATTCTTTAATGGCTGGAGGTTCCTTTTCAGTATTTTATGGCATACTTGAAAGATTTCCGAGGTTATTTATGGGTATCGTTAATTATCCTTTATTGACAGCGATATCAGGAGCTATATTTGTTGGGGTGGGTGCTGGTTTATGTGTTAAGGCTGGTGCTGCTCAGGGTGGCGATGATGCGATAGCGATGGTTGTTAATAAAGTATTAAATATACCGATTGAAAAGGTATATCTTTTCAGCGATATAGTAGTTCTGGTATTATCATTAAGTTATATTCCACTTGCAAGAATTATCTATTCCCTGATTACAGTTGTTATTTCAGGACAGATTATAGGTTATATCCAAAGAAAAGAAATATAGGATAAGCATTCTTCGTGATGAAGAACGTTTTGTTTAGACTGGTTTTAATAATCAGGTATCAGATATAAATATTTTTTAAATAATTATTTAAAGTTTGCTTTTTAATATTAAAGTATTTCTGTATAATACTTATATAAGCAGAGGATTCTGATGGCATATATCAAAGAAGTAAATAATGATTATAGCGAGATCTTTCCAATAGAAGGTAAAGAGGGTAAGCGCAACTTTGGAGCTCTTGAAGAGAGGACAGTTGTCACTAAAATGGCTTCAGCTGTTATGGGTAAAGCTATACCTTTTATGCTGGTTGGAAGTGTGATGATGGGTGTGACAGGTGGTATCATACCTGATTTCATATCATCGCCATCTAATCAGACACCACCACAGATAGAAATTGATAATCCACCGGTTGTGATTGATAATGAACCGGAAGAAAATAAAGAAAATAATATTGAAGAGAACAGGGAAACAGAAGTTCAAGATCCAGTGATTATTGAAAATGAGAATGTGATCTATGTACCTGTGCCAAGTCCTGCTACGATGCCAGATACACCATCTCTAGATGAGAATCCGACACCGACTGAAAGTCCTGCACCAGTGCCAAATGAAACCCCAGTTCCGACCGAGACGCCATCGCCAACCGAAACTCCAACTCCTGATTTTACAATACCTGAGCTTGGGCTTAATGCATCAATAAATAATGTTGAACAGGTAAATGAAAGTGATGAACTGGTGATGTATGGTACTTTCAAACTTGATGGTACAGTTATACTGAATGATGCAAAAGAAGTAACACTTAAATCAGTTAACCTTAAATATCCAACAGGCACAATTACTGATATTACAGCTGATTGTGTAACTACTGGAACTACGCTTGCATATAATGGCAGTAGAGTCAGACTGAATCCTAATTCTGAATATACATTTGAAGTAGAATATGAATATTATCAGGATGATACAGTTCAAGCATTATTTGGTTCTACAAATGTGACAGCACCATCATTTGTAATACCTGGGCAACCAGTTATTAGTATTAATGGTTCATTCGAAACAGATTCTATCAGTAATGGTTTAATATCTGGAAGATTTAAATATGATGGAAGTACTGTCTTTAATGATGCAACTGAAATTAAATTCACTGAAGCATATATAATGGCTGGAAATGAGCAGATTGATTTTACTGATGATATAAGTATAGACGCTAATGGAAATATTACAGCTATTAATACCAGAGGCATCAGTTTAAGTAATCTGAACAGTAATACCGAATATACAGCCATATTTAAAGGACAGTATCTATCGGATGATTCATATTATGATTTCAATGAGATTAATGTGACATTCAAAACACCATCTCTGCCTGATGTGGCAGTTAATCCAAGCTTTGATGCAGCTACATATAATGCCGGTTCTCTTGAAGGTAATCTGGCACTTGAATTAACAGTTGCAAATAATGATGCATCAAATCTTGTGGTTGATTCAAAGAATATTACGATATCTGATGGTAATAATGAATTCAATCTTTCTGCTTTGATGACGTCTGATAATGATAATGTGAAGACCTATTCAGGATTCAGTGCTAATGCATTTGAAATATTCAGTGGTACTATATATACAATTAAGGTTCCATACAGCTATGAAATTGTAACTGAAAATAGCAATATTACATGTAATGATATAAGCAGTACGACACTGATTCCAGTTTCACCGATTTCGATTGGCACATTAACATATTCAGCAGATCGTGAAGAATCAGCTAATGGTGGTTATATTACATTATATCTGAGTGGTGATTTTGGTAATCTTCAAATAGCATCTTATGATTTTGTCTACAGGCTTTATATGACAACGACAGAATCGGTAATCAACTTTACAAAAAAGGTTACTGTGGAAAATAACAGTTTCAGTTTTACAGGTATACCACAGTCAGATGCAAATGAAGAAATGGCTGTACCACCTGGTACATATGGCAATATCGTTGAGATCAGAATTACTACAGCTGATGACAAGAATTATACATATATCAGCGAAACACAAGATGTTACTGTTAATTGATAATTATATAATTGTATGACAGCAATTTCAGTAACTGGATTCAGAAATAATATGGATATCTAAAGATTATTCGTATGTATATACACTATAAAAGTATATTAAGGGAAGTATTATCAATAAGGGGGATTATATCATGAAAACCAGGAATTTTATCATTCAGTCAATTCTACTGATAGTAATCATTGTATTATTATCACATCCTGAGTGGCTGCCACTTTCAGAAACTACTTCATATACCATGAAGGAACTGATCAGCACATATTTTGGAGGAACTGTTGTCAGTGTGACATTTGCACAGATTCTGGCAGTGATTCTAATGGTATGTATTATCTGGTTGGTATGCTCGGTACTGACATTTATTATTAAGTCAGTTACGCTTAAAAAGAGTCGTACACAGACAGTTGCATCATTAACATTAAGTTTTATTAAATATGCTGGTGTCTTGGCAGGACTTATCTGGGGATTAACAATCATTGGAGTGAATGTTAATACAATTCTGGCATCTTTAGGAATTGTAGGTTTAATTGTTGGTTTTGGTGCTCAGAGTCTGATTGAAGATATTATTACTGGTATCTTTATTATCTTTGAAGGTCAGTATGATATTGGTGATGTCATTGTCTTAGGGGACTTTAGAGGTACTGTTAGAAGTATTAATGTCAGGACAACAGTAATTGAAGATACTGGTGGTAACCTTAAGATTATTAATAACAGTGATATCCGTAATCTGCAGAACCGTTCAAAGAATGCATCACTGGCAGTATCTGAAGTTGGAGTAAGCTATAGTACTGATATCAGAAAACTTGAGAAGGTTATAGCTGAAAATATGCCTAAGATGTATGAGGCTCATAAGGATATTTATTTGAAAGCACCAAGATATATGGGTGTTCAGGAATTATCTGACAGTAGTGTTGTCTTAAGATTTGTAGCTGATGTTAGGGAAGATGATATCTTTATGGCACAGCGTATTCTTAACCGTGATCTCAAACTTATGCTTGATGAAAATGGATTTGAAATTCCATTCCCACAGGTTGTTGTACATAAGGGTGAATAATATTATTAAAGCTGCATTATGCAGCTTTTTGAGTTATTGAATAGAAAGAATAAACATGGATACTAGTCCATGTTTATATGTTTTTTAATGGCACTAAATGTTTCTTCGGAGATGACATGTTCAATCTTGCAAGCATCTTCTTCGGCTGTTTTTTCTTCAACACCTAAAGACGTAAGCATCTTTGTAAGAACTGTATGTCTTTCATAGATGTTTTTAGCATGATTATAACCTTTGTCAGTTAAGTGTATATAACCATTTGTGTCGATTGTAATATAGTCATTATCTTCTAAGATATGAACAGCTCTTGAGACTGAAGGTTTGGAAAAACCCATGCCTTTAGCGATATCTAAAGATCTGACATGTTCATTCTTAAGAGATAGAAGATAGATAGTTTCAAGGTACATTTCACCTGATTCGTTGATATTCATATAACAATTATAGCATTATTCTTCCGCTTGAGATATCTCAATATGTTTACCACTAAATGCAACACCATACTTATAGATACTTCTAATACCTTCCATCTTCATATTTGTATCATATTGATTATCGTTTATCTGGTTTAAGGCATCATTTGCAAGTTTCTTTAGTTCTTCATTTGTACAGTCTTTTTTATATTTAAGTTCAATAATTATGCCAGGGAGTTTTTTGTTTAGTGGTTTTAGTTCAATATCATATCTTCCAAAACCAGATTCACGATTAGATGATATATAACTGCCTGAGAAGAGTGCACATATACCTAGCATTAGACCGTGATAGAAGTTTTCGCTGACGGTATCAAATGAACTCACCGACTGGATTAACAGTATTGATATCAGTTCTTTTAAAGTATTAGAATCTCCTTTATATATTGCCTCTTCAATTGCG
>JAQXNC010000044.1 GCA_029097145.1 Bacillota bacterium
AATACAACTTAAAAGCGAACTGTCCTTAAAAAGGGTAATAAACTCACTGATCATCGGTGGGATGATTATTTTAAAGGCCTGAGGCAGAATAATCTTTTTTAATGTTACTGAATTATCAAGGCATAAAGCTGAAGCAGCTTCCCATTGGCCTTTATCGACACCAGATATTCCAGATCTTAAAAGTTCAGTCTGGTAGGCACCTGAATTGATTGACATAGCGATAATCCCAATAATAATAGGATTAATACGCAATATTTTACCTGTGATTGCAGTATATATGCCAGGAATAACAGAATATATGATCAATATCTGAACAAGCAACGGCGTACCACGAATTACCCCAACGTAAACATCAGAAATGGTTTTAAGAATTTTATTTGATCTTTTGAATACAATGTTGATAATTGCGATAATTAAACCAAACATTAATGCCAATACAGCTATCATCAGCGAGAGGGCAGCACCTTTAAGAAGAAACAGAATATTGTCAATGGTAAATACTTTGTCAAAAGCTATAAACATTATTCAGCCTCAACAGGTGTCAGTTCATATTTCTGACATAATTCCTGGTATTCAGTGCTGGCAATAAATTTATCTATGCATTTATTAATAAGTTCAATCATCTCGGTATTGCCTTTTTTGGCAATGATGTAATTCTTCTCGTCAGAAGTAAGATTTTCAATCATTTTGAAATTGGCATTTTCAACATACTGTATCGCAAAACCGATATCTATGATAGCTGCATCAAACTGATTGGCACCAAGCGCATTCATGATTTCCTGAGCATTTTTTAAGCCGGTTGTCTTGGCGTTTGGAATTGAATTGGCCGTTTCTTCGCCAGTACCACCAGTCTGATAAACGATTGATTTGCCTTCGAGATCCTCAACTGAGCTAATATCTGAATCAACTGGAACTAAAGCTACCTGACTGGTACCGAGATATGGTTTTGACCATTCAACTTCACGATCTTCTTTATATGTAAAGCCGGAAATACCTACTGATAACTGATCAGTCTGAATCTGAGTAATGATATTATCAAAATCCATCTGAACAAATTCGAATTCGTAATTATATCCTTCTTCTTTTAAATATTTACTAAAGAGATTTGTCATATCGATATCAAAGCCGACCATCTCTCCGTCAACAGTTAATGATTCATATGGTGGATAATCTGGTGAAATACCTACCAGAATAGTGTTTGATTCATTGGTTTTGCATGCTGATAAAGTCAGAATCAGCATAAGAGTAAATAGTGTTGTAATCATCTTTTTCATTTTTAGTTTCTCTCCTTTTTTGATATACTGATTATTTAAAAATAAAAATCGTCGATCACTTTCCATTACTACACCTTCTTTCCAATAAAAAAGCCGTCCCCAATAAGGACGACTGTAAAATCGTGTTGCCACCTTAATTCGAGTCAAAAAAGACTCCTCTTTTCAAGTACCATCATACTCTAGCGCTATAACAGGCGCACCTGTCTTTTACTCAAAATCGTAGAAGCAACTCCAAGACACGTTCATGATTGCTGACCCTGATATCTCTCACCAAACATATCTCGCTTAAGGGTAGTTTTAATCATTACTACTTCTTTTCAATGTCTTTACTCAACCTATTATAGTTTATGTATGAAAATAATCAAGTACTTTTCAGAAAAAATGAAAATTATTATAAAAAAGTATTTTTTAATATACAGAAAATATGATAAACTTTTTCTGTGTTTTTGATACACAAGGGGATTAAATATGACAATGCTGTATGAAGGAAAAGCAAAACAGATTTTTTCAACCGATAATCCAAATGAGATTATCATTCACTACAAAGATGACGCAACTGCTGGTAATGGTGCAAAAAAGGGTACTATCGTCAACAAGGGTGTCATCAACAATAAAATAACTGCAATTATATATAATTATCTCGAATCAAAAGGTGTAAAAACACATCTGATTGAAGTCTTAAATGATCGTGATCAGTTATGTCGTAAAGTTGAAATTGTACCACTGGAAGTTATTTGTCGAAATATGGTCGCAGGAAGTGCTTCAGTTCGTTACAAGATAGAAGAAGGTACAACTTTAAATAGTCCGATTTATGAAATATGTTGGAAAAGAGATGACCTAGGTGATCCACTAATCAACGATTATCATGCGATTGCATTTAATCTGGCTACAGAAGATGAATTAAAAAAGATTTATAAGATGACTGATGAAATCAATAGACATCTTAGTGAAATGTGGCACAAACTTGGTATTATTCTAGTTGATTTTAAAATTGAGTTTGGTAGAACTTCAGATGGCGAAATAGTGCTGGCAGATGAAATCAGTCCAGATACATGTCGCCTGTGGGATGAAAAATCACACGAAAAGCTTGATAAGGATCGTTTCAGAAGAGATCTTGGAAATATTGAGGATGCATATATTGAAATCTTAAGACGTCTTAAGGAGCTCTGATAGATGTATAAGGATGAAAGCGAATATCTGTTTGAAAACAAGATAAATGAGGAATGTGGATGCTTTGGCATATATAATGTACAGGATGCATCTAGTATTACATATTTCGGTATTCATGCCTTACAGCACCGTGGTCAGGAAGCGTGCGGCATTGCGGTAGCTGATGATGAGAAAATAGTCTGTCATAAGGGTAAGGGACTGGTATCGGAAGTTTTTAATAATGAAATAATAACCGGTTTAAAGGGAAATCACGCTATCGCTCATGTCAGATACTCGACGCATGGTTCAGATCAGATAGAAAACGTTCAACCACTCATGGTCAGAGCCCATACTGGACATTTTGGTGTCGTTCATAATGGACAGATAGTAAATGTCAATGAATTAAAGATTGAGCTTGAAAATATGGGCAGTATCTTTCAGGGCACTACTGATTCAGAAATACTTGTTCATCTGATTCAACGCGAAGAGGGTACAATGGTTCAAAAGATCATTAAAGCCCTAAACAGGCTTGAAGGAGCCTTTGCCTTTATTATATTGACCAAGGATACAATGTACGCCATTCGTGACAAAAATGGTATCAGACCTTTATCGATTGGGGTAATGGGCGATGGATATTGTGTATCCAGCGAGACATGTGCCTTTGATGTTGTGGGAGCAGAATTCCTGCGCGATGTAGAACCTGGTGAGGTTATTCGCATCGATAAAAAAGGTCTGCAGTCTTTTAAATATACCAATAATACCAGCAAGAAAATGTGTGTAATGGAGTATATATATTTCGCAAGACCTGATAGTGTGGTTGAAAACATCAATATTCATAATTCCCGCAAGGAATCAGGTAGAATTCTGGCCAGAAAAGATTTTGAGGATGGGAATATTCATGCTGATATGGTTATTGGTGTACCAGATTCGTCTTTATCATCAGCATCTGGATATGCTGAAGCCAGTGGTATCCCTTATGAAATGGGTTTAATTAAAAACCGTTACGTCGGCAGAACTTTTATTCAGCCAACACAAAAACTGCGCGAACGCGGAGTTAGAATGAAATTGTCTGCTATTTCTTCGATTATCAGAGGAAAACGTGTTGTGATGATTGACGATTCAATTATCAGAGGTACTACTTCAAAAAGAATTGTCCAGCTGCTAAAGGATGCCGGAGCTTTAGAAGTACATGTCAGAATTGCTTCTGCCCCATTTATAAGTCCATGTTTTTATGGAGTTGATACATCCAGTTATGATGAACTTATTTCTTCCAGGATGAGCATTGAAGAACTTAGAGAGTATATTAATGCAGATTCATTGAAGTTTATGACAATCGAAGAGATGAAAGAAGCCAATGGGCATGAACTTTGTGTCGCATGTTTTGATGGTAAATATCCAACTGAGTTATACAGTTTTAATACAAATATAAAAAACAAATAATTCTAACTATAAACAAACCTATAATAGTGTAAAATAAAAATACAGATAAAATCTGTATTTTATTTATATATATGGCGTCCCTGAGCGGATTTGAACCGCTGACCTTTCGCTTAGGAGGCGAACGCTCTATCCAGCTGAGCTACAGAGACACATATAATATAATATCTTAATTTATATAAAATTTCAAAGTTTAGGGAGATTAAAATGGCAAAAAAGAGACGAATAAGAAAAGAAATCAAATATCTTTTTGTTGTCGTATTGATAATTACAGCTGTATCTGCTGTTACTTTTGGAGGAAAATACATTCGCTTTATGGATGTCAAAAGCGTAAATTCAGATGCTAAGAAAATAATTAATAATCATTGTCTGGCTTTTTATCCAGATGGCAGTAACAAAGATATGAAAAAAACTGCAGAAAAATTATGTGATGGTGTATCTGATGATTCTGTTTTTGATTATCAGAAAACAGTTATGGGTGAATATATACTTATTGATTATGGTAACGGAACTTCTTATCTGCTTGACAGTGATATGCAAAATCCAAAACCAGGAGAAATAAGTGAAAGGGGTATGATGATTATCTCGGATTATCTGCGCTATACAATGAAATCAAATGGCCTTGATTATGCATATACATTATCATTTTTAGAAAAGTCATATTATGAAAATATCGAAAAAGACAGTTTTAAATGTACTCTTAAAGGAATGGAATATGCATGCCATTTTGATGAATATGATGTAGATGTCAATATTCCACTTAAGTATATTGGTAATGAAATAGGCATTGATATCAAAGACGATTCCAAATATATTAAACCAGTTTTTGTCGACCCAGATCGTAAAGCTGTAGCGATTACTTTTGATGATGGTCCAAGCCTTAATGATGAGTGTACAAATAAAATACTGGATGAATTATACCGCTACGATGCAAACGCAACATTCTATCTGCTTGGAAATCGCCTTTATGATAAAACTGAAGGCATTATTTCCAAAGGTATAGAAATGGGCAACGAATATGGTTCACACAGTTGTACCCATCCTAATTTGAGAAGTCTGACTAAAGATGAAATGTATTCTGAAATTATGGATGTCAGTGACTGGTTATATGATAAATTTGGATATCATATGAATACATATCGTCCACCATATGGTAAATATAACGAAACAGTCGACGAAACAATTCCAGTTGCTGCAGTTCTTTGGGATGTTGATTCAAATGACTGGTCATATCGTGATGGCCAGAAGATTTATGATGAAGTAAAAAAAGATGTAT
>JAQXNC010000045.1 GCA_029097145.1 Bacillota bacterium
GAAGATTATACAGAATAGATACTTCACCTTCATTATTCTCAGCATATTTAGCTTTTGTCATTGTTAATACAGGTTCTGCCAATAACGCAGCAGAATATTTTCCACTGATTAACATTGAAGAAGCTTCCTGTACAGATGCAAAATACTCAATTTCAAAATCTTTTTCTTCGCCAAATACATAGTTAACGATTTTTTCTGGTACTGCACCCTGACCAAATGCAGCAATTTTTCCACCAAATGCCTCATTACCTGCTATATATAAATTACCCCACGTAACTACACCGATCATTTTATAATTAGCACCATTACTAATCAGTTTATTACCAAGGTTAACAGGTGCAATAATCAAATCTTTCTCAGCACTTGTGAATTCTGCACTTAATACATCTGCACCGTCAACTATTTCATAATTTAATAACAGTGTGGGATCATTGATAACACCTGCTAAAGATAGAGCTGGGGCACCGCTTGGTGCAACTATCGATAGTTCAACCTGAGGTTCGGTTGTGTTGGTTGCATCTGCATTTGAATCGTTATTCCGATTTAGTTTCATGATTGATAAAGAAATAGCACATACTACAACCATCAAAACTAAAATGATGACAATTTTTTTAAAACTACTTTTCATAAACCTTATTATCTCTTTCTTCTTTCAGTTTAGCTACACATTCTGAAAGAGTCATTGATACTTGTTCTTTGTGAGAATACTTTCTTAGAGTAACTGTATTATTTTCAACTTCTCCATCACCCACAACTAAAGTATAAGGAATCTTTGAAGTCTGTGCTTCTCTGATTCGATAACCAATCTTTTCATTACGATTATCAATTTCAACTCTTAAACCAACATTTTCAAGAGTTTCTTTTACCTTATTAGCATATTCAAGATGCTTTTCCTGATGAACTGGAACAATTACAATCTGTCTTGGAGCAAGCCATAATGGGAATGCACCCGCAAAGTGTTCAATAATAATACCAATAAATCTTTCAATTGAGCCAAACACAACTCTATGAATCATTAATGGACGTTTCTTTTCACCATCTGAATCAACATAAGTGCAGTCAAAACGTTCCGGAAGATTCATATCTAGTTGTATTGTAGCACATTGCCATACTCTATTTAAACTATCATGCACATGGAAATCAAGCTTAGGACCATAGAAAGCACCGTCTCCAGGGTTGATTGTACATTTTCTGCCAGCTGCATGGCACGCATCCTCAAGAGCTTTTTCAGCTTTATTCCATACCTCGATATCGCCAATATAACCTTCTTCAGGTCTTGTAGATAACTCGATATCATAAGTGAGACCAAACACGCCATAGAACTTGTCAATAAAATTAATCAGCCCAACAACTTCAGATTCAATCTGATCTTCTCTTAAGAAAATATGTGCATCATCCTGTGTAAATGATCTAACTCTAAATAAGCCATTAAGAGCACCGCTTGCTTCATGACGATGAACTAGACCTAACTCACCCATTCTAATAGGTAAATCACGATAAGAATGTAATGAATTTTTATATACAAGAATTGATCCAGGACAGTTCATTGGTTTAATCGCATAATCATGTTCATCAACCTTTGTTGTATACATATTTTGACGGTAATGATCCCAGTGTCCTGAAGTTTCCCATAATTCCTTTGACATAATAACTGGAGACTTAATAAATTCGTATCCAGCTTTAGAATGTTCTGAATACCAGAAATTCTCAAGTTCATTTCTAAGAATCATTCCATTAGGCAACATAAATGGCATACCTGGAGCAAATTCAGATATCATAAATAAACCTAGTTCTTTACCTAGTTTACGATGATCTCTCTTTTTAGCCTCTTCAAGCATAAAGAGATGTTCATTTAAATCTTCTTCAGTTTCATAGCAGACACCATATATACGTTGCAGCATTTTATTCTTAGCATCATTTTTCCAGTATGCACCTGAAACTTTAAGAAGTTTAAAGTGTTTAATCTCCTTTACACTTTCAACGTGTGGACCACGACATAAATCGGTAAAATCACCCTGAGTATAACAAGAAATTACAGTTTCTTCTCCATCCATATGTGAGATTAGATCTAACTTATATGGATCATCTTTAAACATTTCTAAAGCTTCATCTTTTGTAATTTCTCTTCTGACAATACGTTTACCATCCTTTGAAATCTTCTTCATTTCTTTTTCAATTTTAGGTAAATCTTCTTCTTTTATCGCAACATCCCCCAAGTCGATATCGTAATAAAATCCATCATCAATAACTGGACCAACCCAGAACTTAGCATCCTTATACAGATGTGATACTGCCTGTGCAAGCAAATGAGCGCAACTATGATTTAAAATATTAAGTTTTGCATCTTCTTTAATGTTTATCATTTTCTTCCTCCTAATTAAAAAAGGCGAAACCAAAGGTCGCAGAATGCGAGGTTCCACCTTAACTTATTACTTATACTATTAACGCAAGCTAACGTCTACTGATTACCAGAGCAACTCCTAAGTAGTAATTAACTGCTCCTCAAACTATTTACACCAAACATAGCCTCTCTTGATTCGGTTGACAGTTAATCGTGTCTTATTCAAAGTCTTTATATAACTAGTATAATCTTTATTTCAATCTTGTCAATTAGTATAATTCAGCAAATTATCTGTTAAGACTTATTTACCAAAGATACCCATAATATTACGAGTGAATGATTTGGTTACATTTCTTGTGATATTGCGTGTAACATCTCTTGTAACAGTATTAACTGCAGTTCTACCGATTGAAGTAATGAACTGATTTCTCTTTTTAATACGTTTTTCTTCTTCTTTTGCCAGACGTTTTTCTTCTGCTTCTTTCTCTTTAGCTTCTTTTAACAATCTCGCATCTTCAATTGCCTGTTCTTCAGCTAAACGATACTGTTCATTAAGAATTTCAAATGCAGATTCACGATCGATTGGATTGTTATATTTTGTAGAATATTCACCATTCGCAACAATCTGTTTAACCAGTGATTCTGACAGAGGACCCATTTTAGACTGCGGAGGTAAAATGAATACTCTTTCACACATTGATGGAATACCAGAATCATCAATAAACGAAACCAGAGCTTCACCTGTACCAAGTTCCATTATTGCAGTCTCAGTATCGAATGCTGGATTAGCTCTAAATGTTTCTGCAACAGTTTTTACCTTCTTGAGTTCTTTTGGGGTATAAGCTCGTAAAGCATGTTCAATTCGGTTTCCCAGTTGAGCCAGAACACTATCAGGAATATCAGTTGGGTTTTGAGTTACAAAGAAGATACCAACACCCTTTGATCTGATCAGACGGACTACTTGTTCAATTTTTGTTAGCAGAACTTTTGGAGCGTCATTAAACAATAAATGCGCTTCATCAAAAAAGAACACTGCTTTTGGTTTTTCAAGATCACCAACTTCAGGTAAAGATTCATAAAGCTCGCTTAACATCCATAAAAGGAAGGTCGCATATAATCTAGGCTTCTGGAATAGTTCGTTACATTCAAGAATATTGATATAACCCTTACCATCCTTATCGCATCTTAACCAGTCATTTATATCAAGTGCTGGTTCACCAAAAAATTTATCTGCACCATCATTTTCTAAGACCAGTAGAGTTCTCAGAATAGCACCTATACTCTGTTTAGCAATATTTCCATAAGTTCTTGAAAGTTCTGCTGCGTTATCTCCCATATACTGTAATACAGCTCTTAAATCTTTTAAATCAAGCAATAGTAACTTATTATTATCAGCGAGATCGAACGCGATATTTAAAATACCCTCTTGAGCTTCAGACAACTCAAGCAAATTAGAAAGTAGAATAGGTCCCATTTCTGAAATTGTTGCACGGACAGGATGACCCATTTTACCAAAAACATCCCAGAAAGTTACAGGGAATGATTCAAAATTGAAACCTTTGGATTCAAGATCAAAACGCTTAATGCGTTCTGCCATATCATCGGTTTTAATGCCAGTTTCCATTGTACCTGTCAAATCACCTTTTATATCAGCAGTAAAAACAGGAACACCAGCTTTAGAAAAAGACTCAGCTAATACCTTTAATGTAACTGTCTTACCCGTACCAGTAGCACCAGCAATTAATCCATGACGATTAGCTCTTGATAAACGAAGATAATGTTCGCGATCATTAACTCCTATTAAAATATTAGAATTATATAACATATACTATCCCCCAAATTCGTAATATATTATATCATTTTTAACATAATAAAAAAGTCCTTACAGGACTTAATTAACAATTGGTGATCTGTACGGGATTTGAACCCGTGAATGTCGCCTTGAGAGGGCGATGTGTTAACCGTTTCACCAACAGACCATTAAAGGAGTATTACTCCTTTATTATTTAGCTAATGCTTCTTTAGCTGTATCGCAAATAGTCTTGAAACCAGCAGCATCGTGAATAGCTATTTCTGATAACATCTTTCTATTTACATTTACTTCAGCTAATTTTAAACCGTGCATTAATTTTGAATAGCTTAAACCGTTCATTCTTGCTGCTGCATTGATACGAGCGATCCAAAGCTTTCTCATTTCACGCTTAGTCTGTTTTCTACCGATATATGAGTATCTTAATGATCTCATTACCTGTTCATGGGCTGTACGGTATAATAAGTGCTTAGAACCAAAGTAACCCTTAGCCTGCTTTAAAACTTTTTTACGTCTATTTCTAGTAGGTGTAGAACCTTTTACTCTTGCCATCTTCTATATACCTCCTATCCCTGTAATAAATCCTTAACTCTCTTTACATCTGTCTTATCCATGATTGCAGATGATCTCAACTGTACTTTCTGCTTATGTGTTTTGTTTGCAGCAAAGTGAGATGTGTAAGCGTGATGTCTCTTGATTTTTCCGCTTCCAGTTACTTTTACTCTCTTAGCAAAAGTTTTCTTTGTTTTCATTTTTGGCATTTGATTACCCTCCTATTTCTTTTTTGGTCCTAAAACACAAGACATAATATTACCTTCAAGAGAAGGCTTTTTCTCAACATTAGCAATCTCAGATAAAGCAGCTGTAAAATCATTCATAATTTTTAAACCAACTTCCTGTCTTGTGATTAAACGTCCTCTAAAACGCATATCAACTTTAACTTTCATACCATCATTAAGCCATTTACTAGCCTGTTTAACTTTAGTTTCAAAGTCATGAGTATCAATTACCGGAGATAAACGCATTGGTTTAACTTCAGTAACGTGCTGGTTTTTCTTTGCCTCTTTAGCTTTTTTCTGAGCTTCAAAACGGTATTTTCCATAATCAAGTATTTTACATACCGGTGGTTGAGCATTCGGTGCAACACATAATAAATCGAGTTCAAGTTCATAAGCCTTTTCCAAAGCTTCTCTTCTCATCATTACGCCTAATTGTTCACCGTTTTGTCCAATAACTAAAACTTCTCTAAATCGAATAGCTTCATTTACCAGATCTTCATTCTGATTTTTTCTTGTGATAAAAGACACCTCCAATAAAAATAAAAAGCGAGTCAAAGCCCACTTTAAATTAATCACTATCATTCAGTAGCAATTATACCTAAATCCTTTGGATTTCAGGTGAGAAGTGGTCTTCTTCTTTCTACATACTTTTTATTACTCACAAATATTACCATATATGCGTTATTTAAGCAAGCTTTTTATTCAACATTTCACGCGCTTTTTCAACGATATTTAAATTTTTAAGCCCGCCTCCCTGCGCCATAAATGCATTACCTCCGCCTTTGAGATTATAGATTTCTGCAAGTTCATTAAACACTTCTTTGGCATTAATATCATATTTTTTAGAATGAGATATTATTACATGCATGCGATCGCCATTCAAACCAATAAATATCATAACTTTATCAGATGAATTATTAATAAAATTAACAATTTTAGATAACTCTTTAGGACCAATATCATCTATGACCTCAACAAGATAATTATCATCTAAAGTTATATAACGTTTTGCTATCTCTTCATAAAACTGATTCTTATATAAATCCAAATCAGATTTCGCTTTCTTTAATTCATCATTTAAATGATCGATTGCTTTATCGACTTCATATACAGGCGATGATAATTTCTGAGCAGCCGATTTTAATGTTTGATACTGCATGTCATATGTTTTAAAAAACTGTTCACCACAAAGAAAATAAATACGATATCCTCGGGTTGTTTTTTCATATCTTTCAATTTTTAAAAGCTGAAGATATCTAAGGCTAGGAATATGGATACATGCACACATATTATAGTCGATATCGCCTATTTTTACAGCACGCAATTCATCGTGTTCAAGTTTTTCTTCATTAACAAATTGAAGTGCTTCTTCTTTGGTTGGATAAATTATTTCTATATGTAAATCTTCACGAATATAATGATTACACAGTTCTTCAATTTCTTGAATTATTTCATCATTAAGATGCTCAAAACCCATCTCTGCACCCGCTTCTTTATCATCATTGAAAAAAGCAATAGTTTTTGCATTATACTTTTTATTAATAATTCCACACATAAGATGCTGGGCAGAATGAATCTGAGTCTTCATAATACGATAGTCTCTATCGACTTTCGCTACGACATCACCTTCAATTTTTGTATCAATAAGATGGTATATTTCACCATCAATATATCTTAATTCTTGAACTTCATGTCCATTAATGGTTCCTCTATCAGAATCCATACCTCCACCTTTGACATAAAAAGGTGTTTCTTTTAATGATATATAATAACGATCACCTTCCTCAATAACATTCTTTACAGTAGTATTGATTTCTGTCATTAACCAATTATCATATAAGGTGTTTAACATATTTTATCTCCTTCTATTTCGTGTACAATAACTTCAATCTCTTTTTTATCAATTAATAATTCATAATAAGAAGGTAATGACCCATCTCTTGAATGGTTGCATGAACCAGGGTTTAAATATCTGATATTATCAACGGTAAAGTCATCCTTAATATGCGTATGTCCATAAAAAACTGCATCAATATCCATTTTAGAAGCATATTCAACTAGATATTTTGTGGTATAAGGTGCAACATAACCATAACCATGCATGATCAGTATTTTAAGGTTTTCGATAACTAAAATATTACTCTTATCAAAATCAAAACCAAAATCATTATTCCCTCTGACACTATAAAAAGGTTTAAGATCTTTCTTAAACATTTCACTGTCACCACAATGCAGATATAAATCAGCATCATAGTGCTTATCAACTATTTTTCTCAGTACATGGGCATTCCCATGATTATCAGAAACCAGAATTACTTTTTTCATAAAATTTATAGGGATACTCAAGATATTTGTCTAAAAACTTTATAAGTTTTTCATTTTTATCCATGTAAATTAAAACCTCATGGCCTTCATGTCTTTTATTAATCTCAAAATGCAAATCTCTGGAATTAAAAACCGGTACTTCATAAAAAACCTTGAAGATATCTTCAACAACAGGATAATGTGTACATGCCAAAATAATTAAATCGGGTCTGGCATTTATCTTATAAAACTCATCATAAAGATAATTTTTGATAACTGAGGGATTCTCAAAGTTTTCAATATATCCTGCCAGTTTATCAAGATGATGAGTTGAAATATTGTGATAACCTCTTTTATGAAGTTCTTCAACATAACGACCAGCTTCGATTGTAATCATTGTGCCAAAGACCAGAATATTAGCCTGCTTATCAATATCAATCTGTTCAATAGTTTTTGATATTATGTCATATAGATTGAGCCTTCTCTTTTTATCAAAATCAACAATCGAACAAATTGTATTACAAGCTAAAACAAGATCATTAACACCAACATTTTCAAGCATCGTAATATTCTTTTCTACAAGTTCAGAGATTTCTTTAAATGTTTTATTACCATATGGCGCATTATGACTATCTCCGAAATAAAGTATCTTTTCATCGGGATAATCTTTAATAATTTTGTTAAGAGAAAGGATTCCACCTAATCCGGAATCATATACAGCTATCATTTATTAAGTACCTCTTTAAGTGTCAAGTTATTCTCATAAGCCCTTAAAGCTAAATCATAGCCAACATAACGCAAGTGAAATATAGAATCTTTTTCCATATCCCCTTCGTTTTTATTGACAATAAACCCATATTTATACGCATTTTCCTTTATCCAAGCAAACTGTTTAGATGTTTCATAATCTCCTGATTTTAAAGCTAAATCAAAAGCTAATCCAAGCTGATGATCTGAATGACCAGGCATATCCCATGACTTATCATTATCATATAATTCAACTAACATATCATAAGAAATATATCCATTAGAAATATAAAGATTATCAGTATAGCGTTTAGATAAATCGCTGATCATAGTCTCATACATTTTTTTAAGTGGCTCATATACAACGTCTCTGATATAGATATCTGCATCATTGGTATCAATAAAATCCACACGTACTAATGGATAAGGATTTCTGATAGATACAGTATGATTTTCATCAAGATATGCATAAATACTGTTTGGATTATCTATTAGCACAGCGCTTTTGTTATATACATCACCATTTTTCAGGAAAAATATTATCTCATTATAGTAATATTCCAAAGATAGATTAACTGCTTCATCGATTTTATCTAAACGAATCAGATCCTCAGTAAAACTCACTACATTTGTATCGTCAAGATACCAGAAAACATCGCTGATATACTTATATTTATCGGTGTGATATATGTTAAAACCAGGTTTATCTATATATCTGATAAATTCAACAGGTGCGATAGAATATTCGATAATATACTCAATTTCGTTAGTATTTAAATATTTTTTTATAAGTTGACGATCTTTCTCACTCTCGTAAGGATATCTTGACAATGAATCAAAGTTTTTATTCATACGCATGAAACATCCCATAAAGATAAGAATTATCGACAGAACAAGCATAATTCTTTTAAGTTTCATATTTAATATTATACACTACTATTATTTCAGTATCCAGTCAGCACCTTTGATAACTTCTACCCTGCTTAAGCCCTTAAAACCCGTCTGTCTTAAACATTCATATGAAGCAATCGCAACACAATTTGAAAGATTTAAGCTTCTAGCGTCCTCGCGCATCGGAAAACGATAAACTTCATCAAGATGTTTCTTTAGTATTTCTTTTGGAATACCAGTCGATTCTTTACCAAAAATCAGATAGATATCTTCATCATCTTTAACATCTGTGAAATCACATTCATCAAATGTCTTAAGACCATATCTTGAAAAGAATACAAAATGTCCATGTTCATTCTCAAGAAATTCATCATAGTTTTTATATGTATTGAAAATCATCTTATCAATATAATCCATACCAGCTCTTTTTAGATGCTTATCATCAAGTGAAAATGTTATGGGTTCAATTATATGAAGTCGCATGTTAAAGGCCATACATGTACGCATGATATTACCTGTATTATCAGGTTTTTCAGGTTCGTATAAAACAATATGAATCATAGTTTTATTTCCTTTCTCGATTTATATCGCAAAACAAAAAAGAACAGAAAATTCGCTAATACAAATATTATAACAATCATTATAATCAAATCAAAAAAGAATCCAGATGGTACCATAAGTATCATACGATCTGTTCGTGGATCAAGTAACCATAAATCATTTCTAAAGAAAACTTTATGAAAATTTGTCCAGAAACTGTTAAAGTCAACACAGGCATATAAAAGCAGACAGCCAATAATTCCACTTAAAACAGTGTATGTCTTAATGGCACTATCATATATTCTGGTAAATGGTAATTCATCATTCAGAATAATAAATAAAGAACAGGCAAAAACCAAAAGACCAATAAAAGATATATTTCTAACATTAAGATATAGATTCTTAACATCTACCATATGATCAATTTCTCTTTGATTAAACATTTTTTCAATATTGTCGCCAATTCTGACATCAACATCAAGTGAATCATTACTATTCTTAATATAGCCCAGTAATACATCTGTGGCTTTCATTAAATCATTATCAGATATATTTATCTTCTCAGCAACATTATTTTTAGCATATTCATAGCGATAGAAATCTGTATTAAAACACATTATTGAAATAGAGGCAAAAAATGTTATAAGAATAAAAGAAATAATAATTGCGATACTAAACATTTTTTTCAAAATACTTCACCATCTCTTTCAAAGCAATCGCACGATGAGAAATCTCGTTTTTGAGCTCTTGACTCATTTCCGCAACATTCATATGATATTCGCTCATGTAAAAGATTGGGTCATAGCCAAATCCATTTGTGCCTTTGGCTTCATAAGCTATTGTGCCATTCATTATACCTTCAAATACATGTTCTTTTCCATCCATAATCAAAGCTATATCACATGTATAATGCGCTTTACGATTATCGACATCATACATAATATCTAATAAAATATTATTCTTTTTATCATAATCATATTGTTTCAAAAAACGAGCACTATAAATGCCAGGAAACCCATTCAGATAATCAATCGATATCCCACTGTCATCAGAAACTGTATCAATTTGATACTTATTATAATAATATCTAGCTTTAATTAATGCATTTTCCCTAAACGTAGTACCAGTTTCTTCTACTTCATCATTATCATTTAAATCAGATAGTGATATTACTTCATAATCATATTTAAAGAGAATCTGTTTAAATTCTCTTAGCTTATTCATATTTTTAGTAGCTAATAATATTCTCTTCATAATAATTTATATTACCTTTCTAGCGTCAAATAGAATTATAGCACAAGTAACTAGCGATATATTAAGATTGATAATTAATATAATTTTCAGTATATATCAGTTTATCTTAAATATAGCTTAATCATTCTGTTATAATTTTTATTAGAAAACTACCATTCTGCCTTATTATGCACTACTGGTATCAGAGGTTATAAAATGAAACATGTGTTTATCGTTAATCGTATATCTGGAAAAGGATCTGCCATCAAATTAATACCGATAATTGAAGAAGCTGCCAAGAATCTTGATTACGAAATAATCGTAACAGATTATCCACACCATGCATCAGAAATTACTTCAAAATATTCAAATACAAAAGAAACTGTTATTTACGCTGTTGGTGGAGATGGCACGATTTTAGAAATATTAGATGCTATTAATGAAGATACACCAATCGGCATTATTCCATCTGGCAGTGGCAATGATTTTTATCGACAATTTAACGACAAAATAACTGACTACAAAAAGCTAATTACCGATACAATAAACGCTAAACCAATTGAGATTGACTATGCCTATGCCAACGATATGCGTTTTTTAAACACTACATCAGTTGGAATAGATTCAGATGTAAACTATGATGCTTCTAAAATGATACGCAAAACTCTGATAACTAAGGGACCAGCCTATATTTTATCTATTATCAAAAATGTAATCATACCAAGAGCCAAACATCTTAAAATAATTATTGATGGCAAAGTATATGAAGATGATTTTATGCTTGCCAATATAATGAACGGTAAATATTATGGTAACGGTGTTATGGCATCGCCATATAGCGATATCAGAGATGGTTATTTAAATATAGTATTTGCCAAGAAATATCCTGTTTTAACTATATACAAATTACTGGCTAAATATTTAAAAGGAGAACATGTAAATGATAAACATTTTACATTTTTAAAGGCTAAAAATATAACGATTGATTCTTCAGAACCTTTTTCAGTACAATCTGATGGTGAAAACTATAAAACAAATCATCTAGATATTCATATCAAAGAAAAAGGGCTTCTATTAAAAGTCCCTTACAGTTTATAATCTTCTTTCATATGAATCGATAATTGTTGATACAAGTGGATTTCTAACAACATCACGTTTATCAAGATTTACTATACCAATTCCATTTATATCATATAATATATCACAGGCTTCCTTAAAACCACTAGAAGTCTTTTTTATATTGATATCAATCTGAGTGATATCTCCGGTAATTACCATTTTTGAATGCAATCCCAATCTTGTAAGAAACATCTTCATCTGTGTCGATGTTGTATTTTGTGCTTCATCCAATATTACAAAGGCATCATTCAGAGTTCTACCACGCATATAAGCCAGTGGTATAATTTCGATCACATTCCTTTCCATCAATATCTCAACCTTCTCATGCCCAAGCAATTCATCCAGTGCATCATATAATGGCATTAGATAAGGATCTACTTTTTCTTTTAAATCACCAGGCAAAAACCCAAGCGATTCCCCTGCTTCTACTGCCGGTCTTGTGAGAACAATTTTCTTTACTTCATTATTTTTAAGAGCATTAACAGCCATCACTACCGCAAGATATGTCTTTCCTGTTCCTGCTGGTCCACTTGCAAAAGTTATATCTTTTTCCTTAATCGACTCAATTAGACGATACTGTCCAACAGTCTTAACTCTTATTGCTTTATTGGCATGATTGTATGCAATGATTCTTTTTGTACATTTTAAATAATCATCACCACTACCATTAAATACAGCTTCATAATTTTTTAGGATAATATCTTCAGTAACAACATCACCATCTTTAACAATAGAAAACAGATTATTAACAACCTCAATAAATCTCTCGAAGGAATCTCCATCAAGGATTACCTTGAGTTCATTATCTCTAATGATAATTGAAGTATCAAAAAGATTCTCAAGGGTCTTGAGATTGCTGTCATTAATGCCACTAAATGACATTATTTCATCATAACTTTTATCATGTAATAAAATCGTCTTGTATTTCATAATAAATAAAAATAGTAAAGCGTAGCTTTACTATTATTTTCCTCTTCTTGCTTTTCTTGCAGCTTCTGATTTAAGTTTACGAGCCACACCTGGTTTTACATAGTATTCACGTTTGCGTGCTTCAAGTAGGGTTCCGTTACGAGAAACTTGTCTTTTGAAACGACGTAAAGCATCATCAAGAGCTTCATTTTCTTTTACAATTACCTTTGCCATGAACTACACCCCCTTTTCGCCTATAACATTATACAAAATATCTAAAATAATTACAATATCATTCTTCGATAAGTTTTATTCCAGATGATGTGCCAATTCGATCTGCACCAAGTTCAATCATTTTTAAGAAATCATCATGACTTCTTACACCGCCAGCAGCCTTAACAAAACATCTGTCTTTAACAGTATCTTTTAATAATTTAACATCAGCAAAAGTTGCTCCAGCAGTTGAAAATCCTGTAGAAGTCTTTACAAAATCTGCTTTAGCATCAATGATACATTTGCATGCATTTACCTTTTCGTCATCACTTAAAAGACACGTTTCTATAATCACTTTAAGGCAATGGCTGCCACATGCTTTTTTTACTTCAGCTATTTCGTTAGTGATATAAGATAAGTTACCATCCTTCAACTGTGCAATATTTAAAACCATATCGATTTCATCTGCACCTTTAGATAAAGCATCTTTGGTTTCAAATACCTTTGCTTCAGTTGTCATTTGTCCTAAAGGAAAACCAATGACGGTACATACACCAACATCACTGCCCTTTAATAGTTCCTTACATAGAGTAATGTATGAAGGATTGACACATACAGTCTTAAAATCATATTCTTTAGCTTCCTCACATAGTTTAACAATCTTATCTCTTTGCGCATCAGCTTTTAACATAGTATGATCGATATATTTAGATAATTTCATTTTCTTCTTCAATCCTTTCCTTGATATATTTTTCTGCCAAAATGTCATCACCTTTATATGTTTCTTTACCAAAACTACGGTAAATGAATTTTTCATCCCCTTTACCAAGAATTAGCAGAGTATCATTCTTGTTTAGAAGGCTAATAGCTGTATGAATAGCTTCTTCACGAGATTCAACAATAATATACTGTTTTTCTTTAATGCCAGATGCAATCTCTTTGGCAATATCCAGTGGCGATTCATCACGTGGATCATCTTCAGTAAGAACAATCATATCACAGTATCTATCTGCCAATTCGCCAAATACTTTACGCTTAATCGTATCCCTTCTTCCAGCGCTACCGAACACAGCAATAATAGAATTAGATAAAGGCGTAATTGTCTTGGCATATTCAAATACTTGTTGTAAACCATCAGGTGTATGAGCAAAATCAACGATGATATTGTAATCATCTGATACATCTATACGATGCATTCTTCCTGTAACTGATGATAAAGATGAAAGTTTAGGCAGAATCATATCTAATGAATAGCCGGTTTCATTAAGCGCTGCAATAACTCCAAGCAAATTATATATGTTGAATAATGCAACGAGATTTGTATTTACAAGATAAGATTTACCGGCATATTTTAATACAAAAGAACTGTTAGATGGATTAAGTTTAATTTCAGTAGCCATATAATCAGCTTCATTATTTATACCATATGTTACAACTCTGGCATTTGTATCTTTAATAATTTCTCTTCCGTATTCATCATCGATATTTGTAATCGCTATGGCATTGTATTTCAGATTGTCAAAGAAACGTTTCTTAGCCAGGAAATAATCTTGCATCGTTACATGATAATCTAAGTGATCGTGTGTCAGATTTGTATATATCGCAACATCGAAGTCGATTGAATCTGTTCTTTTCTGTTCAATGCCGATTGAAGAAACTTCGATTGCACAGGCTCTGATACCACTATCATACATTTTAGCCAGATATTTATTGTTTTCTAGAATTGTTGGTGTTGTGAGTGAAGGAGCGATATTTGTATCACCATAAGTTATGCCAACTGTTCCAATATAGCCACAAGGTTTGTATGGATTAACAAGCTGAGATATCAAAGAAGCTATTGTTGTTTTGCCATTTGTGCCTGTGACACCATAAACATCCATTTTCGAAGTCGGATCACCATAAAACTTTTTAGCTACAACATTTAATATAGCAGTTACATCATCGACTCTAATGTATATAGCCGGTAATGAAGTATCAATGTCATCGTGATACACAATGACTTTGGCACCATTATCAATAGCCTGTTTAACATGAAGATGACCATCATTCTTAATTCCATGAATACAAAAGAATATACCATCTTCCATCGGAGTTCTAGAATCTACAGCCAGACACTTTATTTCAAGCTTTGGAGCCTTTTCAAATATTTCATTAAGAAACATATCAATCTATCACCTTTCCTTTTAATACATCACCAGTTTCATAGATAAATACTTTATATATTTCGTTGTGTTTATAAACACCATCTATCATTACATCCAAATATTCTTTAGAATGACCGAAAGTATAACTGTTATTTGAATTTTCAGCCAAGACATACAATATTTTATTCATATATCTTGATTTAAATTCAGCAGTAATCTCTTTTTGGATATCAGTAATTATTTTGACTCTTTCCTTTTTAACTGGTTCACTGACCTGCATAGGCATATCATAGGCTTTAGTGTTATCTTTTCTTGAATAAGGGAATAAATGAATAAAACTGAATCTAATCTTTTTCAAAAATTCAATTGTTTTCTCAAATTCGGCATCTGTTTCATTGGGAAAACCAGTTATTAAATCGGTAGATATCGAAATATCAGGTATCATTTCCCGTATATAGGATACTCTAGATAGAAAATACTCCTTATCATATGGACGATTCATTAATTCGAGGATTTTATCTGATCCTGACTGTAATGGAATATGTAAGTGATGAGCAATTTTTGAATTCTTAGACATGAGTTCGATAATCTCATCGGTTATTTCAGTTATTTCTATTGATGATAGTCTGATTGTTTTAAGTTCATCTATTTTTATAAGTTCTCTTAATAAATCAATCAGATGATTGGTACCATCAAAATATCTTCCAGTATGAATTCCCGTCAACACTATTTCTTTAGATTTTTTTGCAAGAATCTGTGCTTCTTTTAGCACATTATCCATTTTTGCACTTCTTTCATGACCGCGTGCATAAGGTATAACACAATATGAACAGAATTGATTACATCCATCCTGAATCTTTAAAAATGCTCTGGTTTTATCCTTATATTCTTCAAAATATAAGTCTTCAAATTCTGAATCATCAAGATTTTCAATCATTTTTGTTTTAAGACCATCATCGATAAAGTCTTTAAGTCTGTCTTTATATTTCGAACCAATGATCAGATCAGCTTCATCAAACACTTTTTCATCTGGTTTAGTCTGAGCATAACATCCAACTACAACTATATAACTGTCAGCATTATTTCTTCTGGCTGTCCTTATAAATTTACGAGTTTTAGCCTCAGCAACATTTGTGACACAACAAGAAAAAATAATATAAATATCAGCTCTCTCTTTAAAGCTAACTTCAAGATAGTCCTGATTCATCTTCTCTTTAATATAATGGGCTTCATAATCATTAACCTTGCACCCAAGTATCATCATAGCATACGTTTTCATTTATCAAATACTCCTGTAATATTAGCCATCACAAACATTGCAGCAGTTTCAGCACGCAATATTCTTTTACCTAATGAACAACACTCGAAACCCATCTTTTCAAATGATTCAACCTCACTTAGTTCAAAACCACCCTCAGGGCCAATAATGATCGTTACTGAGTTGTCTATTTCACTAAAAGGTAGCATTGAACCGTTATGTTTTTCATAGGCAACATAGTTATACTTCGATAGATATTTTTCTAAATCTCTGATTGTTGCAGGAGAAGTAATTTCAGGAATTATATCGCGATGCGACTGTTCTGATGCTTCCTTAACTATTTTTCTGAATCTTTCGAGTTTATGTTTTTCATCTTTTATCTTAATTACGCTACGATTAGCCACATAAGGAACAATACGTTTTACACCGAGCTCAGTCAGTTTCTGTAATGCGAGTTCAAATTTATCGTTTTTAATTAAGCTCAATACGATTGTAACGTCAATATCGAGTTCATGATCTTCTTCTACCACAGAAATAACTCTAGCCATAAAATCTTCAAGTTTACACAGATAACACTTGTTAGATTTATCTACCATTCGAAAAATGTATCCATCTTTTTTTCTGAGTACATTTGTAATGTGATGAACTGTGTTTTCATCAAGCTTTAAAAGTTGATTAAGTTCTAATTCTTCATTTGTAAAATACTGTTGCATACCAAATATTATACCATGCATTTTTATCTTTACATCATTTTATATAAAGACTAGAATGTTTATATGAAAATTAAAAAACCTATTTTAACAGACATTCTTTATCTCTTAATTCCATTTTTATATATAGAATCAGTATTTCATTTTAATGCATTTGGATTCTTTGACATATATACAATAATTAGAATAATTCTTTTCAATACTCTGGTAAGTATTATTATTGTTTTTATTTTTTCAAAGATATCGTTTAAATACAGGAAATGGATATATTTTAGTATTGTATTATTAATGGCTATATATGGTTTTGTTGAACTGGAGTTTAAAAACTTTTTGGACAATTATTATTCACTTAGTGCTGTTTCTGATGGTGCGGGTAGAATTAAAGAATATGTCATTTATTTCATCATGGATGCAAAGCCTCAGTTCTATCTTACATTTATTGCCCCTATAATTATGTTGGTAATAAATATCAGGATTATTGATCATTCAACTTTAGGCAGTAATACATTTCTAAATACAGTTAATTTAATTTTTGTTTCACTTCTAATTACTCTAACACTTGATGTATCGCTTGGTTTAGGTAATTATCTATTTTCCTTGAGAGATACTTATAAAAATTTCAATAACACCGAATTGCTCTTGAATAAAATAGGTCTAAATCATTTTTTATACCGTGATATTACAGCATTATTTATTGAAAGTGAAAACGAGATTATAATCAAGGAAAATCCTGAACCTACAAATCCAATACCAACAAATGTCAGTGAACCTGTATTTATCGTTGATGATGAAAGATGGATCAATGATTCTATAAATGAAACTAACGAAAAGATCAAAAATATTGATAATTATCTGATTGCAAGAAAACAGACATCCGATAATGATATGACCGGTATTT
Organism: Bacillota bacterium; assembly: GCA_029097145.1. Taxonomy (GTDB): domain Bacteria; phylum Bacillota_I; class Bacilli_A; order Erysipelotrichales; family Erysipelotrichaceae; genus JAHHTG01. The sequence goes on from JAQXNC010000045.1 coordinate 17,897, forward strand.
TTAAAGATTATAATTTGATTTACATTCTTGTTGAATCGTTTGACTATATGGCTATAGACGAAATGTTAACACCTACTCTTTATATGATGATGAATAATTCACTTTTCTTTGATAATCACTATACACCAAAGTTTTCATGTACAACTGGTGAATCAGAATTTATTGCTATGACATCATTAGTACCTTTTAATGATGTTTGTACACCCAACTATGTAACTAACAACGCATACCCACAAGCATTATCAAATCTGTTTAAAAATGCCGGTTATCATACAACATCATTTCATAACTGGTATGATCAGTATTATGATAGAAGAAATGAACATAAATCGTGGGGAATTGATAAATATTACGATGTTTATGATCTTGGAATAAGTTTTATTCATGGATGGCAAAGTGATGAAACTCTCATTGAAAAGGCAAGCGAATACTTCATGAATGAAGAACCATTCTTTTCACTTATCATATCAAGTTCAATGCATTGGCCATATGATAGTAATAGTAATCTCGGTGATAAATATCTAAATATCATTAACGAAGTGCATCCTGACTATCCTATTGAGATCAAAAGATATTTATCAAAATCAATGGAATTTGATAAAGCGATGGAAAAACTTATTGAATTATTGAAAGAAAAAGATGTTTATGAAAATACCGTAATAACACTATTCTCAGATCATCATCCTTTTAAACTCAGCATAAGTTCAATTCAAGAACACTCCCTCCTAAGAGACAGATATAGCGAACATGGAGAAGATTTAACGCCATTCATTATCTATAATCCAACTATTAAACCGCATGTATATTCAAATATTATGTCAACCTTCGATCAAACGCCAACTCTAGCTAATTTTTTTGGACTTAACTATGACTCAAGACTATATATCGGTACAGATATCTTTTCAAATGAAGCAACAGTTATATTTCCAAATAGTGACTGGATAAATGAAGAAGGAATATTTATCAGTAGTAAGAATCAGTTCACAGGAAATATGGAAGATGATTACATAAGTTCAATATCATTAGATGTACAGAATGCCTTCAATGTTTCCTATCTGATAATGAATAATGACTACTTTAAAAACCGCATGTACCTTGCAGATCCAATTTATAAAGAATATGCCGGAGAATAAATACAATATAGATTGCAGTATAAATGTTTCATACGATAAACATACTAATAAAACATGGATATTACCTGTAGAATGTCCATGTTTTTTGTTATATAGAAATATGTTTTATCTCAGAATTATAATTAACCACTAAATAATATATTCGCTTATTAATAAATAGTAAAAAGTAATTAGTTTTATACACTGCTTCTGTTGTAGCCTTCGTATTTTTATCTAAATATATATAATAAAAAAATTACAGAAATAAACATTCCTCCCTATTAAATGTATTTCACCAAATAAATCGTAAAACAGAATGGTTTTTCTTTATATAATTATGAACATAAAAAAATACGCATTCAGATAAATCATACAGATAAATCCGTTTGCGTATTTTCAGTTTAGTTTTGTTTTATTTTATTCCTTTGGCAGAATCAGATTTAAAATAATACCAACGATTGCAGATAATGCAGTGCCTGATAAAGAAATAATATTACCAATTGGGAATACTGCTCCACCAAGACCGATTACAAGCATTGCACTAGCGATAATCAGATTTCTCTGAGAGCCAAAGTTAACGCGATTATCAATCAATACTTTCAAACCATTAGAAGCAATAACTCCATAAAGAAGAATTGACATACCACCTAAAACACATGTTGGGATTGTTTCAATTACAGCTGAAATAATTGGGAACATAGAAATTACAATTGCAATACATGCTGCTCCAAAAGTAACATATACTGAAGCGATTTTAGTCATACCAATTACGCCAGTATTTTCACCATATGTAGTATTAGCAGGACCACCGAGGAATGCGCTGACTGCAGTTGCAACACCGTCACCCATTAATGTACGATCAAGTCCTGGTTCCTTTAAGAAATCCTTACCACAAATTCTTCCTAAAACTGTGTGGTCACCAATGTGTTCAGAGATTGTAACAAAAGCGATTGGTAACATTGCTAAAGCGGCAGGAAGTGTTGGATTAAATGTCCATTCATCAAAATGACCATTAGTGTTAAATGGTAATGCAAATTCTGGTAAACCAAACCATCTATTTTCATTAACAACAGCCATAATTGGTGAAAAATCAACTATACCTAAAATACATGCAAGTACATATCCTGATAAGATACCACAAAGGAAAGGAATAATTTTAATAAAGCCTTTACCTTTAGTTGAGAAGAATGCGGTTGCGATGAATGTGAATAAAGCAACAATGATATTCTTGAAGTCGCCACCAGCAACAAGTCCAGCATTTGATACTGCACTAGAAGCAAGACCAAGACCAATAACAATGATCATAGGACCGATAACAATTGGTGGTAATAACTTATCAATCCAGGCTTTACCAATTAATTTAACGCATAAAGCAACAAGGAAATATACAACACCAACAAGAATTAAACCTGTCTGAGCTCCTGAAATGTCACCACCCATTGCATTCACAGCAGTTACAACTGCAGTGATATATGCAAATGAAGATCCAAGATAAACAGGAACACTGAAATTAGTAAATAAACAGTAAATAATTGTTCCGACACCTGAAGCGAATAAAGCGACTGATACTGGATAACCTGTAAGGATTGGTACAAGAATTGTTGCACCGAACATTGCAAATACATGTTGGAATGACAGCAGAACACCAGTACCTAATGATGGTTTTTCTCTGACATCAAGAAGTAATTTGACTTTTTCACTCATAAAAAAATCCCCTTTTTCTAAGTGATTCCCTTTAAAAAAGACCAGTATCTCTGGTCCCAAAATTACATTGTCCTATACAACCTTTTTAATCTCTCTGGATTAATTTAAAGGACCTCACTGAAGATATATTACCACATATCAATATTTTTTCAATAAGTTATCATCATTTAAAATAAAAAATCTTAACCGAAGTTAAGATTTCGTTTATCATTTAATCCAAGATTCATCAGAAGGATTATTTCTAAAAGCAATCAGTCTATCCTTGTCTTCTGCTTTAATATATCCTTCAGCAATAGCTGTATCGATTAAAACATCATAATTGCTGGCAGTAAAATATTCACATCCTGCATCAGCAAATCTATCTGTAGCTTTCTGCATTCCGTAAGTAAATATAGCGATAACACCAAGAACTTCTGCACCATGATCACGTAAGGCATTAACAACATCAATACAAGAACCACCTGTTGAAATCAAATCTTCTATTACAACAACTTTTGTGCCTTTTTCACATTTGCCTTCAATCTGATTATTTCTTCCATGATCCTTAGAACTAGCTCTAACATAACCCATCGGTAAATCAAGAATATTAGCTACCAATGCAGCATGCGCTATACCAGCTGTACTTGTACCCATTACAGCTTCGCATTCAGGATATTTTTCTTTTACAAGTTCTGCTAAGGCATTTTCAACATCATTTCTGACTTTTGGTTCAGATAGTGTCAAACGATTATCACAGTAAATTGGACTCTTAATACCTGATGCCCAAGTAAATGGTTTTTCTGGACTTAGGAACACTGCCTTAATAGATAATAAATCTTTTGCGATCAATTCTTCTCTAGTCATAATTATTCTCCCTGAAATTCTGTTTTAGCTTTACGATATGCAGCCACTGGATCTTTAGCACCAGTAATTGAACGTCCAACAACTATATAGTGACAGCCAAGATCTTTTGCGATTGCAGGAGTAGTAACACGTTTCTGATCCCCTTTTGCATCATCAGCAAATCTGATACCAGGAGTTACGCTTACAAACTCTTCTCCACATGTTTCTTTAACAATTGTAGCCTCAAGCGGTGAGCAAACAACTCCATCAAGACCAGCTTTTTTAGCATTTAAAGCATAATGAGCTACTGTTTCCTGCATTCCATTAGGAATAAGAAGTTCTTCATGCATTACATCCTCTGAAGTAGAAGTAAGCTGTGTAACAGCTATAAGCTTTGTTTCGGCACCAATATCATCAATTGCTTTTTTAGCTGCTTTCATCATTTCGATTGTACCTGATGCATGTACATTAGTCATATCTACTCCGAGTTTAGCGACATTCTTCATTGCCTTATAAACTGTATTTGGAATATCATGTAACTTCAAATCAAGGAATATCTTATGTCCACGACTCTTAATTTCTTTCACTATTTCTGGTCCACAGGCATAGTATAATTCCATCCCAATCTTTACATATGGTTTTTCTTCTTTAAATGAATCAAGAAAATTCAGTGTTTCTTCCTTAGAAGAAAAATCACAGGCGATGATAACATCTCTTTGCATCATAAGTTCCTCCTAATTATGTTATTTATCTTTTATAATTATAAACTATTTTGTTTATTTATTATATGTTTCTTCGTCTAAGAGACCTTCTTTTTTAGCTACTATTATTGAAGCAGCACTATCTCCAACTACATTAAGGCTTGTTACTAACATTTCAATTGGACGATTAATTGCCAGAATCAGTGTATATGCCATTAATGCCATATCGTTTGAATATCCCATACCAGACAGTATTGTGAACAGTACAACTGCACCAGCACCTGGAGCAGCAGGTGTACCGATACTTGCAACAAGTGCCAAGACTGCAATTAAGAAGATACTTGATACGCTTAATTCATATCCACCACATGTCGCAATAAATACAGCAGCAATAACCTGCATGATTGCTGTACCATCCATATTGATTGTCATACCAAGAGGTAATACAAAACTTGAGATTTCCTCATGTACACCAAGTTCCTCGGTAGTTGTCTTTAAGTTTAAAGGCAAAGTTGCAGCACTTGAAGAAGTTGAGAAACCAAATAATGCAACCTTGACAATCTTCTTAACAAATGGAATTGGATTTAATTTCGCTAAAAGAGCAATAAAAGTTGAATAACCAAATACTAGATAGATTAAAAGCAGTATTGTTGTGACAAGCATGTAAATAAATGCTGGTTTCAGATATTCAATTCCATATGCCGCAAACGTTCTTGTAATTAAAGCAAAGATGGCTAAAGGTCCAAAAGTATTAACTATATAGCTTAAAGCTACTGTTACAATACTGCTGACTTCACCGCAGAGTTTAGTAAACTGAGTGACCTTATCTCCCAGATTGTTAATAGCTAGTCCTACAACAACAGCCATAAATACAACCGCAAGGACACCAGAGTTATTAGAAAATGCACTGACAACATTTGAAGGTACAGCGTTTAAAAGAATCAATAACGGATTAGATGATGTTGATCCTGTAGATGCGCTTAATCCTTCAACGGATAATGAACCAAATAATCCACTATATGATATTACAGAACCAACAATGCCAGCCATAATTAAAGCGACAACACTTGTAGTTAAGAATGTTAATACTGTTTTTGTTGAAATTCTTCCTAGTTTCTTTGCATCTGAGATTTTTACCATAGCTAATGTAATAGATGTAAATACCATAGGCACTATTATTAACTGCAATGATTTTATAAATAACTGTCCAATTATGTAGAATAAACCAAGAGCGTTTTCGTTACCACTTTGAGAAATATCAGCGAATAAGAGTTTGTTAATTAACTGCCATGTATCAGCTGATACGTTTTCTCTGGCAATGATTGCTAAAGTTCCTGCAATAATACCAAGAACCAAAGCAACAGACATTTTGAATGCTAAGCTTTTCTTCTTCATATATATCTCCTTATAAAATAAAACCCATACAGTGAACGGTACGGGTTAATTACATTTATAGGGAATATAGATATAATCTTACGATCGATCACTTCATAGTATCTCTGTACTATATTAAAGGTTCCTATAAAATTATATACATAATGAGTTATTAGTCAAATAGAATTTAATCACTTTCTTTATCTTTTTTGTTAAACATCATAAAATGACTGTCGTTGCTTTCTTCATTTTCTGGCTCTTTGATTTCAACTTTAATTTCATTAACTTTCTTTGCGTCTGCATCTGTAACTGTAATATGCAGATTCTCGAAATCGAATTCCTGCCCTATTTGAGGAATACAATCACAATTATGAATCACCCATCCTGATGTTGTTACAAAGTCATATTCTTCTTTAGTTACAATATTGAAGTATTCAAACATATCGTCGATATCAAGATCACCTTTTACGAGATAAGTATTATCATCAATTTTCTTGTAGAATTCTTCAATTTCATCGTGTTCATCATATATTTCACCAACAAGTTCTTCAAGGATGTCTTCCATTGTGATTATTCCTGCGGTACCACCATATTCATCAATCACGACAGCAAGATGTGATTTAGAACTCTGCAGTTGTCTTAAAAGCGCACTAATTTTTACATGAGGACTTGTATAAATAACTCTTTGAAGTATTTGCTTTAAAGAAGTCTTAGTCTTTGTATAATAAAGATAATAAAAATCTTTTTCATGTAATACACCTATAATATTATCTACATTATCGCGATATACAGGTAACCTAGAGAAACCAGATTCCCTAAACTTCTTTTCAATTTCATCAAGTGAATCACGTATATCAACAGCTACTACATCAACTCTTGGTGTCAGGATTTCCTTTACATCCAAATCATTAAACTCTATTGCATTTGTTAATAGATCAGCTTCATGATCATCCATTTCACCTTCGTTATGAGCCTCTTCAACTATTGTAATAAATTCATCACTTGAATATGTATCATCGCTCTCAACCTTAAAAACATAGGATATAAGACGCTTTAACTGGTCGAAAATAAAAGTAATTGGTTTTAAAAGTGTTACAAGTACACTTATAACTGGAGTTACTGCCATGGCAAATGCTTCAGGCATTTCCTTAGCTATTGTCTTTGGTGTAATTTCACCAAATATTAAAACAGTAACCGTTATGATTATTGTCGAATAAGTGACGCCAAGATCTTCTCCTAATAGTTTGACAAAAAGTACAGTCGCAAGAGAAGTCATTAAAATATTCACTATATTGTTTCCAATCAGAATAGTACTTATCAACCTTGAGTAATTCTCAGATAGATTGTAAGTTTTTAAGGCACGTTTATCTCCATTGTTAGCCTGATTCTTTAATTTGATTTTATTTAAGCTTGAAAAAGCAGTTTCAGTAGCGCTAAAAAAGGCCGACATCAATACAAGTGCAACCAAAATCAAAATCATGGTATTATTGTTCATAAGAAACCACCTTTAAATCGCAAATCAAATTAAATAAATGTCTGGACAAAGGAACATCTTCCATATATATAAAATCCTCCATAATACGCGAACAATTATAACAAATATCGATTTCAAATACAAATTTTTTAAACTAATCCAAATTAAAAGATGATAACCTTTCGATTATCATCTATTTATATTATCTAGATTTAAAGAATGATGGAATATCACTGTCATCAGTCTCGTTAATTACAACAGCTTCTTCTTCGAAAGTTTCATTCTTTGTGTAAGTAACTTCCTGAGGTTCTTTCAGAATTGGCTGTGAACGTCTGGTCTTTGGCAAATCAAATCCAGTAGCAATGACAGTAACTATAATATTCTCGCCAATAGCTTCATTAATCGCAACACCATAAATAATATTTAAGTCAGAACCAGCTGCTTCTCTTATGTAGTCAACTGCAATCGCTGAATCGGCAATAGTAATAGCAGGTCCACCTGTAATATTGACAATCGCATTCTTAGCACCAGAAATTTGAGCTTCAAGAAGAGGAGACTGTATAGCCTTCTGTGCAGCTTCTTTAGCTTTGTTTTCGCCCTGAGCCATACCGATACCAATTAAAGCGCTGCCCTGTCCTTCCATTACTGATCTGATATCAGCGAAGTCAAGGTTAATGAATGCAGGAACTGCAATTAAGTCAGTAATTGTCTGAACACCTTGTCTTAGGATGTTGTCTGCTTCTCTAAATGAATCCTGGAAAGAAATCTTACCCGTTACACTTAAAAGCTGATTATTTGAAACAATAATAAGTGAGTCAATATATTCCTTTAAAGCTTCAAGCCCAGCGTTAGCCTGGTCTGTACGCTTACGTCCTTCAAAATCAAATGGTTTTGTAACTATACCTACTGTCAAACATCCAGCTTCCTTTGCAATTTTAGCAAATACAGGTGCAGCACCAGTTCCAGTTCCTCCGCCCATACCTGCAGCGATAAATACCATATCAGCACCTTCAATTGCTTCCTTGATTTCTTTTTCACTTTCCATTGCAGCTTTCTTACCTATTTCTGGATTAGAACCTGCTCCAAGGCCTTTAGTAGTATCCTTACCTAAAACAATTTTATTTTTACAATTTGATAGATTTAAGCTTTGTACATCTGTATTACAAACAAAGAATTCAACGCCTTTGACTTCTTCGTCAACCATACGGTTTACTGCATTACATCCAGCTCCACCAATTCCAAAAACTCTAATTTTGGCAATCTGATCGTATTTTAATTCACCCATTTATAGTTCCTCCCTTTTTTTAGGTTCAAATAAGTTTTTTATTCTCGCAGTAATCGATTCTTCTTCGTTATCGATTGTTTTCTTTTCCACAAGTTCTGAAAACTGAAACAGATTTATACTGCTTTGCATATTGTCGTTGATCTGTAACATATCGCGATAACCATAGAATGATCCAAGTAATGTAACATAGGCACTGTCTCGAATTCCGATAGTTTCAGGGAAATAAGTTTTGGCATTAACCTTAGTCTCATCACTTATCATTTTCACAAGTGCATCCATTTTTGCACCTTCACCTACTACCACAATATTGGTCTGACCGCTATTCAGTATTGGATTACATGTCTCTTTAATTTCAACAGCCAAATTCCTCGTAGCCTCTTTAACAGTATCTGAGAGTTCACTTTCACTGATTGAATTAGAAACACCTTCATTATTCTTCCATGCAAAAATAGAATCGTCAGAGAACTCATTTGGAGTAAAGGTTGTGTTATATTTTACAAGACGATCTATAACATTGTATGGCAAATGATACTTATCATTAACTTTCTTTAGTATTGAATCAAGTCCATTATATAATATTTCACAGTTTACCAGTTTGCCTTTAGATATTAAAGCAAGAGTAGTAGTTTCATAATCAATCTTTAATAGAATGATATTCTGATTTACAGTCTGTTCAAATAAAGCTGCTTCCTTACAAACAGCGAACATGTCTAAAGAAATATCTAAAATCTGTACGCCGCATTCTTCAAGAACTGATACATAGTCAAATGTAATTGCCTTATCAGCACATAACAGATCGATATCGACAATTAAATCTTCTGAGATTTCTTTTTCAGGTATACGTCTTGTCGAAATACCATTACATGTATATTTTACACAGACAGCATTAATAATCATTACATCGCGATCGATACTGGTTTTCATTGCCTTTTTAACAGCACGATTTATATCATTTTTACTTACAATCCCATTAGCAGTCTTTACATTTACTTTTAATGGAAATCTTTTAAAATTAACTGAAGGAATAATCAGAATTACCCTTTCAATTGATGCGCCAATCAGTTCGTTGGCTCTTCTAATGATGTTTGTTACTGATTTTTTGACTGCCTCACGATCTTTGATTTCAAAATCTTCAATACCTTTACAAGGCTCTTTTTCAACTCTAATAATATTAAAACGTGTATTATAGAATTCCCCTACAACAAGCTTTATCTCTCTATCGGTGAATTCTAAAGCTCCATATATTTGTTTAATCATTTTAGCTCCTATACGTTAATTATTCTAACATAATATCCTTCAATAAAAAACTACTTTTTAGTAATCTATTTTAGAATATTGTTGCAATTTATATTTAATTATGGTAAATTAATAAAGCGCAAATAAATGACAGAAAGGGGGTATTACGGTATGTCAAGAGTATGCGAAATATCAGGAAAAAGAGCTTTATCTGGTAACAACCGTTCCCATTCACTTCGTGCTACACGCCGTAAATGGAATGTAAACCTTCAGAATGTAACAATCATGGTCGATGGAAAACCTAAAAAGGTACGCATTTCTGCCCGTGCATTAAAAACATTAAAGGCTCAAGCTAAAGTTGCTTAATGTAACTAAAAATAACTGACTTAGTCAGTTTTTTTATTTATTAAGTGATAAATATAGATGTGGGTTAACCACATCTATTTATTTATTCAGTTTCTTTAGATTATCTTCAGGATTGCCCTTCATAAGATAACTTCCAGTAACAAGTACATCTGTCCCTATTTCAAGAAGTTTAGGTCCAGTGACATCATTAACACCACCATCAACC
>JAQXNC010000046.1 GCA_029097145.1 Bacillota bacterium
GCATATAATCATCATTATAAGATTATCTTTAAGTTTAATCCCATTAAAGAAATTGAAATATATCGCAAGGATAATAATAAAGATACCGAAGATGAGTTTTAAGGTATTGTCTGGTAAGATAACTGCTATCTTTATTGCGATAGTAGACATAATCATCGTTATGATAATCGGTAAGATAATCTTTGGATAATTAATATATTTACGATAATGATATACGAGGGCGATATTAAGAAAGAGGGTTACCATCCCACTGATACCAGCTGAGACATTAATTCCCAAAAATAAAGGGAGGATAAGCATATTGACTATTCCTGCCCCAAAACCAGTTACGGTCTGAACAAAGCCTGCAACCATTGTCACAAGAGCTATGGCTATCATATTCATATGTTATCCTCCATATAGTTTATTTAGTTATTTCTGTAATACTTCTGACATCACTTTCAAGATATTTAACTCTAATACTATCTCCAGCCTTTAAGAAAGCGACAGTATCTTCATTCTTAGTATTTAATGTCAGTTTATATTCATTACCCAGAGTATCAGTAATATATACTCTTGTGGTATTATCAACCACCAGATAGCGGACATCAGCTATTTCAAGGTTTGTTTCCTTTAATTCATCTTCCTTGACATTAGTGACATCATTGCCCAGGAATTTCTTCTTTAAAGCTTCAAGTCCTTCATCAATTGTGACAGAAGCTACTTTCTGATAATCGGTCGCATCAACCATGGCATACATCTTGATAAGTCCAGCATCATCCTTTAAAGCCATGAGGTATACCGGGCGATCTTTGACGTTCACCAAAAGTGGGAAAGTTGCCTTATAACCAAAATTCTTGACATTACCTTCAGCTGAATTCATCGCACTGAATTCATCAGCACCAGCTGAAGCAATCTTCATACATTCATGTGTTCTTAAATCTACCAGCACAAAGCCCAGATTAGCCGCATCGCTGTTGGCACTTGTGAGACCTGAATAAATCCAGATATCACCATCTTTTTCAAGGTAGTTATAACCTTCAGACGCCATAAAGACATTCTTCTGTCCAAAGACTGAGTTCAGATATCCATCCTTAAGACTGCCATAGTTATTAACTTCTTCCATAACCAGTGATTCGGGATAGATTCGATCAACCCATTTAGGGGCATCAAGTGGATCATCATATTTAGTCGATTCACCAGTAATTGGGTCAAAGAGGACAACCCCATTAACCATACGCTTATTACCCATAGCCTTAAAAGTATAAGTAGTACATACATACCATGGATGACCATCTTCATCAATTTCAAATGATGGTGAACCAAAGATACTGGTTGGATATTCCATCTGTAATTTACGATTAAGATTTTCATTAAACATCGCTGATGGTACATAGCGCATACCATTTAAGCCAAGATCCTTAAGCTTGACCAGTTCAGCTTCACCAGTAGTCGAATCAACCAGAATATAGGCTGGAATACCTTCATTACGATTAATCAGATACTTATAGAAATCTGCGTATTCAAGTGGTGTAACACGATAAACACTGTCTTTATATGATATCTGTGTATAATCATCACTGACTTCAAACTGTGATACAAGCTCAGGCATCTGACCCATAACTCTATCACCTAAAGCTTCAGTTGATACACGGTCTATAATTGGTGTCTTTTCAAAATCTACTTCATCAATTTCATTAAATTCAACATCATTAACGATAATACGGGCAGCATATTCTTTGGCATTAAAGATAGCTGAAGTCACAAGACTGCTGATAATAATTAACGCAATACAGATGATAGTCCCAAAAGATAAGAACTTAAAACCCTTAAAATATGTCTTAGGACTGATTACTGAGAAAAGATTACCCAAAGTCAGTTCAATCAGAATAAAGCCACCAAAGAGAATCAGATAAAAGATAAAACCTGGTGAATGTGGATTGAATGGTGCATGGACCAGATAAATAAATCCCAGCATCAATACCACTAAAATAACAGTTATGATAATAAATGTTTTAGTTTTAGGTGTAACAGAACGTTTCATAGAACTTCCGTTAAATCCATTAAAATTAAACTGTGTCATATAATCGACCTCCTATTTTACATAGTGATTCAAAAGATAGACTATTAATCCTCCAAAGAGGAAAGATATAAATGATGTCACCACCAACATTACATCAAAACCTGATGTGAAAGTCTGCATAATCAGTACCAGTGTACTGGCAATAATCAGTCCAAGCAGTAAAGATAATGTCGCACCTTTATTGATGTCAAAAGCGATCTTCAATACCTTGGCTGATACCACAATACCTAAAAGGATACCTACACCCATAAACCCTAATGGGATTAGAATATTTAAATCGAAGCTAGTCACATTGGCCAGATAAGATTTAAAGAGATGATATTTACCAATAATCAGTAAAACCATTGAACCACTGACACCTGGTAGAAACATTGTAAAGCCAGCGATAAAGCCAACTACAACCATCACCAGAAGATTAATAACAGTTAAAGCTGGATAGGTTACAGCTGTATTAGTCGCATCACCAGGATTTAGAATCTGTAAACCGATAACGATGACCATTCCTATGATGAGTGGGATAATACTTAACTTATAACCCTTCATTTCACTTTTGACAAAGACTGGGATTGAAAAGGCAATTAAACCAATAAACCAGTAGATAGTCTGAATTGGAAAGGCTTCAAAGAGATATTCCAGAACCTTGGCAAAACCCACAAGCCCTATTGCCGCACC
>JAQXNC010000047.1 GCA_029097145.1 Bacillota bacterium
CACCAGCATGAACTCTGTTACGCTACAAGTAAATATTATGATCGGGATTATGTTTATCAGGGTATTCTGATATCTAATGCCAGTAAACTGAGCGATGATGATATTCTGGCTAATAATTATGCCAATAACCATGGCTGTCTTTTAAATATTAATGATGATTACTATATTTTCTATCATCGTCATACCTATCATAAACAGTTCTCAAGACAGGTATCACTTGAAAGTATTAAAATGCAGAATGGATTATTCACGCCTGCCAAGATTACATCTTCTGGTTTAAATCCATTATCTAAAGGTACTTATGATGCGAGTATTGCATGCGAACTTTATGATAATGATGAAGGTATTTATATCGATTTCTTCGAAAATGGGATTGATAAGGCCATTAGAACTGACAGAATGATTACTGATATCACTAATACGACGATAGTCTATCGTTACTTTAATGATGTATCTAAACTGACACTCCTGTTTGATGAATCTGACTGCAAAGAAATATTTATCTATCAGAATAACAGTCTCATATATCATGAAACAACCTCTTCTAATACCATCACCACTAAACTTAATAATGTCGATAAAACTGAACTAAAAATTGTCATCAGAAACGCTGACCATATCAGTCTTAAGAGTCTAATCCTCGATTAACTTTGAGACTTTATGAGATATGACTTATAATTGTAATGTTGGAGGAATTAATGTATGAAATATGATGTGATTATTGTCGGAGCAGGTCCAGGAGGTATCTTTGCAGCCTATGAATTAATGCAGCTTAAACCAGAACTTAAGGTTGGAGTATTTGAAACTGGTCACAGTCTTGATAAACGTCGCTGTCCAATTGATGGTGATAAGGTTAAATCATGCATCAAATGTCCAACATGTTCAATCATGAGTGGGTTTGGTGGAGCTGGAGCCTTCTCTGATGGTAAATATAATATTACTAATGATTTTGGTGGCAGTCTTTATGAATATATAGGTAAAAAGACCGCTTTGGATCTGATGAATTATGTCGATAAGATTAATATGCGATATGGTGGTGAAGGTACTAAACTGTATTCAACTGCTGGTACCCGTTTTAAGACATTATGTATTCAGAATGACTTACATTTACTGGATGCATCTGTCAGACATCTTGGTACCGATATTAACTATATTGTCTTAGAGAATCTCTATAATCATCTGAAAGATAAGGTTGATTTCTATTTCAATACTCATGTCGATACAGTTAAAAAGACTGAACATGGATATGATGTCATTGTAAAGGATAAGGTATATAACGCTGATGAATGTATTATATCAGTTGGACGTATTGGTTCTAAATGGATGGAATCAGTATGTAAGGAACTGGATATTCCAACCAAATCAAGCAGGGTGGATATCGGTGTCCGTGTTGAACTGCCAGCTGAAGTCTTTGCCCATCTGACAGATGAATTATATGAAAGTAAGATTGTCTATCGTACTGAAAAGTATGGTGATAAGGTCAGAACCTTCTGTATGAATCCAAAGGGTGCAGTCGTTAATGAAAATACTAACGGAATCATTACAGTTAATGGTCACAGTTATGAAGATCCTGCCAAGCAGACAGCCAATACCAACTTTGCACTCCTTGTAGCCAAGAATTTCTCAGAACCATTTAAGGATTCTAATGGTTATGGTGAATCAATTGCGAGACTTTCCAATATGCTTGGTGGCGGGGTTATCGTACAGAGATTTGGTGATCTGATCCGTGGACGTCGTTCAACTCCAAGCCGAATTGAGGAAGCCTTTATTACACCAACACTCAATGCCACTCCTGGCGATTTGAGTCTTGTCTTACCTAAACGTATTCTTGATGGGATTATTGAGATGATATACGCACTTGATAAGGTAGCACCAGGTACAGCTAATGATGATACATTATTATATGGTGTTGAAGTTAAGTTCTATAATATGGAAGTTGAAGTTAATGATAAACTAGAATCCAAATATGAGGGCTTATATATCATCGGTGATGGCAGTGGCATTACTCATTCACTGTCACACGCATCAGCCAGTGGTGTCTATGTAGCCCGTAATATTATCGATAAACTGAAATGAATAAACGAATAATTGATGAAGAACTGTCATTGATTCCCTATTATCCAAACTATGAAGAAACCATCAAATGGTATCAGGATCTCGATTTATGTAAACAGGTCGATAATATTGATTATCCCTATACCATGGAACGTCTTGTGAGTATGTATACCTATCTTGATACTCATGGAAAATGTTTCTACATTGAATATCAGCATAAACTTATAGGTGATATAACACTTCAGGATAATGGTGATATTTCAATTGTCATTATCAGGGAATATCAAAACCGTCATATCGGTCGAAGATGTATTGGGGAAATTATAAAACTCGCTAAAGAGTTTGGTTTTAAGGAAATCAGTGCTGAAATCTATGATTTTAATACTCAAAGTCAGATGATGTTTAGTAAATGTGGATTTATCAGAAAAGATAATCGTTATATCTATCATATTGATTAAATGATATAATACTTAAGTGAACTACCAACAAACTGAAGATTTGTTGGCTTCGTATAGATAACAAGGTTATCTACTTTTAAGAAGTTTGATATTCTATCGTTAGATAGAACCTTTCGTACTTAATTTTAAGCAATCCTTATTCTTATAGGCGCATCCACATCGCCTCTACTGGATAGTATCTTATCGATACACACCACTACTTATTTAATATGTTCTTATTACATTTTAAGAAGATGTCTACTTCACATTTAATGTTTTACCTTACTAATGATTGGCAGTAAGAACCATATACATTAACTTTCCAAAGAACTACATATATTTTATAACACTTTAGCATTCATCTCATAAGCTAAAGACTTATGAGTTTTCTGCTTTGCTCAATATAAATCTTATGGAGGTAACTTATGAAGAAAATATGGATGCTGGTAGGATGTGTTGCACTGGCAATTGTCTTAACAGCTTGTTCAAATAAAAAAGATACAGTTAAAACAGACGCTGAAAGGTTCAAGGAAGAATACGAAAGTATTAATGGAACCATAAGAGAAAAAGATGGTAAAACCATCAGAACAATCACTATAGCTGATGATAACCCAATCGTCTATGCAACTGCGGAAGAGATTGCAGAAAAGATTGATAATAAAGAAACATTTGCAGTTTACTTTGGATTTAAGGATTGTCCATGGTGTCGCAGTATCGTTCCATCACTTATTGAAAGTGCCAAGGATTTACAGTTATCAACTGTATATTATGTCGATGTCAAGGAAATCCGCGATACCCTTGAAGTCAAGGATGGTGAAGTCACTACTGCTAAAGATGGAAGTGATGGCTACTATCAGTTACTTGAAAGACTGGATAACATCTTAAATGATTACAGTCTAAACGATAGTGATGGTAATCAAGTAGATACCGATGAAAAGCGTATCTATGCCCCAAATATTGTCATCGTTAAAAATGGTGAAGCTGTTGAAATGACTGATGGAATCTCTGAAAAGCAGACTGATGCCTATGAAGAACTGACTGATGAAATGCTGTCTGAAATGCATTCTAAAATCTATAACGCTTTAAGTCAGATTGTATCAGGTGCTGCCTGCAGTATTGATAAAGCCTGTTAAAATTATATGTATGTAA
>JAQXNC010000048.1 GCA_029097145.1 Bacillota bacterium
ATGTAATAAATATATCAAGTTTGATGCTTTTCTAAATTATGCCAAAGCTAATGGTTATGACAAAATGGCTACAGGTCATTATGCTAAGAATGTTATATACAAAAATGAAGAGCTGATAGGCAAGGCACATGATTTGAATAAGGATCAGTCTTATTTCCTAGCACAGGTTTCTAAAGAAGCTATCGAATTTACACTGTTTCCACTTGGAGAAATAGATAAACCACAAGTCAGAAGAATTGCTCATGAGTTGGAACTTGATATAGCTGACAAAAAAGATTCTACAGGTGTTTGTTTTATTGGTGAGAGAAACTTTAGAGAATTCTTAAAGAATTACATCCCAATGAAAGAAGGTAATATCATTGATATTGAAACCAAAGAAGTAATCGGCAGACATGATGGTGTCTATTATTATACAATTGGCCAAAGAAAAGGTTTTAAAGTCGGTGGAAGTAGAGGACCATATTTTTGTGTTGGTAAAAATGTATACAAGAATGAATTATATCTTGCAACCAAAAACGATCATGAATGGCTTTACTCAGACTCATGCCATGTGAAAGATTTTAATTTCATGTTTAGACCAGAAACCGGTGTTTTTAAAGCGACAGCCAAATTTAGATATCGTCAATGTGATAATAATGTTACTGTCAGAATTATTGATGATACAAATATCATGATTGAATTTGACGAACATATTAAAGCTGTTACCAAAGGACAACAGGCTGTTGTATATATGGGTGATGTGATGATTGGTGGAGGCGTTATTGACGAAGTCTACCTCAATGGTAAAGAAAAAGATGAAATCTTAAAAGAGTATTTAGAATATTAATGGAAGAGAATAATATTGATACATTAACAGGCAAATTTACTTATTGTATATATAAGTCTTTTAATTATGGAGTGTTCCGCTTTTATGACAATGACGATGGCAGTATTGTTGTTAGGGGAAGTATTGACAATATTGATATGAATAGCGAATATATTCTCCATGGAAAATATGTTGATCATCCAAAATACGGTTTCCAGTTTGAGGTGTATAATATAGAACTTAAACCTCCATCTTCATATGAAGGGATTATAGCCTATCTTTCATCTGACCTTTTTAAAGGAATAGGTAAGAAAAAAGCTAAGAAGATTGTAGATTGCTTTGGAACTGATACTATTTCAATTATTAAAAACCAGCCAGAATTATTATTTGATGTTGGTTTAAAAGATAAAGATGTTAATACTATAAAAGAGGTCTTATCTTCAAATCTTGAATATGAAGAGAGTTTCTATTATCTAGTTTCGCTTGGTTTATCTATAAAAGATATTAATAAGATAATTAATCTATATAAAGAGAATACAATTGATAATGTCAAGAGTAATCCATATCAGCTTTATTTTGACATATATGGTATTGGCTATAAGAAATGTGATGATTTAGCTTCGAAGATAGGTTATGATCCATTGTCTGATAATCGTATTATTGCATTCATCTCATATCTGATTTCAGAACTGAGTTTCAGAACCGGTAATACTTATTTTTCATATGCCGAGCTAAAAGATGCTTATTATTATAATTTGAAGAGTGATGTAGTTGACTTCGATTACGCTCTCAATCTTGCGATTAATGAAAAGAAAATCATTGAAGATGACGATAGATACTATGCCTCAATACAAAGAATTGCAGAGGAAGAAATATCAAAGTTTATGATTGAAAACAATATTTCTGATGAGTATTCTAAAGATGAACTAAGCAATGAAATTAGTACACTTGAAAATAATCAATCCATTAACTACGACAGGAATCAGATAGAAGCTATTCATAAATTTTACGGCAATAAGATATCTTTTGTGATAGGAGGTCCTGGAACTGGGAAAACTACTATTGTTAAAGCACTTGTTGAGACTGTTAAAAAACTGCATCCCACTTTTGAACTTCATGTCGTAGCACCTACAGGAAGAGCTGCTAAACGCATCAGTGAACTCTGTGATGTATCTTCTTCAACGATTCATTCGTTATTAAGATGGGATAAAGAAACCAATACCTTTACTTATTCGATAGATAATCCATTACTATTAGATGTATTGATTATTGATGAGTTCTCGATGGTTGATAACTGGTTGTTTTATAAATTAATATCAGCTTTATATAATGTACGTAAAATATGTATTATTGGTGATGACAATCAGCTTCCTAGTGTTGGGCCTGGAAATCTTTTAAAAGATATGCTTGAAAGCAATCTTTTTCCATATACCAGACTGAACACAATCTTTAGACAAGGTTCACAGAGCAGTATCATTAGGTTATGCAACGATATATTAAAAGACAGTATTGATTTTAAAAATTATGGTGATGATATTCTATTTATTGAGGGTGATGAAGCTGTTTTAAAAGACAGACTTGTTTATTATATGCATCAGTTTCTTGATGATGGATTCGATATTAATGATCTACAGGTCCTGTCACCGATGTATAAAGGTGGCCTTGGGATTGACAGTCTCAATTCGATGTTGCAGGAAGTATTTAATCCAAAAGATGAACTAAAGAATGAAATCAGAACTAAATTCAGAATCTTTAGAGAAAATGATAAAATACTCCAGCTGAAGAATCAGAACAGTGATGATGTATATAATGGAGATATAGGTTTTATATCAGCCATAAATCCTGATAAATTTGATATAACAGCAGTATTTGATGATATTATTGTTGACTACACAAAAGATGATATTGATAAGATAGCTTTAGCTTATACAGTTTCTGTTCATAAGGCACAGGGCAGTGAATACAATGTTGTCTTTCTAGCGATATCTAAAGCACATACGATAATGTTAAACAAGAATCTAATATATACTGCTGTCTCTAGAGCTTCGAATAAGCTGATTATTTTAGGTGATAAAGAAACGTTTATTAAAGGCGCCAGAAAAAACATGAGAATCAGGAAGACATCCTTAAAGGATTCATTATTGAATTATTATCAGAATAATCAGTAAATAATTAGTAATTCAGTATTTAATATACACAAATTAATTATTGATTTCATATGAATTATGATATAATATCCAAGAAGCGTAAAAAAGATGAGTAATTGATATAAATATCAAAGAGAACAGATGGTTGGTGTGAATCTGTATGGATATATCGATGAAGCTACTTTTTAGCCCGACTAATCATCGGCGTATATTCTGCGTTAAAGAAATGAGTAAAAAGATAAGGTGGTACCTCGCGTTTAGCGACCTTTGGGTACTGCCTTTTTAATTTCAGGAGGAAAAAATGAAACAATTAACAGGTAATCAGGTTAGACAGATGTTTTTGGATTTCTTTGCATCAAAGAATCACATGATTGAACCAGGTGCTTCTTTAGTACCGATTAACGATCCATCTTTATTATGGATTAATTCAGGTGTAGCAGCACTAAAGAAATATCTTGATGGAAGAGAAAAACAAGCTTCTAACCGAATCGCAAATGCTCAGAAGTGTATCCGTACTAACGATATTGAAAATGTTGGTAAGACATCACGCCACCATACATTCTTTGAAATGCTAGGAAACTGGTCGATTGGCGATTATTTCAAAAGAGAGTCATTAAAGATGTCTTGGGAATTTTTGACAAGTCCAGAATGGATTGGTTTTGATCCTGATCGTATCTATGTAACAATGTATCCAGATGATAATGAAACTTATGATATTTGGACAAAGGAAATCGGTTTAGATCCATCTCATATATTAAAGTCATATGATAACTATTGGCAGATTGGCGAGGGACCTTGTGGACCTGACTCTGAAATATATTATGATAGAGGACCTAAATATGATCCAGAGGGTTTAGGTGAAAAACTATTCTTTGAAGAAATGGAAAATGACCGTTATGTTGAGTTATGGAATAACGTATTCTCACAATATGACGCTAAAGAGGGTGTTGATCGAAAAGATTTTAAAGAACTTCCACAAAAGAATATTGATACAGGTATGGGTCTTGAAAGACTTGTATGTATGATTCAGGATGGTGAAACCAATTTCGATACCGACTTATTCCTTCCATATATACATGAAGTTGAAAAGTATACTAGTGTTAAATATGCAGAGAATAAAATGGCTTTCAGAGTAATTGCCGATCATATCAGAACATGTGTCTTTGCATTATCTGATGGTGCTACTTTCTCAAATGAAGGAAGAGGATATGTTTTAAGACGTGTACTGAGACGTGCCATGAGATATGCCAGAAATATTGGTATTAACAAACCATTCCTGTATGAACTGGTGGATGTTGTTTGTGAGAATATGAAAGATTTCTATCCTTATCTATTAGAGAAGAAGGAATTTGTAAAGAAACTTATTAAAAAAGAAGAAGAATCATTTATTCAAACTTTAGCTAATGGTGAAAAGATTCTTAATCAGGAACTTGATAATGTGAAAAATGGTGTATTATCAGGTGAAGTAATATTCAAGTTATATGATACTTATGGTTTCCCTAAAGAAATGACAATTGAATCTGCAGAGGAAAGAGGTATCAAATGTGATATTGAAGGCTTTGAAAAATGCATGCTTCGTCAGAAGGAAATGGCTAGAAATGCCAGAGAAGACGAACAGTCAATGAATTCTCAATCGGTTGATTTATTAAATCTTGATACTGAATTTGATTTTACTGGTTATGGTAAACAAAGCGATAAGGGACAGGTAGTTGCGTTATTTGAAAATGGAAAAAGAGTTGATGTATTGAATACTGCTGGTGAAGTTGTTTTTGATCATTCATGTTTCTATGCAACGTCAGGTGGTCAGATTGCAGACACCGGTCTTGTTTATAATGAAAACATTAAAGCTGTAGTCAAAGATGTCAACAAAGCTCCAAATGGACAGTTTTTGCATCATGTTGTAATTGAAAATGGCGAAATCAGAGTAGGAGATGTTCTATCACAGGAAATCAATAAGGATGACAGAAGAGCCATCAAGGCAAATCATTCATCTTTACATCTTTTACAGTCAGCTTTAAGACAGGTTGTTGGTACTCATGTAACACAGGCTGGTTCTTACGTATGCAAAGATTATGCACGTTTTGACTTCTCACATTATGAAAAGATATCAAGTGAAGACTTAGATAAAGTTGAAAAGCTGGTTAACAGCTGGATTGGACAGGAACTTCCAATTGTTACTGAAGTAATGGATATTGAAGAAGCTAAGAAGACTGATGCGATAGCTTTATTTGATGAGAAATACGGAGATAAAGTTCGAGTTGTCAGAATGGGTGATGTATCAACAGAATTCTGTGGTGGTACACATGCATCAAATACTGCAGAACTTGGTGTCTTTAAGATTGTTTCAGAAGAATCTGTTGGCTCAGGTATTAGAAGAATTACAGTAAAGACAAAAGAAGAAGCTTATAACGATTTCAGCGAATCATTTAAACATTTAAATCAGATAGCTGACATGCTTGGTTTAAAGAGTTCACAAGCCATTGATGCCAAGATAAATTCATTATTACAAAACATCAATGAATTGAATGCAGAATTAAAGAAAACTAAGACAATGATGCTTAATTATGAAGCAGATGAGATGATTAATCATGCTGAGACTAAAGACGGAATTAAATATCTGTTTGTTAAGCTTGATAACAGTGATGTAAATGTTAAGGACTTTGCAGTTACATTAAGAAATAAGCTGGTTGAAGGGGTTGTGCTTTTAGCTAATGTCGGTAATGAAAAAGTTACTTTTGCCTGTGCAGCATCCAAAGAGGCAATTTCAAGAGGCATTAAGGCAGGTGTACTTGTTAAGGAAGCTGCTTTGATGTGTGATGGTAAAGGCGGAGGTAAAGATGATTTAGCTCAGTCTGGAGGTAAGAATCTGCATAACGTTGATGAAATTCTTAACACAATCAAAAATGAACTTCTAAATGCTGGCAATTAACTTCTATTTAGTATAAAATGAAGCTAAATCAAGGAGGTTTATGCAATGTCTAATAAAATAGATGAAACAATGGCTTTTAATGCTGACCTTTTAAGAAGAGAAAACATTAAACAGTTATTAAAAGAAGTTAAAATAGCCCTCGAAGAACGTGGATATAATGCGGTTAATCAGATTTCAGGTTATCTGATTTCTAATGATCCTGCTTATATTTCTAGTCATAAAAACGCAAGAAGCAACATACAGATGGTTGAAAGATATGAAATTATCGAAGAGCTGGTTCGATATTATTTAGATAATTAATAATGCGTATATTGGGACTGGACTTAGGTTCTAGAACGTTGGGTATTGCGATGTCTGATACAAACGAAAGTATTGCTTCAATGAAGGAGACATATCGTTTCGAAGAAGATAATTATGATTCTGCGCTTGATCATACACTCGAATATATTGATCAATACAATATTAAAACCGTTGTATTAGGACTTCCAAAACATATGAACGGAGATATCGGGATTAGAGGCGAGATATCTTTAGAGTTCAAAGAGATACTAGAAAACGAAAGAAAAGATGTGACGGTTGTATTAATTGATGAACGATTAACAACCGTCATTTCTCAGCGTTCAATGACAATGATGAATACATCAAAAAAGAAAAAGAAAGGAATTGTCGATCAGATTGCAGCCCAGCAAATACTGCAGTCTTATTTAGATTCGAAAAAAAGATAAAAATGGATAATTCAATTTATATTACAGATGAAAATGGTCATGAAGTTAAACTGAATGTATATTTTACATTTGACTACGAAGATACAAACTTTGCTATCTGTTATGAGGATGGCAATGAAGATGAACTGTATCCTTTTAAATATGATGATGATGGACATATCTATGCTGTAGAAGACCCAGAAGAATTAAGTATAATCAATGAAGTTTTAGAAGCTTTTGTGGGAGAAGAGGATGAAGAAGATTAGAAACCTTCTGATAACTCTTGTTATTTTGATTATTCTCATTATTGCTGGCGGTTCATTTTATATAAATTCTGCTTTAAAAAGCATGGGAGACTATTCAGAAAAAGTTATATTTGAAGTCAGGAATAATGCAAGTATAAGAACAGTTCTTTCTGATTTAAAAGATAGTGGTTTAATTAGGGATGATAATTTATCTTATTATTATATCAGATTCTTTAAAGACGTTGACTTTAAAGCAGGAACGTATGAATTAGATAAAACAATGGATTTTAACAGTATAGTTGATTATATTTCTGATTCCAGAAATGCAATAATTGATGCTGTAAAAATTACTTTTACTGAAGGTGAATGGCTTAAACATTATGCATTAAAAATAGAAGAATACACAAATGTATCATATGATGACATAATGAACTATTGGAACGATATAGAAATTCTGCGTGAACTTATTGATAAATATCCTTTCTTAAGTGATGATATTCTTAATAGCGATATCAGATATCCTCTTGAAGGCTATTTATTCCCTAATACATACGAATTTTATCGTGAAACGACTCCAGAAGAAATAACTACTAAGTTACTGGACGAAACTTTAAAAATTTATAACAGGCATGAGGATTTGTTTAAAAAATCTGAAATGAGTACACATGAAATATTTACACTAGCTAGCATAGTACAATATGAAGCTGCTAAAGCAGAAGACATGCATGATATAGCTGGGGTTTTCTACAATCGTATGGCAATAAGCATGCCACTGCAAAGTAGTGTAACTATATGCTATGCAATGGATATAGATAAGGATACAGATTGGCGTCAATGTGAATATAATCCTGATTATGATTCACCATATAACACATATACGCATTATGGTCTGACACCAGGACCAATTCTAAACCCTGGGGAGAGCGCAATTGTATCGGTACTAGAACCATCTAATCATGATTATTATTACTTTATGGCTGATGTTTGTGGTGATGGTAAAGTTTATTATTCTAAAACATATGAAGAACATTTAAATTATGTAAACAGATTCTTAAAGTGTTACTAAGGGGACAATATGAATAAACCAATTATTATTGGAATTGCCGGAGGAAGCGCTTCTGGTAAAACTTCTATTTCAAGAAAATTATTTGAAACATTCGAAAAGACTAATTCTGTAGTTATAATCAAGGAAGATGACTATTATAAGAATCAGGATTATTTACCAATGTCAGAAAGAATTAAAACCAATTACGACCATCCTTTTGCATTTGATCATCAATTACTGATAGAACATTTGAATGTCTTAATTAATGGTGGCACGATTGAAAAACCGACATATGATTATGTTAATCACACCAGAAGTAAGGTTACTGAAGTCATCAAATATAGCGATGTAATTATTCTTGAAGGATTATTTGTGCTTGAAAGTAAAGAAATCCGTGATTTGCTAGATATAAAAGTATTTGTTGATACACCTAGTGATGTACGTTTTATACGTCGTCTTTTAAGAGATGTTAAAGAAAGAGAAAGAACTCTTGATTCTGTAGTGAACCAATATATGTCAACTGTCAGAGAAATGCACGAACAATTTATTGAACCTTCTAAAAAATTTGCAGACGTAATTATTCCAGAAGGTGGTAAAAACTATGTTGCGATTGATTTATTAGTAACTAAAATTAGTAGTATAATCGCTGAAAACATGATATAATTTTTTAGATTATGGAGGATTTATATAAATGGCTGATGAAAAATTTTATGTGACCGAAGAAGGTTTGCAGGAGTTAAAAAACGAATTTGATCATTTATTACATGTTACAAGAGCAGAAGTAATTGAAGACTTAAAAGCCGCTCGTGCACAAGGTGACCTTTCAGAAAATGCTGATTATGATGCAGCCAGAGATCGCCAGGCACAGGTTGAAGCAAGAATTAAAGAACTGGAAAAAATGATTTCCAATGCAGAAATCATTAAAGATAATAAAGCTTCTGCATATGTTCGTGTAGGTTCAAGAGTTGAGATTGAAGAACTTGATACTCATAATATCTGCACTTATACAATCGTAGGTACTATTGAAGCTGATCCGCTCAATGGTAAATTATCAAATGTAACTCCATTAGCTGAAGCTATTCTTGATAAAAAAGTTGGTTCTATCTGTGAAGTTGATGTAGATAAACCATACGAGGTAAAGATTCTTTCAGTTAAATAGTGTGATAATTTAAATTTTCGAGTAATAAAATAGCAGGGAGACCTGCTATTTTTATGTATGAAAAAAAGATTATTCTGATTATTATCCTATTGATACTTTTATTTATTTTAAACAGATATTATATAACCGAAGAAAATCTGTCAAAAAAACTTAAGATAAAATATGACATTATTCCGCTGATAGTTTTAAACAGCGATAATTACGAGACTACTGTTGATGAAACAGTACTAAGTAGATATTTATATAATGTTTATTGTTTTGATAAATACTACATTAACTCTGAATTAGAATATTCATTCAGTAATGAAGGTTTAAATATAATCAATATAGAAGCTAGAAACGAAGCAGGTACTTCAAATAGAGATGTTGTAATAAATGTTAAGGCAAAACCTGTTGAATATATAGAAGTAATTAAAGAAATAGAGGTAATAAAAGAAGTAAGTAATTACATAACCGAAAGTAACGGTTCTTCGTCTCAAAACACTCAAATTGAGATTGCTGGAATTAAAGACATCAGGGTTTTAAAAGACTGTGATATAAATGAGTTATCTTATTTATTATCGAAAGATATTATAGCTGATGGTAACGTCTCTATTGATTTTACTGATATCAATCTATCAAAATGTGGTGATTATAAAGTTTATTATTATTATAAAGATAATATATACAGTTGTACTGTAACTGTATATGAATGAGAATTATCCCTCTTTTAAGTAATAAAGATATAGGAGGGATATCATGAAAAAAATATTATTATTTATATGTATATTAATGTTAAATCTTAGTTTCACAATGGCTGAAGAGAAGGATTTAAGATACCAGGAAAGCAATTTATGGAGTCTGGAATATCTTAACCGATATGTTGATGAAAGCTTCTCAAACATTGCAAAAGTTCATTATAAAGAAAATGGAGAAGTAGCATTCTGTATTGACCCAGAAGTCATGATGAAACCTAATTCAGATTATTATGTCAGTTCAAGCAGTAGTTTACCAACCAATATTGCCAAAATAATTAAGGCATATAAAGATTCTGATAGAAGCGATGATTTATATATTGCTGCACAACTATTAATATGGAACGAACTTGGCATCTATAAAACGGTTGAATCAAAAAATGCTTATGATTTTGGGGCGTCTACTCTAATCGATAAAATGAATCAGATGTCAAAATGTCATCGACCTTCTATATCTATAACAGAAACACCACATATTAATGAGACAGTATATTTGCAAGATGAGAATAATATACTGTCAAAAGGTTACTATATTGAATCATTTAGTAATGGTCTAGAAGATGTAATGTTAAATGGTAACGAATTAATATTTAAGATCAGTAATATTTACCCTGTAAATAAAGAAATAGTACTAAAGCCAGGTAATAATTTAAACAATATCTTGAGTGAAGACTTTACAGTTTATCTTGCGACAGGTTCACAAAGTCTAGTTTCCTATAAAGGCAATATTAATGACAGTTTTGAAGGATTAAAGATAAATTTTAAACATAAAACAGGTAATTTAATAATCAGAAAACTTGATGAATTCTATGAACTTACTAATGATGAAACTACATTCAGAATTTATATGATAGATGATCAAGGTAATATAATTGATGAAATAGTGAAAGAAGATGGAAGTTATTTCAAGACAGATGATGGAATTTTAGAGATTAAAGAGATATTACCAGTAGGTAAATATCTGATTGAGGAATTCAAAACTTCTTATAAGTACATTAATAGAGGTGATTCATTCATCGTTGACTTAAAGGAAAATGATACAATTACTGTTGATTTTATAAATGAGAATCGTAATCTTACGCTTGAATTATTAAAAAAGGATAATGAATTAGATTATTGTATAAATGACACGATTTTTAGTTTATATGACATAAGTGAAAATTTGGATTTAAGTGAGAATAATATAATCTTTGGAACTAAAGAACAGGTTATTAATGATATTTGTTTAAATGAAAAAGAAGCAGATTATTATAAAACAAGTAGTCTATATTTAATAAAAAAGGATATTGAACAGGATCTTGATAATATTTTTAGCTTAGCTGATAATCAGAAACTAATTGACAAAAATAACGTATTCTATCATGATTTATATACTTTTGAAGATAACGGCTATATTCAGCTGGATTTAATTGAAGAAACTGAAATACCTTTTGAATCAGAGATAGAGTATTTTAAAGGCAATATTTTATATGATAAACCATATAATGAGATTAATATTAAAGATTGTGATGGTAATAATATAAAATCAGAAATTTTTGATATTAATTTTGAATCAGAGCAAACATATAATTTAAGATACACTTTTGATTACGATGATAATAAGTTCTATATGATTATCAAAGGCTATTTAGATAACGAAGTTATTAACGACAGTAAGCCACTGTATTATAAATATATTGACACATACGAGACATATATAATTAATAATGATAATGGTATATTTGATGATGATTTTAGTAAAATTTCATCATTAAAAATGGCATTATTTAAAACCGGTAATAGTAATATCCAGATAGTTAATCCAGATAAGCATTATTATCCAATACCAAATACTGAAATTGTACTATATGAAGATGAAGACTTAAATAATGAAATTGATCGTGTTTATACTGATGAGATGGGATATATAAATACCGAATACGAATATGAAACAATGTATTATAAGATAGATAATAAAATCATGTCCATCAACAATATTTCTAAAGATGGTTATATTAATTATCCTTATCTTAAACAAGATCGTAAATATCTGTTATGCGAAGATATCCCGAATAATGTATATAAATACGGTGATACAGATGTATGTCATCTGATAGATACTTATACTGCTAATGAAGATATAACTACAATCACAAAAGAAATTACTAATGAAGTTAGAAATATTAACATAGAACTTTATAAGACGAATCCTAATAAAAAGATTCGTCTAGATGGAGCTATATTTGACATCTATTTAAATAGAACTCGTAATAATGACATAATAATTCAAGATAACGATGATAATACTGAAGATAATAGATTTATAGGTAGATTCGAAACAGGAGCATTAAATATTAATTATAATGATTTTGATATCAAAGATTGCAATTATCAGATAGAAATATACAAAGATAAAGAATATCTGCATCTATTAAGAGTTCTCACATATCATAAAGAAGATATAATAATTAATGATCTTGAAGAAGACACTTACTATATAGTTGTTCGTAATATAGAAAATAATGAGATTGTCAAAGAAATTGAAAGAGATGTATCAAAAGGTAAAATATTCATAGATAATATACCGATGAATTGTGAAGTGATAATAAAAGAAATAAAAGCTCCGAAATCATATTATTTCATAGATAATGTGGAGAAGATAAAATTGAGCGAATATGAAATTCAATATAAACTTCCTTATAATCGTATCAATCATATGATTATAATTAATACAAAATGTTATGAATAAGATAATATCATTTATAATTGTGATAATTCTCTATGTATCTATATTTATAATAGATATCGATACAATTGATCGAAATGAAGTATATGAGTTTAAAATAGACATTAAGGGTGCTGTAGAAAACAAGGGTATATATACATTCAAGGAAGGTGATACGATTATTGATGCGCTCGAAGAATGTATTGTGAGTAAAGATGCAGATTTATCCGGTATTAACATGTCACAAAAGCTTTATCCTGAAATGGTTTTGGTTATACCGTATTATCATGGCGAGAATCTAATATCTATTAATTCTGCGAATTTAGAAGATTTAATAAAGCTCCCAGGTATTAAAGATGGTCTCGCTAAAAGAATTATTGATTATCGTAATAATATAGGTGGATTTAAGGAACTAGAGGAAATAAAGAATGTCAGTGGAATAGGAGATAAGACTTTTGAAAAGATCCTTCCATATATATGCCTATGAAGAATCTATTTTTACTGTTATTCTGTTTACGGTGATAATTTTATACCTCAGAAGTCCTATATTTCTTATGATTGCTTGCGTTTATATATACAAACGCTATTCATATAAAGAAACTATATGTTTATTATTAATTATTTTAATGATACTTATTCGCTTATTAATCAATACTTTAGAGTTTAATTATTATTATATTAATACATCGAATGATGAAACTTTTGAAGCTACAAGCATCATCAACAAGATAAAACTGAATAATATTGAAGGATATCAAAGTGGTGATGTGATTGTGGTAAGAGGGAATCGTTATGTAAATGAATCACGTGATTTAAAAGCCAGCAATAGGTACTACAGTTATAATAATTATGAGATTCTAAGAATATTCCATTTACCAAATTTTAGAAATTTGTTGTTTAATATGAACAAAAGCAATTCAAATGAATATTCCAGCACTACAATTAACAATCTTCTTTTCAACACTTACGATAATCCTGATTTGGATTTAAGCTTATCATTGTTATTTTTATATAAAATACTTAATAAAATATTTTCTAGATTTAAACTTCGTCATATTATCAGTTCTATACTAATTGTTTTAATGTTCGGTTTATCATATAGTCTTATAAGAATTATGTTATATGAGTTAGCTTTGAACAAAACCGATTCAAAGAAGATTGCAATATCATTTACTGCCATATCATTGGTGTTAGTTAATCCTTATTCTATCTATAACTACAGTTTTATAATCCCGATGTTGATTAGAGTTATATACCTCTTCAAAACGAATGATAGTTTCTTTAATATTATGATAATTATTCAATCGCTGTTTTTTAACGAGGCTAAACCACTGCAGATAATCCTATTTAAATATTATCTCATGATTGTTTATGGACTTTTGTCTATTAGTGTCATAAGCCTTTGGATAACACAGCTAGATATTTTAGTAAACCTGTTCTATTTAATAACTGTCAACCTAAAGAATATTATAGATATTTCAATCAGAGGTAAGCTAAATGCTGTTATATTAATAATATATTTATTTTTCAGATATTTCTTTAAGAATAATTATATTAAAACTGCATTTCTGATTAGTATTCTTATGTTTAATTTATCAAATATAGCAGGTACAGTTACTTTTATAGATGTAGGTCAGGGTGATTCAATATTAATCAGAGCACCGTTTAATATTTTCAATATACTAATAGATACCGGAAGTAAATACGCATATTATAAGTTAGATCAAACGCTTAAGGCATATGGAATAAATGATATAGATGTGCTCATTATTACTCATGAAGATTCAGATCATAGCGGTAATATAGAAAACCTTAATCGAGATTTTTGCATAGACAAGATAATAAAAAATCATGAAGATTTCTCAAATGAATTCTTTTATCTTAAAAGTCTTAATAATAATATTCATGATAATGATAATGATAATTCGCTCGTTTTCTTTATGCGATATCATGATTTATCTTTTTTATTCACAGGTGACATTTCAAAAAAGACCGAAATGGAAATAATCAGAAAAGAACCTGTATCCGTAGATGTATTAAAAGTGTCGCACCATGGATCTAAAACTGGTACTTCTTTAGATCTTTTAAAAACAATCAATCCAAAAATAGCTGTTATTTCTACGAGTGGAATGTATAACCATCCACATCCTGAAGTAATAGATTTA
This sequence comes from Bacillota bacterium, assembly GCA_029097145.1. GTDB lineage: Bacteria > Bacillota_I > Bacilli_A > Erysipelotrichales > Erysipelotrichaceae > JAHHTG01. Next base: position 14,638 of record JAQXNC010000048.1, read on the forward strand.
CTCAATCTATGCAATATTGAAATTCTTTCTACCAGGGAAAAAGGTAATATATCATTTTATTTCACCAATATTATTGATTTTATTAAATGTAGTGATGGTGAATTTGTTATAATAAGGTGATGATTTATTTAATTAAAGGTAATGATAGCTTTCATATTGATAAAAAAATTAACGAGATAATAACAAAGACTAAAACTAACGATTTTGATATTCATCGTTATGATGGTAAATCACGTGGGTTCAGTCTTCAGGAACTGGTCGATGATTTGATGACTATTCCGTTTTTTAGTGGAACAAAAGTAGTATTATATAAGAATCCTGCCTTTATATTAAATGATAAAAATAATAACGAGACAGTTGAGGATAATTCTAATAATACGCAGGAAGATGATTATGCACCATTCTTGAATTATATAAAAAACCCGGTTTTTGAAACAGATTTAGTCATTTACTCTTATGAATATTCTTTCAAAACAAATACAAAAGTATATAAAGAGATAATTAAAAACGCTAATGTATTTGATTATCAGTTGCCAAAACCAAATGACTTTAGAACTGAAGCAATTAATATAATCAATAAATCAAAATTAGTCATAGAAAATGATGCGCGTGAACAATTAATAATTAACTCGAATAATGATTACAAAGTTTTATTTGACAATATAGAAAAATTATTACTATATGGTGAAAAAATTGATAAAGATGCTGTAAGTAACTTAACCGATCCTTATATCGAAGAACAGATTTTCAGCTTAACTAACGCTATTTTTGATAAGGATTACACTAAGACTTTTAGGATATTAAATGATTTTTATACTTTAAACTATTCTACTTTTTATTTAATAGCTATGTTGGCTTCACAGTTAAGATATCTTATACAGATAGCTTATTATAGTTCAGCGCATTACTCACTCGATGATATTAAACGTCTTACAAAAACCGATAAGGAATATCGTATTAAAAAGACGCTTGAAATAGTCAGAAGATTTAATGGTGTAGATTTTCTTAAATATCTAAATGAATTATCTAAATTAGATATCAGTTTAAAATCTAATACTGACCTTGATGAAAAAATAAGATTTGAATTGTTTCTTGTTTATATGATGGAAGGAAAATGATATGCAGGCAATTAAAGATATTTACAGGATTGGTAATGGTCCGAGTTCATCACATACTATTGCACCTAAAAGGGCTGCTGAGCTTTTTGTAAAAGAATATGGATTATTAGATCATTATATAATTGAATTATATGGTTCTTTATCTCTTACTGGTAAAGGGCATAAAACAGATGAAATAATTAATAAAGTTTTAGACAATCGTTGTTCATTTGTTTTTGATCATGAATTTGATGAAGAAAGAAATATCATGATATTTAATGGTTATAATGAAAATGATGAATTAGTTGCTAAGTGGCATGTAGAATCTCTTGGTGGTGGAGCGATACGTATAGATGAATACGAAACCGATGATGAAAAAGAAATATATAATGAAAATAGTTTTGATGAAATTAAATTATATATATCAGAGAATCAGTTATCACTTATTGATTATATAAAAATGCACGAGAATGACATCATTGACTATCTTGAAAATGTCATTGATGCAATGGTTAAATCTGTTGATAATGGTCTTGAATCTGAAGGGATTATCTCGGAAAAATTAAATGTTTATCGTAGTGCTAAAGAGATACTTATTGAAGGTATTATGGCTAATGATAACGACCTTAAATTAATGTCGTATGCATATGCCGCTGGAGAAGAGAATGCCATGGGTCATGTGGTAGTTACAGCACCTACTCTTGGCTCTTGTGGAATCATCGCAAGTGTCGTATATCATTCTCTTAAAAACCTTCAATATCCAAAAGAAAAAATTGCAGAAGCATTAGCTGTAGGTGGGTTGTTTGGAAACATTATTAAGCATAATGCAACTATATCAGGAGCTTTAGGTGGATGTCAGGCTGAAGTAGGAACGGCATGTTCAATGGCTAGCGCTATGATTGCTTACCTTGATGATGCCAATATAAAAACGATTGAATACGCTGCTGAAATAGGCATAGAACATCACCTTGGATTAACATGTGATCCTGTATATGGCCTTGTGATTATTCCTTGTATCGAAAGAAATGCAATGGCTGTTTTAAGGAGTTACGATGCATATAAACTGAGTAAATATAAACTGCGTGTAAAAGATCATCTTGTAACTTTTGATATGGTTGTCAGTTCAATGAGATATACAGGCAAAAAAATATCTCCAGAACTAAAAGAAACTGGAAAAGGCGGACTTGCACTGGAGTTTAACAATGAAAAAGATTGAGCTACTGGTACCAGCTGGAAATTTTGAAGCTTTTAGGGCAGCTGTTTTTAATGGCGCTGATGCGGTTTACATTGGTGGTAAGAACTTTGGTGCCCGTGCTTTCGCTAATAATTTTGATCACGAAGAATTAATTCAAGCTGTCAAACTTGCTCATCTATATGGTGTAAAAGTATATGTAACAATGAACACCATGCTATATGAAGATGAAATAGAACCTGCCCTTAAAGAAGCTTTGTTTCTTCATACAATTGGAGTCGATGCCTTGATTGTTCAAGATCTTGGTTTTACTTATGAATGTCTTAAAAGATATCCAAATTTAGAACTACATGCATCTACACAAATGCATGTTCATAATCTTGAAGGTGCTGTTAATATTGTTGAGTGTGGTCTATCTAGAGTTGTAGTTGCAAGAGAAACACCACTTGATATCGTTAAATCGATAACCAGAAAAGGTATTGATGTAGAAATATTTGCCCATGGTGCACTCTGTATTTCATATAGCGGTCAATGTCTAATGTCCAGTGTATTATTTAATCGTTCTGGAAATAGAGGTACATGTGCTCAATGTTGTCGATTACAGTACAAACTTCATAACGATGATAATAACTGCGATGTTAAGTTAGAGGATAAATATCTCCTTAGTCCAAAAGACTTAAATCTTCTTGACAGTATCCCTGAATTAATTGAATCTGGTGTATCTTCAATAAAAATCGAAGGTCGAATGAAACGTAAAGAATATGTTGGTCTTATAACAAGATTATATCGTCAGGCAATCGATGCCTATTACGAAAAACATGAATTTAAAGTTACAGATCGGATGATTAATGATATGAAACTGTTATTTAACAGAGGTTTTACTCATGGTCATTTGTTTAGTGCAGATTCAAAAGATATCTATAACCAACATACACCAAATCATATTGGAATTCCCGTAGGTAAAACACTCTATTCATCAAAAAACCAAATTTTTATAAAACTTGATTCTGACATAAATCAAGGTGATGGTTTAAGAGTGAATACAGGTGATAAAGAAATTGGAATTATTGCTAATAAAATATATAAAAATGATTTGCTGGTTAATAGTGCTAAAAGAGGGGATATAATCGCATTTGATATAAATGACAAGATTGCATCTGGTTTAGATGTGCTTAAAACAACCGATATAAAACTGAATAAAGAGATTAATGAGTATCCCATTTACCGTAAAGTGGGTGTAGATGTTACATATAAGGCTATTTCGAATGATAAATTCTCAATAACAATCAGCGATGGTGTAAATACTGTATTTAAAGAAGGCGATATCATACTTGAAAAAGCCCAGAATAGGCCAACAAGTAAAGAGAGAATTGAGGAACAGATTACTAAAATTAATGACACTGCCTTTAAAATAAATACAATTAACGGTATAACGGATGATGTATTTATTCCGATTAAACATATCAACGAAATAAGACGCCAGGTTTTTGCTGAATTAGCAAATATTAGAGAAAATAATAAAAAAGAAGTAGTAATTTATCCTACTTCTATTCCTGATATAACCAATATTCCTGATGAAAAAGTATTATTTACCGAAGTAAATTCTCAAGATATAGTTGATTTATTAAAGGATTATTCAGATAGAGTTATGATTGCTACTAGAGATTATGATCTTGCGATATCAAACGATATTTACTATATCAGTCCTAATATAAATGAAAATTCTTTATATAATAATTATAAAAAAACGGTTATATCTGAATGTGGTGGTTTAAAAATGGGTGGCATAGCTGGCTATAATTTAAATATCGCGAACAGTTACAGTGTCGAATTCCTTTATACAAAAGGTTTTAAAAAAATACTATTAAGCTCAGAATTAAATGAAATAGAAACAAAGAAACTAATGGATATGTTCTTTAAACGTCATAGCTTTTCACCGGATGTATATTCGTATGTCTATGGTAAAAGAGATCTTATGTATATCAAGAAATCCTTTATCTCAAAAGAACTTGGCGTTGATGAAAGATATAATTATTCTCTTGTTGATATTAAAGGTCGTAAATTCAAAATCGATATAAACAGGCAAGGTATTACACAAATCAAAGAGAACGATACCGTTATTAATAAAAACGATTATAATAGCAGATATTATTTTATTTTCAATGATATGGATACAAATCAGGTAAAAAGTATTATATCTAAGTTTTTATAATCAGTATATTTTGTTATAATTATATGGTTATTAGGAGGAATCAGATGTTTCTAAAGAGGATCGAAATGCAAGGATTTAAATCTTTTGCAGATCGAGTTGTAATAAATTTTGAAAATAGTGTCACAGGTGTTGTAGGGCCTAATGGTTGTGGTAAATCAAATATTTCTGATGCTATACGTTGGGTTTTAGGTGAACAGAGCGTAAAATCATTAAGAGGAGAAAAAATGACAGATGTCATCTTTTCTGGGTCAGAAAATCGTAAGGCACAAAACATGGCTGAAGTAACACTGGTTTTTGATAATTCAAAACATTATTTAAATTCAGATCTCGAAGAGATTGAAGTGACCAGAAGAATATACAGTACAGAACAGGATGCTGAATATCTGATTAATCGAAATCATGTCAGATTAAAAGATATTGTTGATTTAATACTAGATAGCGGTCTTGGTAAAGATTCTTTATCAATGATTTCACAAGGAAACATTAGTGCTTTTGCAGAAGCGAAACCATATGAACGTCGTGCAATATTTGAAGAAGCAGCTGGAGTAGCAAAATATAAAAAGAGAAAACTGGAGTCACTAAATAGACTCGAAAGAACCAAAGATAACCTGGAAAGAACTGCCGATCTTTTAAACGAATTAGAAAAACAGGTATCACCTTTAAAAAGACAAGCTCGTAAGGCTGAGATTTATCGTGAGAAAAAAGCCAGACTTGAACAGATTGAAATTGCAGTACTTGTAAGAGAAATTACACGATTAAAAGAAACTAAAGCAGAAATTGAGAAACATCTATTCGATTTGGAAACACAGATTACCATGCATCGTGCAACAATACAGGTAAATGAAAACAATAATCAAAATAGTAAAGATGAACTTAAAGAAGTTGAAAGAGAAATTAATAACGCAACAGACAGTCTGTTTAAAACAGTAAATGAGATTCAAAAATTAGAGGCTCGTAAAATTGAAATAGATGAAAAGCGTAAATATGCTATTGAAACAGGAACTTCTGAAGAAAAAATTAAACATACGAAGAGTCTATTGGAAGAAGCTAAATTTGAGTTTGAAGATCGAAAGGGAAGGCTTGACAGATTGAATGCTGAAATTGATCTTCTAAATAAAAAACTTGAAGAAACTGCATTTGAACTAGCAGAAATTTCACTTAAGAAAGAAGAAAAAGCTAATATATTACGCCGTTTTGAAAATCGAAAAGAGGTACTTGAGAATCTTATTAAAGATCCATTTTCGTCTCATGCTTTGTCTGGTGTTAAAGCCATAATGGATAATAAGGATAACTTTTATGGAATTATGGGTGTAGTTGGTCAGGAAATAATAGCTAACAAAGGATATGAAGAAGCTATTTCAACTGCTCTTGCTGGTTCGGTTAATCATATCGTTACTAAAGATGAAGCAAGTGCCAGAAAAGCGATTGAATTTCTTAAAAGAAATCGTAGTGGACGAGCTACTTTTTTGCCTTGCACAGTAATGAAGATGCGTTATATACCAAAAGATCATGAATTTATTGCAGAGAATACTGATGGTTATATTGGTACTGCAGATACTTTTGTAACATGTAAGAGTGAATATGATATTATCAAAGGCAGTCTATTAGGTAATGTACTTGTATGTGATAATCTTGAAAATGCCAATAATCTTTCGTCACTTTTAAATCACAATTATAAAATAGTAACTCTTGATGGTGATGTTGTTCATAAAGGTGGTTCAATGACTGGTGGTAAAGTAAAAAATGAAACATCTATCGTTACTGCCAGAAGTGAACTTGATGATATCAATAGAAACCTAGAAAGTTATAAAGCTGAATCTGATTTATTCAGTATTAAATATGCCGATACAGTACATAAAAAAGGCTCTATAGAATCTTCTATCACAGAAAAAAGAATCTCTATAGCTCAACTTGAACAGATTGTTGATGCAAAAAGGGCTAAATATGAAAAACTAAAAAGTGAATTTGATCTCTTATCACCAAATGACAATAAAAATGAAGAGTCTTTCAATGACGAAATAATCTCTAAATTAAATGAATCATACGGTAAACGTGATGAATTGAATTCACTGATTAAAGTTAAGAAATCTTTAAGAACAAAGCTTTCAATGGAAATAGAACGCAAAGAACAGCAGATTCGACAGATTAGAAAAGATCTTGACGAAGCCTTAAGCAATGAGAAAAAGATTATTTCACAGGTTGGGTCGATTGATGCCAAACTTGAGAATAATTTTTCAAGGCTAACAAGCGAATATTCAATGACATACGATTACGCTTTAGAAAAGGCTGATTTATCAATTGACGAAGATGCCAAGGATGAAGTAATACTTTTACGTAACGAAATTGATGCGCTAGGTAATATTAATATGGATGCACCTGAAGAATATTCTAAGGTTAATGAACGTTATGAATTCATGAAGAAAAACTACGATGAATTAGTATCTTCTAGAGACCGTATTCTAAAAGTTATCGATGAAATGAATGAGATTATGACCAAACAGTTTAAAGAGATGTTTGATAAGATAAACAAAGAATTACCAAATACTTTTGTTTCGCTGTTTGGCGGCGGTAAGGCTAAGCTGGTTTTAGAAGATCCTGATGATATTCTGAATACAGGAATTGATATCGATGTTCAACCTCCTGGTAAATCAGTTAAATCCATTCGACTATTCTCAGGTGGTGAAAAAACACTGATTGCGATATCAGTATTGTTTACTATTTTAAAAGTCAGACCTGTGCCTCTCATTATCTTTGATGAGGTTGAAGCTGCCTTAGATCAGGCAAATGTTGAACGATTTGCGAAATATGTTAAATCTTTTGAAGAGGATTCTCAGTTTATTATCATCACACATCGTCCAGGAACCATGGCTCAATGTGATGTCCTATATGGTGTAACTATGCAACATAGAGGAGTATCACAGATGTTGAAGGTTAAACTACTCGATGCGATTGAAATGGCTGAAAAGAATGAGGTGATTAACTAATGGGTTTTTTTGATAATTTAAAAGAAAAGTTTTCAAATAAAGATAAGGAAAAATATCTTAGTGGATTTGCAAACACCAATAAAGCTTTAGGTGCCAAGCTTAAAGTAATGACTGACGGTAAGATTAATAAAGATACTTTCATGGAAGATTTAATGATTACTTTATTGGAAAGTGATCTTGGATATCATACCGCTAATAAAATCTGTGATTATTTCATTAAAGAAATAGATAATTATGTTTATTTGAATCAGCAAAACATTTTTGAAATTCTACATGACAGCTTAAAAAATATATATGGATCTGATGAAAAAGAAATTCATTATAACCCCAATGGACCAACTGTTATCCTGATGGTCGGTGTTAATGGTAGTGGAAAAACCAGTACAACTGCTAAGCTTGCTAAAATGTTTAAAGATCAGGGAAAGAAAGTGTGCCTTGTTGCAGCAGACACTTTTAGAGCTGGTGCTATTGAACAATTAGATAAATGGGCTAAAAAGCTTGATGTCGATATTGTCAAGGGTGTTGAAAACCGCGATCCAAGTAGTGTTTTAGTTGATGGATGTCGCTACGCTAAGCAGCACGATATCGATATCCTTATTTGTGATACTGCAGGTCGTTTACAGAATAAAATTAATCTTATGAATGAACTAGCTAAAATGAATAAGGTTATAGGAAGAGAAATTGAAGGCGCACCGCATAACACTTGGCTTGTGCTAGATGCTAATACTGGTCAGAATGGCCTTTCACAAGCGAAATTGTTTAACGAAGTAACAAATCTAAGCGGTATTATTCTTACCAAAATGGATGGTACTTCAAAAGGTGGTATTGTAGTTGCAATTAAAGATGCTACAAATGTTCCGGTATACTTTATTACACTTGGTGAAACGATGGATGATTTAAAGGAATTCAATCTGGACTTGTATCTATACAGTATTATTGAGGATTTAGATAATGATTCACGATAAAACACAGGGTAATCTTCTGATTGATTTTTATGGAGAATTATTAACTGATAGACAAAATGAGGTCTTGAGTCATTACTACAGTGATGATTTATCGATGCAAGAAATTGCTGATGAACTTGGAATATCAAAAAGTGCGGTCTCTGATTTATTGCATAGATCAACATCACAGTTACAGGAATATGAAGATAAGCTGAAACTTATTAGTTCTTATCAGAAAAGAAATTCCATATATGAACAATTATTAGCACTTAATGATAAAAGAGTGTTAGAATATGTAAGTAAATTAAAAAATATTGACAGGGAGGAAATAGAATAAATGTCAAAGATTATAGCTGTAAATGCTGGTAGTTCTTCTTTAAAATTCCAATTATTCTCAATGCCTGAAGAAAAAGTACTTACTTCTGGTGTTGCTGAAAGAATTGGATTGGAAGAAGGTATTTTCACTATCAAAGTTAACAACGAAAAACACACAACAAATACTCCAATTAAAGACCATAGTGTTGCGGTAAACTTATTACTTGAAGCGCTGGTTAAATATGGAATTGTAAAAGATCTAACCGAAATTAATGGTGCTGGTCATCGTATTGTGCAGGGTGGTGCATATTTTGATCAATCTGTCAAAGTAGATGAAGATGTAGTTAGTAAAGTTGAAGAACTATGCGATTTGGCTCCATTACATAATCCTGCTCATTTAGTTTGTTATAGAGCATTTAAGGAAGCTCTTCCAAATATTGAACATGTATTCGTATTTGATACTGCTTTCCATCAGACAATGGGTCCAGAATCTTATTTATTCCCAGTACCAATGAACTGGTATACTGACTATAAAGTAAGAAGATATGGCGCACATGGTACATCTCACCAGTATGTATCTGAAAGAGCTGCTGCATTGATGAATAAAGATATTAAAGATACTAATATCATTACATGTCACTTAGGTAATGGAGCTTCTATTACTGCTATCAAGGGTGGTAAATGTATCAATACTTCAATGGGTTTAACTCCATTAGGTGGTATTATGATGGGTACAAGATCTGGTGACCTCGATCCAACTGTAGTATTCTACATGATGAAAAAGTTAAATTGCACTCCTGATGAAATGGATACTTATTTGAACAAGAAATCAGGTATGCTTGGTATCTCAGGAATCTCAAGTGATGCTAGAGATGTTCAGGCTGCAGCTGAAGCAGGAAACGAAAGAGCTATTCTTACCCAGGAACTTTACGTAAATCGTGTTATCAATGTTCTTGGAGGTTATGTTATGCAGTTAGGTCATGTTGATGCGATTGCATTCACTGCTGGTTTAGGAGAGAATGACGTTAATATGCGTGGAATGATTCTTAAGGCATGTGAAGAAGCATTAGGTTTATCAATTGATTATGATCTAAATGCAACTGTGCGTGGAAAAGAAGTGAAAATCTCTAACGAAGATTCAAAGGTTAACGTATTTGTTATACCAACAAATGAAGAAGTTGTTATCGCTAGAGATACAATGAGAATTTTAGGTTTATAATCATGGATTATAAACCTTTATTAAATTTGATAAAAGAATACGATACCATAACACTTTTCAGACATTCAAGGCCTGATTGTGATGCTGTTGGATCACAACTTGGTATGGCAACATTTATTAAGGATAATTTTCCAGGAAAAAGAGTATATGTGTGCGGTAGTGAAAAGTCAAATGTGTATCCTGTTCTAGATAATGTCAGTGATATCATTATTAAAGAATCTTTAGCTATAATTCTTGATACAGCAAACAGAGATCGAATAGATGATCGAAGATGTCTTATGGCAAATAAGATTGTAAAAATTGATCATCATCCAGTTGTTGATATATATGGTGATCTGAGATTTGAAAATGATAAAGCTGCAGCCTGCGCTGAAATAGTTGCTCTAATGCTTAACGATGAAACATTTAGTGATTATGTAATATCGAAGCAATGTGCTACTTATTTATATTCAGGTTTGGTATCTGACACACTTAAATTTTCAACTACATCAACATCATCAGAAACTTTAAAAGCTGCCAGTATTCTATCTTCAAAGAATATAGATATTTATGAAATAAATAATGTTTTATTCTCAAGAAGCTATGATAGATATAGATTCATTACGTATATGAGGACTAAAATTGAATACGAAAATGGACTAGCGGTAGTAATATTTAAATCAGATGAATACGAGAAATATAATATCGATGCATCAACTGCCAGAAATTACATCTCTGAGCTTGGATCTGTAACTGAATTCAAAATTTGGGCTATATTCACTCAAAATGAGGAGGGGGCCTTTGATGGTTCATTAAGATCACAAAAAGGTTATGTAGTTAATAAAATAGCTGGAAAATATCATGGCGGAGGACATGAAAATGCTGCAGGTGTTAAAAATTTATCTGAAGATGATTTAAAGCAGATTAGAAATGAATTATTGAAAGAAATATGTGATTAAATTCACATATATCTAAAATATAATCTATTATATTGAATTAGTATAGCTTTAATTGTATAATTATAAAGCTATTAAAGGAGGTAAATTATAATGGCAGATGTACTAAATAAAAAAGCTTTAGTAGATGTTATAGCAGAAGAAACAGATGTTACTAAGAAGTCAGCTGCAGCTACTGTTGATTTAGTATTTGACACTATTGCAAATACATTAAAGAATGGTGGTAAAGTTGATATTCCTGGTTTTGGTAAATTTGAAGTAAAGCATAGAAATGCACGTAAAGGAATTAATCCATCAACTCGTGAAAGCATGGATATTGCAGCAAGCAATGTTCCATCATTCAAAGCTTCAAAAGTATTAAAAGACTTAGTTAAGTAATTAAGAAAATAGATTAAATAAAAAAACAAAAGCAGATTTCTAATTGATTTATTAATAATCATATTGGTAATCTGCTTTATTTATTAGTTACATTATATAGTTCGCATAATGTATATTATTCATCATTTTATTATATTTAGAAATGAAGTACCATTTAATGGTTTCTCAACATTATGACGCTCTGCTAAAGTTGCTGCTATGTCTGCAAATGTATTACGCATATCCATGAAGCCTGAACCGGTGTTATTCTTCTTATACGCTACAAGCGGAACAAATTCTCTTGTATGGTCAGTTCCGTGCCATGTAGGATCATTTCCATGGTCAGCAGTGATAATTAGTAAGTCATCTTCATGTAGTACTTCAATCAAATCTCCTAAGAGATTATCAAAATCTGATAATTCTTTTGCATACCCTTCCGCATTACGACGATGACCCCATTTCGCATCAAAATCTACTAAGTTTACAAAACATAAACCATTAAAATCTTCCTTAGCGACATCAATTGTCTGCTTCATTCCTTCAACACTCGATTTTGATTTAATAGCTTTTGTGATGCCCTTAGTATTAAATATATCATTTATCTTACCAATGCTTATGACGTCGAGATTGGCTTCTTTGAAATTCTCAAGAACTGTCTTCTCAAATGGATCAAGAGCGTAATCATGTCGGTTTGCAGTACGAGTAAATGTATCCTTATCTTTGCCAACAAATGGTCTTGCGATTACACGTCCTAATAGCCATTCCGGTTTCATAACTATTTCACGTGCAATTTCACAACATCTATATAGTTCCTCAAGACCAGTTTTTTCTTCGTTGGCCGCAATCTGCAACACAGAATCAGCTGATGTATATAGTATTAATTCACCTGTTTTTAGATGCTGTTCGCCTAAATCATGTATTATTTCAGTACCTGAAGCTGCTATATTCCCAATGTATTTATGGCCAGTTCTATCTTCAAGTTCTTTAACTAATTCATCTGGGAATCCTGTTTCAGTAAATGTTATAAATGGTTTATCAATATATAAACCCATCATTTCCCAATGTCCAACCATAGTGTCTTTTCCTACTGAAGCCTCATGCATTTTAGTTACATAAGCAGCTGGTTTTTCTACTGCGTCATTACCTTCTACTTTTACAAGATTACATAAACCAAGTTTCTGAAGATTAGGAATTTTATATACCCCTCCTGTTGCTTCAAAAATATGTTTGAGTGTATTAGCTCCATCATCGTTATATAAATAAGATTTATCGTCAGAACCAACACCAAGTGAATCAATTACAATTACAAAACTTCTCATTTATTTCTTCTCCTTTTTCGCTAACGGATGACACTGCATGTAGATATTTTTAAGTCTTTCTTCTTCAACATGCGTGTAGATTTCGGTCGTTGAGATATCTTCGTGTCCAAGCAGCTCCTGAACAGTTCTTAAATCAGCACCGCCTTCAAGTAAATGTGTAGCATAACTATGTCTTAGTTTATGTGGCGTCACATGCTTTTTAATAGACGTCTTAGTGACAGTTCTATCTATCAGCCTTTCAACATATACTGTGTTAAGCCGTTTTGATAAATGATTAATAAAAAAATACGGTTTATTTGAAGATGAAGATTTTAACCAGATACTTCGAATATTCAAATATTTTTTCATCAAAGATATAGAGCCATCAGGCACTGGTATCATGCGTATTTTACTGCCCTTCCCCTTGACTCTTATTATTTTAGTATCAAGATTAACTTCATTCAACTTGAGGTTTACGCATTCACTTACTCTTAATCCCATACCGTATATAGTTTCTAAAATAGCGTGATGATATAAATCTTTAGGATCATCATCATTAAAGGTAGCCATTAGTTCATTTATTTCATCAACAGTAAGATATACTGGCAATGATTTAAGTGATTTATGAACCTCAATATTAGATGCCGGATTATTTATATTATATCTGTCATCGATAAAACGATGGAAGGTTCTGATACTTGTTTTTATGTGATTTAAAGATGAGGAAGCATAACTGTCGTTAATTGAATACAGGTATTCACTGATTATTTCAAACGTCACATCTTCTACATTAGATATATTGTTATTGCTCAAATAGTCAATATAGCTTTTTAATTCTCTACTATATGATTTAATAGTCTTTTGAGAATAACCTTCATGGATACTAATGTAATTAATGTATTCGATTAAAGCTGCAGATAATTTCATAATTTCATTTTTATCTCCATAGCTTTTTCATACAGTTCGTTAGCAGCATTTAGAGCGCTTTCTGATGTACTTGACGAAGATATCAATGATAGTTGTCTAATACGTTCTTCATCGTTTAATAAAGTAATATCTGAAGAAGTACGATCACCATCTTCTTTTTTCGATACATAATAATGCGCATCTCCAAAAGCTGCTACTTGTGAAAGATGAGTTATCGATAAAACTTGTGTATATTTAGATATCTTGGCCATTTTCATACCGATGGCAAAAGCTGCCTTTCCACTTACACCAGTATCAATTTCATCAAATACAGCAAGTTTTACAGAAGAAATCTTTGTAAATATTGATTTTAAAGCCAGTAATATACGTGATATTTCACCTCCGCTTGCTGTTTTAATCAATGATTTATAGTCTTCGCCCTTGTTGGTGCATATTCCAAATTCAATGTCATCAATTCCATTAGCTGATGCTTAAATAGTATTAAAAACGACTTTAAAATCAAAATATTTTAACTCAAGACCTTTTGCTTCCCCAACAATTGATTTTGAAAGCTCTAGTGCGGCTTTTTTTCTCTTTTCGGATAAAATACTAGCTTTGTCTAAAAACCTCGTATATGCCTTAGAAATAGCCTTTTCATATTCTTTTATATATTCAGTGCGATTTTCAAAAGCTTCAATACGACGATTTAATTCGTTGCGCATCTCAAGTATCTCTTTAACATCTTTGTTATATTTCCTCTTCAACCGATTAATTGTATACAATCTTTCTTCTACACGATTAATCTCATCCTCTGAAATATCAGAACTTTTTATTAATTTACTGATATTTGAAAACATTTCATCTATCTCATAATACTTTTCTTTTAGATGTTTTTGAATATCATTTATTTCACTGTTATCAATATCCAACTCCTTAATAGCTTCATATAGCCTTTCGTCTATGCCGCCTTGCATGGAATATAATTCATAGGCTGTATTAAGGTGTTTCAGATATTTCGCTGCATCTTTTGCCATTTTTGATTTCGCTTCAAGTTCTTCGAATTCTCCTTCAAATAGCCCTGCATCATCAATTTCTTTAATCTGATAACGATAATAATCAATATCGTTCTGTGAATCGTTAGACTCAAGATATTCATTATATTCTTTTTTAACTTTTGAATATATATGAAACAGACTGTTAACTTCATCTATAAGTTCTTTTTGATTCATGTACTGATCTAATAGTTTTAAATGATTGTGTTGATTTAATAAGTATTGCGAATCTTTTTGAGAATGTATATCAATACTCTCATTTAAAAGATTACTTAAGAAAGAGAGACTTACACTTCTGTTATTTACTCTGATGGTATTCTTAGATTCACTGTTAAATGTTCGATAAACAATCAATTCATCATCATATTCAATCTCATTTTCATCCAGGATACTACAGATTCTCTCATCCAATTCAAAAACACCTTCTATAACTGCTTTAGCAGCCCCTTTTCTAATATACGATACATCTGATCTACCACCTTTTAGAAACGAAAGTGCTCCTACAATAATTGATTTACCTGCTCCAGTTTCACCAGTGAATACATTAAAACCATTACTGAAATCAATTCGTAATTCATCTATTATCGCAAAATCTTTAATATATATACTTTTTAACATATTTTACTCAATTCTTTAAAAATTCTGTTTAACTCAATATTTGCTTCTTTCTTAATGCCGGTCAGTGTTCTTGATTTAAAATTACGGTTTTCAATGCCAATATTAATCACTTGATTACTAGCCCCACACTTATAAGCTTCCAGTTTTATTCTCTCACCAAGACCATTTCTAATTAGATCTGAAGCATATACAACAATAGGTTTCCCCTCTTTAAATAATGCATTCAACAGTTCTGAATCAAGATGATTTAAATCTGTTGCGTTTACGAGATTATAATTATATTCATTAATAGAAATTTCATTTTCAATAAACTTTACATCATTTCCATAGGAAATCACTGTAGCTACATAATCACTTTTTCTTATAACATAATTCCATTTCAGGAAATCATAATCTAATGATATAAATTCTCTATCGGAATAAACGCCATTTGTAACTCTCACTACTGCTGTATTCATATCAAATAGAACCTTTTTCATAATATTTCTGGTTTCATTGACATCTTTTCCCTGAAATAAAGGAATATTACATAATGATAAAACAACAATATCATCAAGTCCCTGTTTGCACGAAATCTTATCAGTACAAATTGAAGATTTGAATAAGATAATGGTAATCTTAACATTATCATCTATTGTATTTAAAAAATCATATCCATTTTTGACAAAACGATTATTATCAATAGCTAAAATAACATGATAACCAGATTTTGCCGATACACTGGCAGTAATTATAGCTTTATCTCCTTCGTCGATGATAATTCTTTCCTTATATTTTAATTTCAAGGCATTAATATTTACCGATTTATAATCAGTAGATAAAACCAGTATCGCCTCATCATCATATGACATATAATCATCTATGTCTTTAATGATTATATCTTCGGAATTAAGATAACCCTTTGGAATTGATTTTATTGGTTTGCCGGTTATTTCATTGACAGCCTCAAAATAACCTAAAGATGATATTTCGCCATCTTCCATCTTTTTATATCCCTTGCCTTTTTTAGTTAGTGAGTGAATAATCACTGGATTAGTGGATTCTTTTGCTTTTTCAAGAACCTTCATCATCTTTTTAACACTATGTCCATCTACAGTACCAAGATAATCGATTCCAAAGTCTGAAAATATTCCTCCTTTAATAACATGTTCCTTTATATTATCTTTAAAACTGCCTACAGCATTAATGATAGACTGTCCAATCTGGGTGTTATCAAGGGTATTTACTACATCTTTCTTAATATTGATATATTCTTTAGAAGTTCTGAAATTATTTAATATCTTCATCACAAAATCGTTATAAGATAATTCTGATGAATCATTAAGAATAATGATAATTGGTAATTTTCGATCACCGATATCTTTCAATCTTTTAAGAATCTGAGCATTATTCAATGACTGAACATTGATAATAACAATACTCTTACTCTTATCATTGTTAAGTGTTTTAATAAGCGTCTGGGCATATGCACATGAAAATACTGTCTCAGTATCCATATTTTTATTTACTAAATTATTATGAAATCCCAGAATATCAAAAGCTTTATTACTATTAATATCAGTAACGAAAATTTTATCATTATCAGAGCTAAAAATAAGTTTTATAGCTGTAGCTATTTCAACATTACTTAAATTATCACCAAGAAAACCACCATTCTTACATGCGTCGCTGATTATCAGTTCCCTGATATTATGGCATAACTCATCAAGATTGGTGTCACTTAAACGATCAGATAATTCGATATTTTTCATCTTACCATTGTCAGACATATGCTACTTAACTTAACGTTTTTCAATTTTTTTAATAATATTTCTTAAATACTCTGTATTAAAATTACGATCAACTAACAGATTATATATTTCATCAAACTCTTTATTGAGTTTTTTTCTTATTTCATCAACAGAATTGATAGATAGAGCTGTAGCTTTGGCATTTTTAGAATCACTATTCGATGGTTTACCTGTCTCTTCTTGAGTTTTAATTACATCAAATAAATCATCCTGAATCTGAAATATACGACCAATCTTTGTGCCCACCATATTATAAAACTCTTCATGCTCCTCATCTTCAACCAGGACCATTGGGATTAATAGTGAGCATCTAAACAAGCAACCAGTCTTATAATCATCTATTTCTTCTAACATTTCATCTGTCACGTGTGTGCTATTTTCACTTTGTAAATCAAGCAGTTGTCCGTGAATCATGCCACCTACCCCGGCTAAAGAAGAAAGATACTTGATTATTTTGATTCGTTTTTCAAAACTGATTCCTTCATCTTTGGCTACAACACCAAATGCTTCAGTGAGTAATCCATCACCAGCCAATACAGCTGTATTTTCTTCAAAAGCTTTATGAACAGAGAGTTTCCCACGGCGATAATCATCATCATCCATGCATGGGAGATCATCGTGAATAAGCGAATATGTATGAATCATTTCAAGAGCCAATGCACTATGATATGCAACTTCTCTTTTAGCTCCAAAACCATCCATTATACTGAAAATCAACGAAGGTCTAAAACGTTTACCACCATCAAGCGCATACACCATGGCATCTTTTATTCTAGAATCAATCATTGTCAATTCATAATCATTGATAAAGTTTTCAAAGCTATTCATTTTCATTCTCCTTATCAGATACCAGACTTTCTATCTTTTTTTCATATTCACCAAGTTGAAGATTAAGTTTTTCACTTAATTTTAAACCCTCTTCAAAAAGTTTGATAGAACTATCTAGGTCAGTATCACCTTTCTCCAGAATATTTACAATTTCTTCTAGACGATTCATTGAATCTTCAAATTTTTCCTTAGCCATTACTTATCTCCTTAACTGTTGCGAACAGAATTCCATTAATCATTTTAATTTCAATGTTATCATTAACTAAGATATCTTCTATATTTTTAATAACATGTCCATCTTTAACTACAATTGAGTATCCTCTTGAAAGAGTATTCTGTATATTAAAAGCCTTTAAAAGAATCTCCATTCTCTTTATATGACTCTTTTTGTCATATAAAACCTTATCAATAGCTGTGACTATTCTTTTTGTATCTGACTTTATATTATATATTTTATCATTTATCTGATGATTTAACGCATATAACATACGTTCTTTCTTATTTAAAAGGATAGAACGAGTTTTAATTATTTCTGATTTAAAATGCATGAGAGAACTGTTTAAAATACGTAGTTTTTTAATATGATTATCAAGCGTTACATAAATATTCTTAGATAAATGTTTCTCTAGATTATTGAGTTTCTGTATTTCATCATGAATTCTAATTATATATAAACGTTTTAAACGGTTTTCATATTGTTTAACGTCATATTTTAATTCGTTGATATCTGGAGTAATAAGTTCTACCGATGCAGTTGGTGTCGGCGCTCTTAAATCAGCCACAAAATCAGCTATTGTAAAATCTTGTTCATGACCAACTCCGGTAATGATAAATGTATTAAGATTATAAATTACATAAGCCAGGCGTTCATCGTTAAATGACCATAGGTCTTCAATAGATCCGCCACCTCTGGCTAGAATTATTGCATCATAATTCATCTCATCTACCTTGAGAAGTGTATTAATTATGTCCTGACTTGATTCATCGCCTTGAACCAAAACAGGATAATAATCAGTTCTAGCTACCGGCCAACGACGTTTAAAACATGTCTTAATATCGCTCATTGCAGCCGATTTATCGCCAACAAGAATAGCAATCTTCTCTGGATATAAAGGTTTTTGTTTCTTATGTTCATTATTAAAAAGACCGTCATCTGAAAGTCTCTTTTTTAATAGTTCATATTTCAAATATAATTCACCGATACCGTCGATTTTCATTTCGGTTACATACAACTGTAACTGACCTGAACCTTCATATATCGATGTATTAGCCTTGACAATAACTTTATCACCATTCTTAGGTTTAAAGAGCAGTTTAGAAGCGTTGCCTTTAAACATAACACAGTTTATTCGAGCTCTTTCATCTTTCAAAGAAAAATATAAATGTCCAGAATAATGATTAGTAAAATTACTTATTTCACCACATACAATAATATTCTGGATATTATCATCAAAATCTAATTGTCCTTTGAGATAATGTACTAGCTCAAATACAGTTACTGCTTTCATTTTATCTGGTCTAAAACTCCATTAATATATTTAAAGGATTCATCATCGGAATATTCCTTTGCAATATTTACAGCTTCATCAATAGCGACCGCACGATCTACCTTTGCGGTTAAAATTTCACTTGTAGCCACAAGCAGAATAGCCTGATCAATATAATTCAAACGATTAAAAGACCATTTTTTTAATAGTGGCGTAATAATTTCAATATAACGAAATTTGTTCTCTTTAATATCACTTAATAGAAGCAGAAGATACTCATCAGCTTCATCGATATTATCAAGACTAAATATATCTAAAACACAACTGTTTAAATCCTTATTTAGTAACAAATGCTGGTAAACAGAAAAAACCAGATTTTCTCTTATCTTATGTCTATTCATACTTAGTTATTTTACCATATTTTTTAAGTGGTTTGTTAATTATAAACCGTATTTCTTTTTTATTTCTTCAATTGTACGATTTTCAATTTCCTTTTGTGTCAGTTGTCTTTCTGGCTTTGTGACAACCGGAGTTTCTTCCTTGATCACAATAGGTTCATTATTAACACATGAAGCAGATTCTTCTTTATTTATCACAGGCTTAACTTTTTTTGGTCTAATTGTATTACCATCAGGAATGTTGACATCAAACGGCATCCCTTTATGTAAAATAATCTGTTTATAAAACATATTTACGGCCTGAGATGCCCCTATTCCTAATGTCTCAAGAATTTCTTCAGCCTCTTTTTTTATTTCTGGTTCAATACGAATATAGATATTTGATGTTTTTCCAGCCATAATTCCTCCAACAATGTATATACAATCGCAATATTTAATCTATTATAACATTTCCTATAACTATTTTAACATTTTAGGATATAATTTATATATGTTAGTTAACTTTTTTAAACATTTATCAACTGTTCATAATCATCGTATGATCGTAATGAAAATGGCATTTAAATGTCATATGTATTATCAGGGATTAACACACGATTTATCAAAATATACACCTACAGAATTATTCATAAGCGCCAAATATTTTCTGGGTTATCGATCACCGATTGGTAACGAAAGAAAACATATCGGTTATAGCCGCATATATCTACATCATAAAGGGCGCAATAAACATCATGCTGAATACTGGTTTGATCCTTATGCCAAAAACCGTCGTATTATCATGCCTGATAAATACATTCTTGAATCTGTCTTAGATAGAATTGCAGCTGCGAAAAATTATCTTAAAGACGACTACTACGACGGCGCTGCTTACGATTATTATCTCAAAGACAAACAGATTACTGACTATCTTCACGAAGAAGAAAAAGATAAATTCAGTTATCTCTTGATTTATCTTAGAGATAATGGAGAAGAAAAATTGCTCAAACTGATTAAAAATTTATATAAAGAAGGCTTTATAAAATAAAAGTGTATCGATTGTAAAAATGATACACTTATTTTTCGATATAGAATTTGTTCAGTTTTTCAAGCAGTTTATCAGCACGCTTATCCATACCCAAATCACGATATATTTCAACAACTTTCATATCGGTACCAGCATACTTTGGTGTGATTTCTTCTACTGTATATACCTTTATAGTTAACACTATTAGCATAGCTATATACATTATGATAAAAGGCTTTTTCTCAAATAATGCATAATACAATACAACACCAGATAATAGACCACCTAGATGCGCAAATACATCTACTCCACCCATGAAATTAATTAAAATATTAAGCATGATTACCTGCATTGTCGAAGGTTCTTTAAGACGATTATTCTTAAAAGCAATAACCAGAAAGACCCCCATTAAGCCATATAATCCACCACTTATTCCAATACTGATTGAATTTGAGCCAAACATCAGTGATGTTAATGAGCCAAAAATAACTGACATATAAAGAATTATGGCAAATTTTAATGAACCCATTTCAGTTTCCATAAATCTTCCCATATTATAAAGAGCATACATATTCATAATTAAATGAAAAATGTTGCCATGAAGAAATGCCGATGATAATAATCGATAAAACTCATATAATCCAACAGTAAATGTCTTGTAATTAGCTCCAAGTACAACAAGTGGATCAATGCTTCCATATTTCTGCATCATCAGTATCTCAATAAGATACATTATCACACATATTACAATGCTTACAGTTGTTACAACAGGCAATTTTACTTTTAGATTCTTTTTTTGTATTCTGGCTTGTTTTGTATAACTGTTTATTTCATGAACAATTTCGCTTATTTCTGCATTTGGATCATTTACTTCATGAACTACATTATGTATACCTGGATAAATATCATTAACTTCAATACCACTATAATAATTACTATTCAGCGATATACTGTCATATACTTCATTATCAGTTATTTCTTCATTCGTTATATGAATATCAAGTAGACGTCCATTACTAATATGAAAATTCCTAAAGACATTACTTACAATGTTATCAACACGTTCCTTTTCAAAAATAACCTGTTCAATCGAATTCAGGGTTACTCTTATAATCGGATAAAACTGGTGCGAAGGATTAAACAGCCATAATTCTTCTTTTTTAGATGAATCACCAATATTTAAAGTCTTATATGAAAATTTCATTACAAAGAAAGACATCAATTGATATAACTTATACATATTATTCATAATTTCCTTCTTTCATTTTTATATAATCCTTCATATATGAAGGCATATCTGTTACAAATTCCATTCTCTTCTTAGTAGATGGATGAATAAAACTCAAATAATAAGCGTGCAGATATTGACCGCTTTCATCAATCAGTTTTTTATTAGAATATTTCGCATCATTAACAACTGGATGATTAATGAATTTCATATGTACCCTGATCTGATGAGTTCTTCCGGTTTTCAATTCACATTCTACAAGAGTTGAATCATCAAAACGTTTCAATACTTTAAAGTGTGTTATTGCTTCTTTAGAATTTTTTAAAGTAACGCTCATCTTCTGACGATCTTTTTCATCACGACCAATTGGCGCATCAATTGTTCCTTCATCGTGTTCGAATACGCCATGACAAATTGCATAATACTTTCTAAAACAGGTCTTATCCTGCAACTGAGAACTTAAAGAAATATGTGCATTGTTATTTTTAGCACATACCAGAAGACCACTTGTATCTTTATCAATACGATGTACAATACCTGGGCGCATTTCGCCATTAATTCCACTTAGGTCTTTACAATGATACAAAAGACCATGTACAAGTGTATTTTCATAATTACCAACAGCCGGATGAACAACAAGACCTTTTGGTTTATTAATAACAATCAGATCCTGATCTTCATAAACTATATCTAAATCCATTTTAACTGGTTTAAGTGTTACTTCTTTTGGTTCTTCATAATATAAAGTAATTTCATCATTTTCTACTACTTTAAATTTAGCTTTAGGAACTTCGCCATTTAATAGTACTGATTTTTCGTCAATCAATCTTTGAATATTTGATCTCGATAATCCACTGATAATCGAAAGACAAGCGTCAATTCTCATTCCCTCATATTCACTTGTTACTATGTATTTATTTATCTGCATGAATTACTCCTTTGTATTCCAGGATAGTAGCTAAAATAAACAAACCACAACCTACTGTTAAAAAGATATCTGCAAAATTAAATACCGGGAAATCATAACCAAGGATAATGAAATCAATAAAATCTATGACATATTTATTTACAATTCGGTCATAAAAATTGCCTACAGTACCACCTATCATAACAGTATAAGCAACTGTATACAGCCAATGTTCATTTTTTGACTTTAAGAGCAGTATGGTCAGAATAACCAGTGCAATACATGTAATAATATAAAAATAAGTCATTTGACCTTCCATTATAGAAAAACCAGCGCCAGTATTACGAAGATAGTTTAACGAGAAAAAATTCTTGATAATCACGATTTCCTGTCCTAAAAACATATTCGTGGTTACAAGGTATTTAGTAAACTGATCAATCACAAACATTAATGCAATTGCTATAATTTCAAATATATATCTTTTACGCATACGACTATTCTATCATAAAGATAAGATAGTTTAAACTATCTTATCTTTTCCAAATCTTCATTAAATTGATTAGTATACAAACGATAATAATAACCCTTTAAGTCAAGTAACTGCTGGTGTTTTCCTCTTTCAACAATTTTACCATCCTTGATTACAAGTATTACATCAGCGTTGACAATTGTGCTTAAACGATGAGCTACAACCAAAGAAGTACGATCTCTCATAATATTCTCAATAGCATACTGAATAATCTTTTCAGTTTCTGTATCAATTGATGATGTAGCTTCATCAAGCACAAATATTGACGGATTACTCAATACTGCTCTTGCGAATGATATGAGCTGTTTTTGTCCGGTTGATAATCTAGATCCACCTTCACCAACATCAGTATTATACCCTTCATCAAATTTGATAATAAAATCATGCGCTCTTACAAGTTTAGCTGCTTCATAAACTTCTTCATCACTGGCATTAAGTCTACCATATCGAATATTGTCCATAATTGATCCACTAAAAAGATGTGGTGCCTGTAATACATAACCAAGATTAGAATGAAGATAACCAATCGATTTCGTTCGATAATCTTCGCCATCAATTAATATCGACCCACTACTAGGTTCATAGAATCGACAAATCAAATTTACGATTGTCGATTTTCCGGAACCCGTTTCTCCCACAAGCGCAACAGTCTCTCCTGCATTGATTTTTAGATTAAAATGTTCAAGTACCTTCTCGTTTTGAATATAACTAAAAGATACATCTTTAAATTCTATATCGCCTTTTATCTTTTGATAATTAGAAATCTTAGGATTGAATGTATCACCATATTTTTCAATAACTTCTTCTGTATCAGTAATAGTAGGTTCCTGATCAAGGAGATAAACAATTCTTTCTCCAGAAGCCTGAGCCATTTGAAATTCTGACATAATCACTGCGATTGTACGAATTGGTTCATAAAACTGTTGGGCATATTGGATAAATAACACAAGAGTACCAAATGTCAGCATACCTTCAATTGATATCTTGGCGCCATACCAAACAATAAACGCCAGTGATACAGAAGATATAAAATGTACAAGTGGGCGGTATAAAGCACCAAGTTTTGCAGTTCTGATACTTGAAACCTTCATGTTGTCTGTTTCTTTTAAAAACTCATTATAATTATAATCTTCAATATGCAGTGTTTTAGTTGTTTTAGCCCCGTTTATACCTTCTGAAAAAGCGTTTGTAATACGTGAATTTATTTTTCTGACCTGTCGATGACTCTTTAATAGTCTAATCTGAAAATAGTACGAAAGATAAGCTAATAAAGGAATAACCATCAGCACTAATAAAGCAAGTTTTGCATTAACCGAAAACATGACAATGCATGAGAATATCATGATTGGAACACCCCAGGCTAAATCCACCATTGACCAGGCGATAATTTCTGCAAGACGTGAAATATCGCTAGTCATTCTTGCCATAAGCCAACCTGTCGGTGTTGTATCAAAATATGAAAAAGATAATGAATGCAATTTTCTAAAACATTTATCTCTTAAATCATAAGCAAAATTCATCTCTACTTTACCAGAGAAGTAAAAGTATATGTAGTGAGTCAATGATGTCGCAACTATTATTACAAAATAGCATACCACAAATATCAATAGCTCTTCATCACTACCATTTCCACTTGCGTATTTATCAATACCAGTACGATTGAATAAAGGCATCACTACTTCACTTAAAGCTATTAGAAGCTGTAAGACAATGAGTATAATGAGATATTTAAGCTGAGGCTTAAAAAGCAGACCTATTTTCTTCCATGCATCAAAATTAAAACCTTCGGAAAAGTCTTTTTCTTCAAATTCATTAGGCATTTGACAACTCCTCCTTTACAATAATCTGACTCTGTATTTCGTTAATACGTTTATAGAGTCCATCAATTTTAATTAGTTCATCATGTGTTCCACTCTCAGTAATAATACCATCTTCAATCACAAAAATTCTGTCACAATCCTTAGCACTAGATATTCTTTGAGTAATGATAATCAGTGTTGTCTCTTTACCGATTTTATTAAGTTCATTTCTAATCATATTATCGGTTTGCGTATC
Organism: Bacillota bacterium; assembly: GCA_029097145.1. Lineage (GTDB taxonomy): Bacteria > Bacillota_I > Bacilli_A > Erysipelotrichales > Erysipelotrichaceae > JAHHTG01. The sequence continues at coordinate 39,995 of JAQXNC010000048.1, forward strand.
TACAGCACTAAGTGAATCATCAAAAATTAGAATTGGAGTCTTTTTAATCAGCGTTCGTGCAATAGCAAGTCTCTGTTTCTGACCACCAGATAAAGTAACGCCTCTTTCACCTACTAACGTTCGATAACCTTTATCAAATGATTTGATAACATCGTGAATACAGGCAATGCGTGTTGATTCATAAATCTCATCATCGCTTGCTTCAGGGTTAACCATCTTAAGATTTGAAATAATCGATTTAGAATAAAGGAACGGTTCCTGTAAAACGATACCTACATTATCTCTAAGGTAATTCTTATTTATATCATTAATATTGCAATTGTTGATTTCTATTGAGCCAGAATCTACATCATATAGTCTTGATAGAAGATGTACAAGTGAAGATTTACCGCTTCCTGTTGGCCCAATAAGCGCAACACTTTCCCCTTTTTTGATTTTCAGGTTTATCCCCTTTAATACATCCTGATTGTCATCGCTATATTTAAAGTATACATCTCTAAAAACAATGTCTCCTCTAAGATCTGGTTTTAATCCTGCAATTAAATCTTCACCAGGGGTTTCGCAAATATCAATAATTCTATCAAGTGAAACTGTAACTTTACCAAAATCACTTAAGATTCTGCCAAGAGCTCTGATAGGATATAAAATCATATTCTGATATGTCACAAATACTACAAAATCTCCAACTGTAATGGCGTTGTTTCTGACTGCAAAGATACCTAATACAATAATAGAAAGTATACCCAGTAGGCAAATAAAATAACTGGAAGCCCAATACATACCAAGAGATAAAATCATTTTATATGTGACATCATAATACTCTCTATTTGTCTTTTCAAATTTCTTTATTTCATATATTTCTCTATTAAAAGCTTTAACTACTCTAATACCTGATAATGATTCCTGTATAACAGTTGACATCACGGCTTCAGCTTCATCAGAAACAAGAAACTGTTTCTGTATTTTTCTAAAAAATAGAAAAGAATATAGAAAAATAACTGGTAATGATAATGATGCAAAGAAAGCCAGTTTATAATTTATGTTAAACAGAATAGTCATGGCAATAATCGCAGTTGCCAGAATATAAAATATCTCTGCAAATTGTCCAGCAAAAAAACGGCGAATCATATCGACATCACTTGTACATTTTTGAATCAATTCACCCGTCTTAGCTTTTACATGGTATGCATAAGGCAATTCCTGCAGATGATGATATAAATTATTTCTGATATTAGCTACGAGATTTTCTGATATAACTCCCTGTGTACTTTGACGATATCTCAGAAGAACCATAACCATGAAATAAATCAATATCATAACTAATGCCAGAATATAAAGATGTTCACGTATGTTTTCCACTCCTCCGAGTACACCTGCAAGCATCTTCATTATTGTCATTTTAATTGGTTTATCATCAATTACGTTATCTATTACAAAACTAAGCATTAAACTGGAAATTAAATTCATCCCAGCATATATAACAGTAACTAAAACCAGTAATAATAATTTAAGTTTGTATTTTTCTAAATGATCTAGTATAAAATTAATTCTTTTCATCAGCTTTTATTTTTTTCAAAGCCTGAGCAATCTGATCGGGACATGAAGTTTTTTTGTTACCACAAGTTACACCTTCAAAATCTTCAATTACTTCATCAAGGGTCATACCCTTTACGATTCTTGATATCCCTAAAAGATTACCAGGACATCCCCCTGTAACTTCTAAACTCTTAATTCTGTCGTCTTCAATATCAAAGACAAGTTTTCTTGAACATGTACCAACTGGCGTGTATTCATATTTCATAATTAATTAACCTCTTACTCTTTCTAATTCTTCAAAATGATTAAAAATATCTTTATCAGCTACTACTAATAACTGATCTGTATCCTGTATTAAATAATTAGGGTTTGGATTAATAGATAAGTGCTGGTTATCACCATTTCTTATTCCTAATACATTTATACCTAGTTTACTTCGAATATTTAACTGCAGCAATGACTTGTTGACCCATGATGTAGGAGCTTTAATTTCCATGATAGAGTAATCTTTATCAATATCAACTAGTTCAACTATGTTCCATGCCAGTAAGGCTTTCGCCATTCTGATACCCATTTCTTTCTCTGGAAGTACTATTTTATCAGCACCTATTTTTAGCATGATATCACCGTATTTGCGATTCTTAGCTTTAGCTAAAACATAAGGAACACCAAGTTCTTTTAAATTCATAATAGCCAGAATCGATTCCTCAAGATGTGATCCAGTTGCAACAATAGCTGCATCAGCATCACCTGCACCAATAGCTCTGAGCTGATCTTTATCTGTAAAATCACAGCATACAGCATGTGCAACCAGTTCACTCATTCTTTCTACGCACGACATATCCTTATCTAACGCGATAACATCCTGTCCAAATTTTGTCAGTTCTTTTGATATTGTTGAACCAAATATACCAAGTCCAAGTACAATATAAGTCTTTTTTGAATTGCTCATTATTCTTTACCCCACCATAATTTCTGTTTGCGGATATCTGATACCAGTATCATTTCTAGTTGATTTACGTAATGAATATGCGATAGTTATAGGTCCTACACGGCCAATAAACATCAAGACTATAATAACTACCTTACCAAAACCTGATAGTAATGGTGTCAATCCAGTAGATAAACCAACAGTTCCAATAGCACTTACAATTTCAAACAATAAATCCAGTGCATCAAAATTTTCACTGACAAGCAGTGTCATAAATGCTAGTATTATACTTGCCAAATAGAAAATAAATACTACATAAGCCTTAATAAAATTCTTTTTTAAGATATGTTTCCCATAAACATGCATATGTTTTTCATTACGAATATCAGATATAGTCATAATAATTAAAAGGAAAAAAGTTGTTGTTTTAATACCACCAGCAGTACCACCAGGTGAACCACCAATAAGCATAAAAATACACATGAATACTTTCGTAATACGATTTAAAACACTGTAATCAATAGTATAGAAACCTGCTGTTCTTAAGGTTACTGAATTGAAGAATGAATTCATAATCTTTGACGGTAGTGAAAGTGAAGCCATACTGTTATTGTATTCAGCAACAAAGATGAAAACCATACCAAATAAAATAAGTGATACCGTAATTGCAGTTACAAGTTTTGTATGAATATTCAACTTCTTATATACATTCTTTTTAAATCTCACAAGTAACCCGAGTTTTTCTTTGTAGTCAAACCATACCGCAAAACCAAGACCACCGGTAATTATTAACGCTGCCACAGTAAAAACAATAATTGGATTGTTTTGATAAGCCATTAATGAAGTAGCTCCGAAACAGTCAATTCCTGCATTGCAGAATGCAGATACTGATAAAAAGATACTCTGAGCAATACCACCTAAGAAATCATATTCAGCAATCAAAACTGGTGACATAATCAAAGCTCCCAAGATTTCAAAAAAGAAAGTAAATTTAAAAATGCCATAAATATAATGTCTAAGATCGCTGAAATCCATCTTATTAAGTGCATCCTTCATTAACATTCGCTCTTTAAATTCAAGTTTCGTCTTAATGAACATTAAAACTATCGATATAAATGACATCAGCCCTAAACCACCGAACTGTATTAAAATCAATATTACAAAACGTCCAAAAACAGAATATTGTTCAAGTGCAACAGTTGTTAATAACCCGGTAACACAGGTAGCACTAGTAGCAGTAAACAGGTTATCAATGAGCGGTAATACTTCACGATTATTTGATATAGGAAGAGACAGAAGCAACGTTCCCATAATAATCATAAAAAGAAAACTTGATGCCAATATCTTTGCAACACTAAATTTATTTACGACATAAGATCTTAATTTAAGTAAAACACGTTTCATATTCTTAATTATGCTACTTTTATTGATTATTATCTATAGTATTATGATAACTTATTGAAAATGACACCTATTTAGAGTAATATTTATATGTTTAAAAAGGATGGTAAAAATGGAAACAATTAGAACAAGATTTGCTCCAAGTCCAACAGGATATATGCATATCGGCAATCTAAGAACTGCCCTTTATGCTTACTTGGTAGCTAAAAAAAGTGATAATGGAGTATTTATCCTACGTATTGAAGATACTGACCAGGGAAGACTGGTTGATGGTGCAGTAGATATTATCTATAACACATTAAAAGAATGTGGTTTAAAACACGATGAAGGACCAGATGTTGGTGGCAATTTTGGACCTTATGTTCAATCAGAACGTATGAGATCGGGTATATATAAAGAATATGCTCTTAAGCTTGTAGAATTAGGTAAGGCTCATATCTGCTTCTGTAGCGAAGATGATATTAAGGCTCAAAAAGAAGTAGCTGAAGCAAAAGGTGAATCATTTATATATCGTGACCCATGCAAGAAATTAAGTAAAGAAGAGATTGAAAAACGTATCGCTGATGGTGAACCATACGTCGTAAGACAGAACATCAATCCTAACGGAACTACTTCATTTGATGATGAAGTATATGGTACTATCACAGTCGAAAATTCAATCCTGGATGAAATGATTCTTCTTAAGTCTGATGGATTCCCTACATACAACTTTGCTAATGTTATTGATGATCATTTAATGGGTATTACTGATGTTGTAAGAGGAAATGAATATCTTTCTAGTACTCCTAAATACAACCTGATTTATGAAGCATTAGGTTGGGATAAACCAAGATATATTCACTGCCCACCAGTAATGAAAGATGAACACCAGAAGTTATCAAAGAGAAATGGTGATGCATCATTCCAAGATCTGGTTGCAAAAGGATATTTACCAGAAGCAATTTTAAACTATATCGCTCTGCTTGGATGGTCACCTAGTGAAGAAAGAGAAATCTATTCACTCGAAGAATTAGCAAAAGCATTTGATGTCAAGAGAATCAATACTTCAGGCGCAATCTTTGATATCGAAAAATTAAAATGGATGAACGGTGTATACCTCCGTGATATGGATTTTGATAGATATGTAAATATCGTTACGCCTTATATTAAAAAAGCTGTAAAGAAGGATCTGAATGTTGAAGAAATAGCACATATTCTTAAAGAAAGAGTTTCTATCCTTTCAGAAATACCTGAAATGATAGATTTCCTTGATGAATTACCTGAATATGAGATTGACTTATATACAAACAAAAAGATGAAAACAAATCCTGAGGTAGCTTTAGCATCACTTAAGAATGCCAGAGATTTCCTTGAATCATTAAATGATTGGAATCACGAGACTATTCATGATGGATTAATGAATCTGGCACAATCTCTAGGAATTAAGAATGGTCAACTATTATATCCAGTCAGAGTTGCTTTGAGTGGTAAGGCATTTACTCCAGGTGGTGCAATTGAAATTGCTGAAATCCTTGGTAAACAGGAATCGTTAAAACGAATCGATACCGCAATTGCAAAGCTTTCATAAGCATTAAAAACGCATATTATCTGAGTTAATAAAGTACTCATTAATATGCGTTTTTATATTCTAAACTTTCGTTATAACATGCTGTTTATAATATATAATCAGCGATATTGATAAGATTATACCCTTTAAAATAGACGAGACAGTAACAGCAATCCATATGCCATTAATTCCATAAATGCCAGATAGATATAAAGCAAGCGGTATTCTCAATAATGTAAAAAAGAAAGAAACGATAAAAGGCGGTAAGGTGTTACCCAATCCATTAAAACAAGACGCCGAAATTATCTCTACACACATGAACAGCTGTGATACTGAAAGTATCTTAAGGTAATCAACGCCCATCATGATAACATTTTTTTCATGAATAAATATATTAAATATCGGTTCAGCAAACAGCATTAACAAAATAGTGGTGAATATACCCCATATTGTCATTATACCAAAACCAATCTTGGTACCCTTCATTATTCTTTTATAATCACTGGCACCATAATTCTGAGCGACAAAACTATTCATCGCTACTGCATATCCATCACCTATCATCCAAGATATAGATTCAATCTGACTTCCAACTTTTTGCACGGCAACTCCATCGTCACCAAAACGGGCTACTATTCTTGCGATCACCATTGAGATGAATGCAAAAACCATCGATTCAAGAGCTACAGGTAAACCAAGTAATATGACCTCTTTTATTCTTTTATAGTCAATTCTATTTATAATACTAAGCTTATTCAATATAGAATTTTTACGAATCAGTATTGTGAATGAAAAATAAACTATAAATTGAGATATCACAGTCGCCAAAGCAGCTCCTATCACTCCAAAACCAGGAATAAACATAAATCCATTAATTAAGATTGGATCAAGTATAATATTTAATCCAAGTCCTATACCTGTTACATACAAGCTTATTTTTGAATTGCCCATTGATGATAAAATTCCGGTATAATACGTACCAAAGAAACTAAATATAATAAGTCCACCGCATATTCTTAAATAGCTGGATGCATCGTTTAATGTTTGTATATTATTTAAATTAAAAAAAGAAATCATTCCCTGACTAAAGAAAAAAGATAATAAGCCAAAAACAGCAGCCAGAAATACCAGCAGCTGTTTGGAACTTAGTGCATATTCTCTTGCGGATTTCATATCATTCGCACCAAGTGAATGTCCAACTTTAATTTGACCACCACTTCTTGGAATAATCACAAGACCACTACCAAGCCACATATATAATCCTGCAGCGCCAATTGCTGCCACTGCATCTGAGCCCAAACCACCTATCCATATCATATCGGTCAGGTTATATGCCATCTGAATCAGGCTTGAGAGCATTATTGGCAGTGCGAGTGAATTAAGTGATTTAAAGATGTTACCCTTAAGCAAATCTACATTATTCATTAATTAATCTTCATACCCTTAATAATCATGTGTTTAGGACCGTAATATCCTGTATATTTAGCTTTTTCATTACTGAAAAATATTTTGTCTTTTAGAAGTTCGTAGAAATTACCGCTGATACTCAAACCGGTAACCGGGATTATTTGACCTTCATGATGATATAGTGCCAGTCTTACTTCACCGCCAAAATAGCCACTGCTCGCATCAAATTGAGGTGAAGAAAAAGACATTATTTCAAGATAGTTCTCACCTAATTCAGGTTCATTTTCAAAAGTATCAACAGACAGTACTCTTTCAACACCTGAGATATCACTCTGCTTTAGGTATTGTCCAAAGCGATAAGATCCCCAGTAATCAATAACCTTACCATTTTCAATAATTTTCTTATCCTTTAAAACTACACCATTACTGTCAAATGGAAATGAATTTGCAACACCTTTTACATATGGTTTGTATATCATATCTATGTTTCTATCTGTGATAACATCATCAATTTTAAAATGATTCATGCATGAATAAACAACATCATAAGATATATCGTTAGCTAAATTGCGTAAAAAGAACCCTGTTTCATCATTGAGTATCACATCCACATCTTTATCTAATTCAAGTTTTTGAGCTATAGAACGGTTTCTTGCATCTTCAAAAATCTTTTCAGTTCTTTTAGTGATGTAATCGTAGTCTTCATCGATAAACTTAAAATCGAGATATAATTCGTATTCTTCGTTGTTTTTAAAAGTAGGAATTACTTCAACTTCGCCACTTCTTTTCAAAAACTTATGATGAACATTCTTTGAATTTATGTATTCAGTTTCAATTTCTCTTATGAAGACTTCAAGAGAATTAATCCATCCATTTTCAAAATGATTAGCTTTATAAACAGCCTTTGCAGTTTTAATAGCTACATCATTAAGATCTTCGTTTTGAATCGAATCAAACGAAACATAATTATCGTTGTTGTCATAGAGATTAAATTTCTTATTTTTTGAATTCAAAGACTGATTAATAGCTATCTTTATTTTTTCTCTTATAGAATCAATATCATCTGCGCTGTTTACTACAAATTCAGATGAGCCACGAAACTCTTCAAAATCATGGTAAACAGTCACAGTAATATCACTGTTATCGGTATAACGATTTGTTTCAAGTGCATCAAGTACAAAGAAAAGCTGTGCACTTTTGATTCTATTAATATTTATTTCATAA